>JAGCTG010000114.1 GCA_017963785.1 Bacteroidaceae bacterium | reverse complement strand
GGGCGTGGACGGATGCCGTTTCCCCGTGCTCATCGGCGGAGGCCCCAGCGTCAAGAAATGCGCAGTCACTGTCCTCACCTGCCGCGACGGCAAGCTCCACGTCAAGACACTGACGCCCAAGGGCGTCTTCCTCGACCAGGACTTATAGGAAATTGATAGTTGATAGAAGCCCCCTCTAAACTCCCCCTCGGGGGGGAGGACTCTGGCGCCAGGGCTCCCTCCCTTGACGGGGTTCCCTTGAGGGATAAAGAGGGGATCTCCTCTTGAACTTCTTCAATTATAGCAAAAGGAATTTAATCGTTTAATCAAGTGATATCATGAAAAAGGCATTATTTCTCGTGTTCGTTTTCGTTTTCGTTAACGTTTTCGCTGAGGACTACGGCTTCAAGGTAGGCGGAGTGAGCGTGACCTCATCGAACTATACCAACATTACGGGCGATAATATCAAGCGCTACAAGGACGGCGTGAGCTATAAGGCTTCGTACAACCCGTCGACCAAGACGCTGACGCTGAAGAACATCAAGATAGACCGCACGGGCTCTGACAACCGCGCCATATACAACACCGGTTGCGACGGCCTGACCATCGTGTTGGACGGAGCGGCATATCTAAAAGCGGCCAATGCGTCTGCCGTGCGCTGCGAGAAGAAGACTACCATCAAGTGCAAAAACGTAGGTGTGCTTGAGGACTTTTATATTGGTGGAGACCAGGAGAATGCCATCTACCTCACCAATGGCATTACGCTGACTTTCGATAGTGCAGCCGTGAATATTAACGGCGGCAGCAACAGCAGCGCCATAGAGGGCAAGAATGCAACCGAGAAGATTGTGGTAAAGAATTCTTCGTTGTATATTGGCATAGACACAGGCAATGAATATTATGCCCTGAGAGATATCGGGTCGCTGCAGGTGCAAGCCTCGGCCATACGCTTGATAGGACGTACAGCGTATCAATCACCGGTAATGAATTTAAAGGCCTTCTCTTTGTCATCGGGCACGTATGTATTGCCTTCAGTAGATGGAGAGATAGTTTACAACTCCACTAAGGGAACATTCGTGTTGAAGTCAAGCGGAGAGGAATTTAAGAATTTTATCAGGATAAGCGAGGCAGTGCCTATTGACGAAGCGCATTTTCCCGACGCGACATTCCGTAGTGAAATTCGTGTTAAAATCAACGACACCTATATCATACAAAAGAACCCGCTTGGTGTGGATGGCGACCATATAGGTGTTCTCAAAATCTACGACAACACTACGGGAATACAGACAATAAGTCTTCCATACAAGGGCATCACGTCGCTGAAGGGAATAGAGTACCTGCCGCATGTAGGTGTTCTCTACTGCCAGGACAACAGTCTCACATCCCTCGACCTCTCGAAGAATAAGGAACTAAAGGATTTGGATTGCTCCAACAACCAATTGACGACACTCAAATTGCCAACTTCGGCACCACTCGCATCTATAGCCTGCTACAACAACAAACTCACCTCACTCAATCTTGCAAGTTTTAGTAGTACTTTGCAGAAAGTTT
The DNA here is from genome assembly GCA_017963785.1 of Bacteroidaceae bacterium. GTDB lineage: Bacteria > Bacteroidota > Bacteroidia > Bacteroidales > Bacteroidaceae > UBA6382. Next base: position 19,958 of record JAGCTG010000114.1, on the reverse strand, counting down.
ATTGCAGCGACAATGCGCTGACGTCGTTGACTCTCCCGTCGAGTGCAAGCCAACTCACTACCGTATATTGCAGCGACAATGCGCTGACGTCGTTGACTCTCCCGTCGAGTGCAAGCCAACTCACTACCGTAGAATGTTGGAACAACCAGTTGACATCGCTCAAGATGCCGACAGATGCTACCAATTTAAAAACGCTCTATTGCTACGGCAACAAGATATATGGCGATGCCACGACACAGTTTGTCAATTCCCTGCCTCAACGGAGCGGCTCAAAGGGTGGTGTAGAATTTGTAAATCACAGCAACGCCAATGAGGGAAACAAGTGTACTTCGGCGAATTGCATAACTGCAGAATCCCGTGGATGGATATTGCAGCACAACGATGGTACAGGCTGGAAACAGACCAATGGTTGCCCGCATTACTTTAATCTTACCTATAAGGTTGACGGTGAGGAGTATAAAGTCCTCAGTATGCAGGAGGGAGCCAGCATCACTCCGATAGCAGCCCCCACCAAGGAGGGCTACACCTTCAGCGGCTGGAAGGGAGTGCCCACCACAATGCCCAGCAAAGACGTAGTGGTGACAGGCACCTTCACAGCCAACAAATATACGCTGACATACGTAGTAGATGGTGAAATATATTCCGAGCGAACCGTGACATACGGCGATTCCATCACGCTACTGAGCAATCCCCGTAAATTAGGTTTTACTTTCAGCGGATGGAGTGTAGAAGCCTTGCCTAAGACCATGCCCGCCTTCAATATAGAGATAACAGGATCATTCATCATCAATCAATATACCCTCACTTACGTCGTCGATGGCGAGGTTTACGCCGTCGAAGCCCTCGACTACGGAGCTCTAATCACTCCACGCGAACCTCCCGTAAAAGAGGGCTACACCTTCAGCGGATGGAGCGAGATTCCCCATAGGATGCATCCATACGATGTTACCATAACGGGAACCTTTACTACCAACCAGTACACGGTGACCTTCTATGTCGACGGAGAGGAATACACCAGCCAGACCTTCGACTACGGAGCTACAATCACCGCACCCGAGGCGCCCACCAAGGAAGGCTATACCTTCAGCGGCTGGACCGAGCTGCCCGACACGATGCCTGCCGAGGATATAGAGACACACGGCTCGTACACTATCAATCAATATACCATCACCTACATCGTTGACGGCGAGGAATATACCAGCGAGACACTCAACTACGGAGATCCAATCATAGCACCCGATGCGCCCATAAAGGAAGGCAGCACCTTCAGCGGATGGAGCGAGATTCCTGCCACCATGCCCGCCCGCAATGTGACCATCACGGCAACCTTTGCCGCCAACCCGCACACCGTGACCTTCTATATTGACAACGAGATTTTTAGCACCAGCATACTTGGCTATGGCGCAGAGATACTGCTGCCCGAGGTGCCGGACAAAGTGGGCTACACCTTCGGTGGATGGAAAGACGTGGCGACGACTATGCCCGACCAAGACCTGGAGTACCACGCATGGTACGAAGCAATCAGCTACAATCTCACATATTACGTCGGCGGCGTTATCTATAAAATCACAAGCATGAAGTACGGCGACCCCATCACCCACGAGGAAGACCCCGAGGATGACGACTACTTCTACGCCTGGGAGGACGAGCCCACCACTATGCCCAACCATGATGTGGATGTCCATGCTGTTGTGACCGGTATTCAAGGTCAAGAGTCGAGAGTCGAGAGTCAAGAGTCTGACATCTATTACGACTTGCAAGGACACAAGGTAACCAATCCCGTGAAGGGCAAGATATACATACTCAACGGCAAGAAAATAATATATAAATAAGGTTGTGTTATGAAAAAGGCATTATTTCTCGTGTTCGTTTTCGTCAACATAAATGTCAGCGCCGAAGACTACGGCATCAAGGTGGGCGGAGTGAGCGTCACATCGTCCAACTGTACCAACATTACGGGCGACAACATCAAGTGCTATAAAGAGGGTGAGAATTATTACGCCAAGTATGACCCCTCAACCAACATTCTCACTCTGAAGAACATCAAGATAGAGCGCACCGGCAAGGACAACCGCGCCATCTACAACACGGACTGCAAGGATCTCACCATTGTCTTTGACGGGAAAAACTATCTCTATGCCCGGAACTCGGCACCGGTGAGATTGGAGAAAAGCACCACCATCAAATGCCGCAACACCACGGCCGTAACTGACTGCCAGATAATGGGAGTTGACGAGGACGCCATCTATATCACCAACGGCGCCACGCTGAAACTCGACAATGCCGCTCTCTATGTGAGGGCAAACAACAGCAGCAGCATCGTGGGAAAGACGGGGAAAGAGACACTGAAACTGACGAATTCCTCGCTATGGATATATTGCGACAACACCGACACCGAAGAGTATTGCCTCTATGACATTCGCAATCTGTATGTGGAAGCCTCGTCACTGAAAATAGAAGCGAAGAAAATACCGCTGACCAAAAATCTCGAGCTTGCCAGTATGTATGTAGGAATGAAATACCTGCCGGCAAAGACTTCTTCGGGGTATAAGGACGTGGGGTTCAGTAGCGTCTTTCATGAATTCTTATATACCGACAACAGCTCGGGGCCAAAAACGGTAATGATGTGCTACGAGCCGATAAGGGTTAACGAGACTAATTTCCCCGATAAGAATTTCCGCGAATACATCCTTTCCACGGCCGTGGGTGCAGACGGCTACATCGTGAACAAGAACGCTTATGGCAACAGTTCGGCAAGCACAGATTTCATCTACGACGAGACCACAAAGATAACGAAGCTGAACATGGGCGGCAAAAATGCATCATCGCTGAGCGGAATAGAAAACTTCACCTCTCTCAAAGAGTTGTATTGCAGCCGAAACAGGCTGACAACTCTCGACCTCTCGAAGAATGAAAAGCTCACCTATGTTGCATGCGACAGCAATGCGCTGACGTCACTGACGCTGCCTGCCAACGCCCCGCTCAAGGAATTGCACTGCCAAAACAACAAGCTGACTTCACTCACCATGCCAAAGACAACCAACCTCAAGAGTGTGGACTGCTACGGCAACAATATTCAGGGAAATAATCTGACAGCCTTTGTCACGAGTCTGCCACAGTCGGCGGAAGGTGTCGTAAATCTTGTCAACCATTCCAACAGGTACGAGAAGAACACATGCACCGCTGCCCAGGTGGCGCAGGCTGCCCAAAAAGGCTGGACCCTGCAACACTACAACAACGGAAGCTGGACTCCCACCAACGGATGCCCCCACATGTACAAGCTTACCTATCTCATCGACGGCACTGTATATAAAACCCTCGACGTGGAGGAGGGCAAGCGCATCACGCCCCTCGGCACCGCCGAGGACGACGACTACTTCTACGCCTGGGAGGACGAGCCCACTACTATGCCCAACCATGATGTAGAGGTTCATGCCGTCATTACCGCGATTCAAGGTCTAGAGTCTAGAGTCAAGGGTGAAGAGAAGGGCATCTACTACGACTTACAAGGCCGCAAGGTAAAGAATCCCCAGAAGGGCAATATATACCTTCGCAACGGTAAGAAGATAGTGATGTAACCGCACCAGGGATATCAGGGATATCAGGGGTATCAGGGAAAACCCGTAAGCTTTCCCTTTGACATACGCAAGAAGAAGCCCGCACGTGCAGGCTTCTTCTTTTCGTATGCGCTCCTTTCGTCCGCAGCGGACATCCGCAATGGACAGCAACAATAACAATCCACATTTCAAATATATCATATCCCAAGGAAAGAAATAGCGTTTTCCTTTTATTTCACCGCGCGGTCAATTTCAGTTGAACGCGCGGTTAAATGAAATTTTTATGCGTTTTCCGGCATTTTCCACGGGCGCGAATCTGCTGCCGGGGCGTTCTTTTTTCCCGCGCACGATATATGGTTTGTCGCGGAGCCGCACTGGTTGTCGCTTGTGGTGGCTGGAACAAACTACCCCAATATCGCGATAATGTCTTTTCTGAGCCAGATCTTTGGCTCTTACACTAAAAAATGATAACTTTGCAACAAACTCCGACTATTTGTAAAACAAAAAAAAGATATGAAAAAACATTTGTTTCTTCTCATTGCAGTCATAACGACAATTGGCGGCAGTGCACAGACGTTTTCGTATGGCGGCATTAACTATGAGATTAAGAATGGCGTCGCTTACGTTGCCGAGGGCAAGTATAGCGGCGACATCGTCGAGTACGAAGGGCCTGAGTTTACCATCAACGGCATCACCTACAGCATTGACGAAGACAACAACCTGTTTGTCAAGAAGGTGGACGGGAGCCTGCCGAGCGTCAATGTGCCTGCCACGGTTACCTATAAGGGCACCCGCTACAAGCCGCAGTATCTGGACGAAGGCGCCTTCATGAATTGCAACGCCGAGTCGGTAAGCCTGCCGGCAGGCATCAAGAAGATAGGTGCGTTCTGCTTCGCAAATTGCAGCAACCTTAAGGAAGTGAACATCCCCGTATCGGTGACAAGCATAGAGCACGGCGCCTTCTGCCAGTGCAAGAGCCTGGAGTCCATAAGCATCCCTGCCCGCACGAGCGAGATAGGCTTGAGCGACCCGCGAAATTATGGCGTGTTCTACTTCTGCGACAAACTCACCACCATCTCTGTGAGCAAGGACAACCCATACTACGAGAGCGGCGATGACGACAAGTATCTGATGCACAAGGACACCAAGACGCTCGTAGCCCTCTGTCCCGACACCGACATTCCTCAGGGCACCAAGATACTGGGGGCGCAATTCTACACCGACAGCCCAAGTGTCAGCAAGGCGGTTGTCCCGAACTCCGTAACGGAAGTTCGACCGTATTCCTTCTTTCGCTGCAGGAACTTGAGCGAGTTGGTCCTCTCGAGAAATCTGGGCAGCGTTGACGAATACGCCTTCTTAGATGCCGAAATAGGTTGCGTAACATTGCTCAACACCAAGCCCGAAGATATTGTTGTAGAGAAATACGACAGGATATTCGGCAAGGCCAGGCTTGTAGTGCCCAAGGGGTTGAAGGATGCTTATGGGGAAATATTCCCTTATGACAAAAATATAGAGGAATACGATTACGAGCTTGCCGACGTCAATCACGACGACTCTGCCAACACCGCCGATGTGGTTAAGGTGTACGATGTTATCATCAACGGCGTAGATAGCAGCGACGATGTCGAGAGGATGCAGCCTGCCGCCGACCTCAATGCCGACTGCGCCATCAACACCGCCGACGTGGTGGCCATATATGAATATATAATGAACGGAAGAAACTACTAACCAAAAAATATCATAAACCCATAACAGGATGAAAAGACTGATCGTTTTATTGTTAATTGCCAGTGGTCAATTCCCAATGGTCAATTATGTTTGCGCAGAGAATTACGGCATCAAGGTTGGTGGCGTGGAGGTGACGAGCAGTAACTATAACAATATCACAGGTGATCACATAAAGGCTCTCTACTCTGCTGATGCCTACTCCGTAAAGTATAACCCCAGCACCAAGACGCTCACTCTGGTCAATGCGGACATACAGCGCGACGGTGATGGCAACCGCGCTATACACAACTATGGCTGCGACGGACTGACAATCATCTTCTATAAGGAGTGTCATTTGTTTTCCCATGACTCCAATCCCTTAAAGATAGATAAGAATACGACGATAAAGAGCAGAGAGATTTATGGCGCTCTAAACTCACAGACCGAAATCAATGGTGGTTATAACGCTGGCTCCGTATATATCACCGACGGAGCGACGCTCAAGTTTGACAGTGCCTCCGTCAAACTGGGAGGAGGATATGCCAGCAGCGCTGTAGAAGGGCAAAAGGGAACGGAAAAGATTGAGATAACCAATTCATACATCGTGATGGAGAGCGTATCTACCGGTGCTTACGAAGGAACGTATGTGCTTAGGGACATCGGCTCGTTGCTGGTGTCGAATTCCACTGTTTCCTTAGACATCGAAGCTGACAAAACCCCTGTGTATAATCTCAAGAGCTTCACTAAGTCGGGCAATGTGAATGTATTGACGTCAGGAATCACGCCGGCGGTTTACAACAGCTCCCAAAAGACCTTTGTGTATTCTGATGAAGGTTCAGTGGTGCCGAAGCATTTGAAGATTGCTGTCTCCGTGGCTATTGATGAGACTAACTTCGGTGAATTAAGAGGTAACGTCAGTAACTATGATAAGAATAACAATGGTTTCTTGGAGTACAGCAACACAGGCTTCGGGGCATGGGAAGATGAAACTCTCAATGTAACTGAGTTAAGCACAAGGAATAAGTCAGGCCTAAAGGGCCTGTCGTATCTGTCGCACCTTCAGAAGCTCACCTGCACTGAGGGCTCTCTTACCTCCGTAGATCTCACCCAGAACAAAGAACTGACGGAGATCAATCTCTCCGGCAATGCCTTGACATCGCTCAAAATGCCTGCCGGAGTCAAGATACTGGACTGCTCCAACAACCAGTTCACCTCGCTTGACCTATCGAGCTACACTGAGCTTACGAAAATCATCTGTACCCAAAACCAACTTACCACGCTTAAGGTTTCTCCCTTAGCCAGCAAGCTATCGCAGATATATTGTGACCTCAACCATATCAGCGGCGACGGCTTGACATCCCTGATAAACTGCCTGCCCCAAAGGTTGGGCGACGCTCACGGCAGCCTCTATGTGGTGAATCACGCCAAGTCGGGAGAAGACAATGGATTTACCGCTGCCCAGGTAGTATTGGCAAAAGAGCGCGAATGGGACTTGAAGCACTACACCGGTGCCAGTGCGGGGTGGACTACTGTCAACGAATGTTGCAAGTATGACCTCTGGGTTGGCGGCAATCGGTTAGTCTATCATAATCTAAAAGGTACCCATTATGAATATCAGCCCGCCACTATGACATTGGAAATAAGCAATATCACTATCGACGGCACAGGCTCAGTGAGCGATGCCGACCATGCCTATGGTCGCGCCATTCAGAGCCGAATCGACGGCCTCACCATTGATATTAAGGGCAATGTGTTTGTCAATGCAGCTGCTGACGATTGTATCGGCGTGATGCTGAGCGGAAACACCACTATCGCTGGCTACGGCATCTTCGCTGCCACAGGCAAGGTGGGCATCCAGGCTTACAACAGCTCGCTCACCGTCAGCGGCGACATCACGGTGAAGAGCGAAGGCACCTCTTGCGGCATCAACGCTGCCGGTCCCACGCCAGGCTCCCTGACAGTCAAGAACAACGCCACCCTCATGGGCTTGACCACCACAGGCTCCGACCGCAGCGGCATAGAGAGCTTCAGTGCCTTAATATTGGAGAATAATCGTCGCATAACCACTCCTATTGGTGCCTATTGGCAAAACCAGCAAGTGGTGGACCGTGCAGGCAGACCCGTAGCAGGGGAATGGGTTACCATCGGCCCCCTGCTCAAGGGCGATGTCAACCATGACAGCAACATCAACACCGCTGATGTGGTAGCCATCTATAGCTTCATCGAGAATGGCGAAAGCAGCGGCTTCCTCCGCGAAGATGTAGATGTCAATGGCGACAGCAGCGTCAACACTGCCGACGTGGTGAAGGTGTATGACGCCATTATCAATGGCAGTGGGGAAGAGTAATGGTTAGAGGTTAGCTTAATGGCTTAGGTGGCTTAATGGCTTAATAATACGCTTTTCTTATTTTTTGAACGATGCGTTTGCCCCGCCAGGGGTGCAGGGGTATTTGATGACTGCTGTTGGGAGCTTGCTCACAAAAAGCAGTTAGCAAAGACCACTGATAAGCGCGTCAGCGCGAAACGCAGAGTCTTTTTTCTAATATTTGTTAGATTAGTTAGATTCGTGGTTATAAAATAAATTTCAAATTCCAAATACCTCTATAACCGTAAAACAATAACTGCGAGACCTAAAAGCCTCGCAGTTTCTTTTGTTGTCGGGGTGACTGGATTTGAACCAGCGACCCCACGCCCCCCAGACGCGTACTCTAACCGAGCTGAGCTACACCCCGAAAACGGCGGCAAAATTACCACATTATTTTGAAATACCAAAATTTTTTTCGTAATTTTGCATTCACAAATCTCAATTTTCGATGTTTAACGTTTAATGCTCAATGTCCAATGCCTGACATACAACCACATATACCAAGTATTCTACACGGACAAATTTGCTTGCCCGCCTCTAAGAGCATCAGCAACCGCATGCTGCTTATCAGCCAACTGGCAAAGGGGCAGATCTCCCTGCGCAACATCTCCGACTGCGACGACACTAGGGCGATGGAGGAAGCATTGGGAGAGAGGGCGAGAGTGGAGAGTGAGAGTGAGACTGAGACTGAGAGTGAAAAGTCTCAAATCTCAAATGATAAAATTATCGACATCGGAGCTGCCGGCACTGCTATGCGCTTTCTCACTGCATATTTTGCCACGACTCCGGGCGAGGTGGTTATTACAGGCACCGAGCGTATGCGCCACCGCCCTATCGGTGTGCTGGTGGATGCACTGCGCCGACTGGGAGCCGACATCGACTATGAAGGTGAGCAGGGCTTTCCCCCGCTTCGCATCAGGGGTACACAACTGGAGGGCGGCAGCATAAGTATGGCTGGCAGCGTGAGCTCGCAGTATGTGTCGGCATTGCTGATGGTGGCGCCCACCATGCGCAACGGACTGACGCTAACTCTGGAAGGCGAGATTATCAGTCGCCCCTACATTGATATGACCACCAGCCTGATGCGCCGTTTCGGCATCACAGTGGAGGAGCCTGATGACAGGACATTCCGTGTGTTGCCTGGCGAATATACGGGTGGCGAATACCTCATCGAAAATGACTGGAGCGCTGCAAGCTACTGGTATGAGATGCTGGCACTTGCCGATGATGGCGAGATAGTGCTTGAGGGCCTGTTTGCCGACAGCCTGCAAGGCGACAGCTGTGTGCAGCAACTCTTTGAACCACTAGGTATCAGCACAGAGTTCAATAAGAAAGGAGCGGTGCTCAGAAAGTTCGAGAGTTCGAGAGATAATGGCCAATCCTCAATTCTCAATTCCCAATCTATCTATGAGGCTGACCTCTCCCACTGTCCTGACTTGGCACAGACCATGGTGGCAACATGCTGCGGCATGGGTGTGCCATTTCATTTCAGCGGACTGCAGACTCTGCACATCAAGGAAACCGACCGCCTGCTGGCTCTGCAGCAGGAACTCGGCAAGCTGGGGTATGAGGTAGAGGAAGAAAACGGAAGCGTATTGAAGTCAGGAGCGAGAAGCGAGAAAGAAACAAATCGCATATCTTCAGATAGTAAATGTATTGACACCTACTCCGACCATCGCATGGCTATGTGTATGGCTCCGCTGGCAATGCTCCACGAGGGACTGGTTATCAAAGATGCGCAGGTGGTAAGCAAGTCATACCCCACATTCTGGGAAGACATAGAGAAATTCAAGAGTTAATACTCAATGCTCAATAATAAAAAGTTGTGCGGTGTAAACTGCTTTTGCAACGTGATGCCAAGGCAGTGTGATAAGAGCGAGGAAATCGTCTATTTCGAAGACGAGGAACTGGACGCTTACAAGGGCATTGCTGCCGATGCCTACACCGAGCAGCAGGTGGCGGAGTTTGAGGAGGTGCTTACCACCATGCGCCCCGACGAGGTGCCGCAGTGGCTGCACAGCCTCCATCTGCGCGGCATAGAATTGCCCTCCCAAATATCAGATACCTACTTTCAAATCTCAAATAACAAACAACAACAGTGTTAGACTTACTCGGATATTCTTTTTTTCAAAACGCACTGATAGCATGTGTGCTTGCCGGCGTAGTCTGCGGCTTGGTAGGCACTTATATCGTGAGCCGTCGCATGGTGTTTGTGGCTGGCGGAATGGCTCATGCCAGTCTTGGCGGAGTGGGTGTCTGTGCTTTGGCCGGTCTGCCGCCCTCTGCCGGAGCCGCCGCCTTTGCCCTACTTACGGGATGGAGCGTGCAGTTGCTTAGCGGTCATAAGGAGGTGCGCTCCGACTCGGCCATCGCCATGCTGTGGGCGCTGGGCATGAGCGTGGGTATTATCTGCAGCTTCCTCTCCCCTACTTTCCTGCCCAATCTGTCAAGTTATCTCTTTGGCAACATACTGCTCATCGACACTGCTGACTTATGGCTGCTCGGTGGGTTGGCAGCGGTAGTGGTGGCTGTGTTTCTGCTGTGTATGCCCCAAATAATCACTATAGCTTTTGACCCCGAATATGCCCGTGCGCAACGTCAGCCGGTGGTGCAGACTGAATGGCTGATGATGGCGCTAGTGGCCCTCAGCATCGTGGCTGCACTCAAAGTGGCGGGCATAGTGCTGGTCATCTCGCTGCTCAGTGTGCCGCAGATGACAGCCAACCTATTCTGCAAGTGTATGCACACCATGGCGGTGTGGTCGGTGGTGCTGGCCATCGTGGGATGTCTGGGCGGATTGATAATGTCCACACTGCTTGATGTGCCCTGCGGGCCGATGGTTGTGGTGGTACTGATAGTTATTTATCTTGTCGCCCGTACAATAAAAAGTGTTTTTGGGAGTTTTAAGTTGTAGGATACTTATATATAAATAAGGTACATGCTCGTGCGCAAGATGATTAAAAACTTACTCTTGATGATGGTGGCCATTGTGGTCGCCTCGTCTTGCGCTACCAAAGAGAACACAGCCTCCACGCGTGCATGGAAGGCTTTCACCGCACGCTACAACACCTACTTCAACGGCCATCAGGCCTACATCAAGGGCTATAAGGCCAAGGTGGAAGGTAACAAGGACAACTATACTGACTACCTGCCCCTGCTGCCAGTGAGCAACCAGGCGTCGCGCACCATTGGCAAGGGCGATTTTGAGACCACTATCACTAAGATGGAGAAGACCATCCAGCTCCACTCCATCAAGCGTAAGCCTGAGCGCAAGCGTGGTCGTAAGATGACGCAGAAAGAGAAGAAATTCCGTGAGCGTCAGGAGTTTAACCCATTCCTTAAAAATGCATGGATGCTGATGGGTTATGCCCAGCTGCAGAAAGGCGAGTTTATTGAGGCTGCCTCCACCTTCTCTTACGTAGAGATGCTCTATCGCACCCAGCCTGAGGTGCTGAACCGTGCCAGAGCCATGCAGGCCCTATGCTACACTGAGATCGACTGGTTTTATGATGCCGAAGAATTGCTGCGCAAAGTGAAGCGCGACAGCATACCCTCTACCGCTCGCAAGGAGTATAATATTGCCATGGCCAACTACCATCTGCGCCAGAAACACTGGGAGGAAGCCGTGCCTTATCTGAAGAAAGTGATTCCCACATTTGGCAGTTCGCTGGAGAAGGCCCGTGGCTACTTCCTGCTGGGTCAGCTATACAATGCTCTTGGTCAGAAGACAGAGGCCTACAAGGCATTCCAGCGTTGTATGCACAAGACCTCATCACACGAGATGAAGCTCAATGCCCTTGTGCAGCAGACGGAGTCGGGAGTGTCCTCCGGTGGCGATGCCCGCAAGATAAAGCGACTTACACGCCTCACCAAACTCAGCGCCAACAAGAAATTCCTTGACCAGATATACTATGCCATAGGCAATATCTACCTCTCCAGCGGTGACACCGCCAAGGCCATCGAGGCTTATGAAACAGGAGCCGCCAAGGTGGAGACGAAGGGACTGGCCTACGGCTCGCTGATGCTCCAGATGGGCGACATATACTGGACAAGAGAGCGATTCTCAAAAGCCCGCACGTGCTACAACAACGCTATTGGCATCCTTGGCAAGGAGCATGAGCGCTACGAAAACCTGTCTGAACGCAGCAAGGTGCTCGACAAGCTGGCAGAGCCGTCAGAGGTTATCTTTGTGCAAGACAGTATGCGTGCCCTTGCAGCCATGCCGGAGGCAGAGCGCCTGGCTATCATCGACAAAGCCATCGAGCTGGAGAAAAAACGTCAGAAGGAAATGCGCGCCCAGCAGGCCGACTCTATAGCTCGCAATCGTCAGGGGCGCGGCAACACCAATGATGATAGCAACGACATGGATAGTGGCGAGAAAAAGGAGCCATCCAATACTGCCAATGCCAATGACGGTGCCGACTGGTACTTCTACAATGTGCAGTCGGTGAGCATGGGTAAAGATCTCTTCCAGAAGCAGTGGGGAACACGAAAGAATGAAGACAACTGGCGTCGCAGCAACAAGTCGGTGCTTGCCACTGTTGACAACGATGATGAAAACGCCACCGACTCTATCGGCGGAGCACGTGACAGCTTAGCCACCGACAGCCTGACTACCGACACCATTGCCAAGAAAAAGAAGAAAGGCAATGAACTTGAAGAGAAGCTGACCCGCGAGTATTACCTCGACCAGCTGCCCCTCACTCCCGAGAAGATGGCAGAGAGCGACACCATACTGAAGAAAGCACTCTACGAAGCCGGCGTGATAGAGAAAGACTATCTCGACAACTATGCTCTGGCCAAGCGCACACTGCTACGTTGCCTCGACAACTATCCCGAGTTTCAGCCTATGGACGAGATGCTCTATCACCTCTATCTCATGGAGCTGCATTGGGGACAGCGCGATGACTATCAGCACTATAAGTTGCGGCTCACTGCCGAATACCCCGAAAGCAAGTATGCCATTCTCATCAACGATCCATACTACGAGGAGAATGCCCGCTTCGGCAAGCATATCGAAGACTCGCTATATGTGGCTACCTACGATGCATACAAACGTAGCGACTACAAGACGATAGTCTACAACTGCGCCATCTCTGCCGAGCGATTCCCGCAGGGTGAGAACAGGCCTAAGTTTATGTTCTTCGATGCCATGAGCCAGCTGCGCAACCGCGATTTGGCAGCCTTTGTGAATGGAATGCGCGACCTCGTCAAGGAATATCCGCAGGACAAGATTAGCGAGATAGCCGGCATGATAGTCAAGGGCATAGAGGCAGGCCGTCAGCCTGCAGGCGGTGGCTACGACATCGATGCCCTGCTGCTGCAGCGCTCCGACCAGACCGGCGACGAAACCGACCAGGCTCTTAAGCAAGACACCCTCTCGCCAGAGCGACGTGCCGACTACACATTCATTCTCTCCTACAGCCCCGACTCACTCGATGAAGGCAAGCTTATCTACGAAGTGTCGCGCTTCAACTTCACCAACTTCCTGGTGCGCAACTTCGACCTAGAATTTACCAAGGAGCGTGGCGGCAACCAGATGCGTATCAAGGGCTTCTACTCATTCGACGAAGCACACGCATACGAGCAGCATCTGATGGCCGACAGTGCCTTCATAGCCGTGGCCCACAGTGCCGAGCCTATCATCATCTCCGACCAGAACCTCCAGCTCATCAATATCCGCTACACATGGGGGCAGTACAAAGACTTCTATGAAAAGTACTATGTGCCTGACAAGGTGAAGCCCGAGCTGAAGCTTGACCAGCAGCCCGACAACTTTATCTGGGATGAGTTTGAGGAAGTGGACGACACCAAGACGCCTGTCAACACTGATGGTGATGACGACGAATACTATGATGATGACGATGGCGAATGGTATTAGATTAGTTCCAGCGAACTCCCCAAAGAAATATTAGTCCTTTACAGTGTGGCGTATAGGATCATCATAAAGCTCCTGCAGTTGTAGGAGTTTTTTCTTTAGTTTGCGAGTTAGGTTAAGCGTGCCCGGCTTGCCGTAGAGATTGTGCATATTCTCAGGGTCGCGCTGGAGGTCATAGAGCTCCCATTGATTGACGTCGCCGTAGAAACGCATCAGGCTGTAGCGCGGGGTGCGTATGCCGAAGTGGCGGTTAACGCGGTGCTCGTCGGGATACTCGTAATAGTGGTAGTATAGGTTACGCTTCTTTAACTTACGAACTCTTGAACCCTTGAACCCTTGAACTCTTGAACTCTGTATCTCCCCCAGCACCGACTCTCCCTGTATATCGGAGGGAATGGCAGTACCTGTGGCCTGCAGGAAAGTGGGGGCATAGTCTATGTTTTGCACCATGGCATCAGAGGTGACTCCCTGCTTGCCACCATAGGCAGTGGGCAGCGACATGATGAGAGGTGTGCGGAAGGACTCCTCATACATGAAACGCTTGTCAAACCATCCGTGCTCACCCATGTAGAAGCCCTGGTCGGAGGTATATACTATGAGAGTGTTCTCCAGCAGGTCGTTGTCCTCCAGATAGTCGAGCACGCGGCCCACGTTGCGGTCAACGGAGTGAATGACACGCAGGTAGTCGCGCATATACTGCTGGTATTTCCAGCGGTTGAGCTCCAGGCTGTCAGCCCGTGTCATGGTGCCGCTAGCTATCTTTTGGCCAAAACGCTCGCGAAACTTGGCGATGAGCGGTTGGTAGTGACGGTCCCACGCGGCCTGCTGTGCGGAGTCCATGCGCTGGGTATACATGGCACGGCCCCACTGCTCAAGGGTTGGGTCGAAGGAGTGGATGATGCTGTCGCGGTCTGCCATCTTAAGGTCATAGACCACGTCCATGTCCTTAGCTATGCTCATGCGCTGCTGCTGCGCGGCGCGACGGCCGGAGTAGTCGTCGTAGAAGTTGGAGGGCAGCTCGTAGGTGGAATCGCTGAAGAGCTCCAGGTCCTGCAGATCGGGCATCCATGTGCGGTGAGGTGCCTTGTGGTGGATGAAGAGGCAGAATGGGCGCTGGGGGTCACGCTGGTTGGCGAGCCAGTTGAGAGCCAGGTTGGTGGTAATGGTGGTGGAGTAGCCGTGGCGCTGCAGGTGCTGGCCGTTACATATGAAAGTGGGGTTGTAGTAGTCGCCCTGCCCAGTGAGTATGTCGTAGTAGTCGAAGCCTGTGGGCAGGCTTACGAGGTGCCACTTGCCTATCATTGCAGTCTGATAGCCTGCCTGCTGGAGCAGCTTGGGGAAGGTCTGCTGTGAGCCGTCGAAGCGCTTGGTGTTGTCGGTAAAGCCGTTGGCGTGGCTGTGCTTGCCGGTGAGCATACAGGCTCGACTCGGCCCTGACAGCGAGTTGGCCACAAAGCTGTTGGTAAACCTCACTCCGCGCTCTGCCAGACGGTCGATGTTGGGCGTGTGATTGACGGTGGAGCCGTAGGCGGAGATGGTCTGGTAGGAGTGGTCGTCGCACATTATATATACAATGTTGAGCGGCTTCTCCTGTGCCCATGCGCAGGCTGCCGGCAACAGTGCTAAGTTGACAACTGTCCTGTGATTCATTGCTAAGCGATTAAACGGTTGAGCTATTACTCCGGCACTATCTCGGAGGGATTGGGCAGCGGGCGGAATCCCTCACCATAGATGCTATAGGCATCGGTGATGACGATAAAGGCGTTTGGTTCAAATTGCTTGATTATCTGCTTGAAACGCATTACCTCTCTCTCTGTCACCACAAGCATAAGCATGTCCTTCTCCTCTCCACTGTAGAGGCCAGTGCTCTTTATGGCAGTGGCACCGCGCTCCATGTCGTGGAGGATATAGTTGCGCAGGGTGTCCATGCGATGGTTGCCGATGACGAAGATTATCTTCTCATTTTTCATGCCGCCGAGCACAAGTGCCATTACCCGTGTGCAGACATAGATGGCTATCAGAGAGTAGAACATCAGGTAGCATTTGTCGGACGATACTTCTCCGCCGCGTCCCAATCCGAGGCCAATGACCAGCAGACCGATAAGCACCACCGTGCCGTCAACGATGAGCAGAGCCCGCGAGAAACGTATTCGCAGATATTTCTGCATTATCATAGCCACGATATCGGTGCCACCACCCGTTGACTGGGTGCGCGCCACAAGCCCCTGGCCCAGACCGATAACAGCAGCGCCAATCACTGAGGTAAGAATAAGGTGGTCACTGAGGTCAAAGCGACCGCCGAGCAATTTGGAGGGGTCGAGAGACTCTAGCGAGGCGGCGTCGGGATAAACGAGCACACTTATCAGGTTCATTATCAGCGGCGTGATGAGGGCTGCCACTACAGTGCGTATGCTCATCTTGCTGCCCAGCAACACAAACATAATTATCTCCAGCGGAACCTCAAAGACATAGCTTATCGTACCAATCTGGAATTGGGGGAAGAAGTTATGGACCACGATGCTGAGGCCATACACGCCGCCCGGCACCAAGTTGTAGGGGTTGATAAAGAACACAAAACCTGCAGCCAGCAGGGTGCTGCCGAGCAGGATATACAGCCAGTCTTTGATATTAGTGAAATCAGATAGTTTCATGGTTTTAACTTTAATGGCGGCAAAGATAATAAAAAGTTAGGAGTTAGGAGTTAGGAATTAGGAGTTTTTTCGTAATTTTGCATCACAACCCTTAAACCCTTTCCTATGCCTACTCCCCACATCTCTGCGCCTGATGGCGCATTCGCAAAGACCGTGCTGATGGCCGGCGACCCTCTCAGGGCCAAGTTTGTTGCTGAAAAATATCTGCAGGATGCCAAGATGGTCACCTCCGTGCGCAACATGTATGGATTTACCGGAAACTACAAAGAGTGTCCGCTCTCCGTCATGGGCAGTGGCATGGGCATGCCAAGCATGGGCATCTACTCCTATGAGCTATTCGATGTATATGGTGTAGAAAACATCCTGCGCATTGGTTCGGCAGGCAGCTATCGTGAAAACCTTCATGTAATGGATGTGGTGCTGGTAAGCCAGGCATATAGCGACTCCACCTACGCTCGCATGATGAACGGCTGCATCGACAAGGTGCTGCTTCCCAGCACAGAGCTCAACGAGACCATCATCCAAGTAGCGATGGAAAAGAATATCTGCTGCAAGTTGGCAGCCACCCACTCCACCGACGTCTTTTATGTTGACCCGCGCATGGAGACCTTCCTTCAGCTGCGCGAACGCACCCACTCCGACTGCGTGGAGATGGAGTCGTTTGCCCTGTTCCACAATGCCAACGCCCTTGGGCGCCGTGCAGCCACATTACTAACAATCTCCGACTCCTTTTGCGAGAAGACGGAGATAAGTTCTGCTGAGCGCGAGACATCGCTTACCACTATGATTGAGCTCGCCTTGGAGGCGGCTATCCGTTTCTGAAGAAAGTATTAAGAACAAAGAAATAGAAGAATGGAAACTGACTTACCGCATTAGGGCCGCCAGCTTCCATTCTTTCATTCTTCAATGTTTCAATTCTACTTGAAGCAGTTGGGCTTCAGCTGCTTAAAGAAGTCATTGCCCTTATCGTCCACCAGGATGAAGGCGGGGAAGTCTTGTACCTCAATCTTCCATATCGCCTCCATGCCCAGTTCGGGATATTCTACACACTCAATCGACTTGATGTTATTCTGAGCCAAGATAGCTGCAGGACCGCCAATTGAGCCGAGGTAGAAGCCTCCGTGGTCCTTGCAAGCACGGGTCACCTCATCGGAGCGGTTGCCCTTGGCCAGCATGATGAGCGATGCACCATGGTCTTGGAACTCATACACATACGGGTCCATACGGTTGGCAGTGGTGGGGCCCATTGAGCCGCACGGCATTCCGGCAGGAGTCTTGGCGGGGCCGGCGTAATAGATGGGATGGTCCTTGAGGTACTGCGGCATCGGTTCGCCACTGTCGAGGCGTGCCTTAATCTTGGCATGAGCAATGTCGCGGCCCACGATGATGGTGCCGTTGAGCGAAAGGCGAGTACCAATGGGGTAGTTGGTCAGTATCTTGCACACGTCGGTCATGGGCTGGTTGAGGTCGATCCTCACAGCATCGCCCTCCCCTGCCTGGCGCAGTGCCTCGGGAATGAGCTCGTAAGGCTTATCGTCCATCTTCTCAATCCAGATGCCGTCCTTGTTGATCTTAGCCTTGATATTGCGGTCGGCAGAGCAGCTCACGCCGAGACCTATAGGGCAGGAGGCTCCGTGGCGCGGCAGACGGATGACACGTATGTCATGTGCCATGTATTTACCGCCGAACTGAGCTCCGAGCCCTATGTTCCATGCCTCCTTGAGCAGTTGCTCCTCCAGCTCCACGTCGCGGAAGGCGCGGCCAGTCTCATCGCCGGTGGTGGGCAGCGCGTCGTAGTAGTGGGTGGACGCGAGCTTCACGGTCAGCAGGTTCTTCTCTGCCGAGGTGCCGCCAATGACGAAGGCAATGTGATAGGGCGGGCAGGCTGCAGTGCCCAAGCTCTTCATCTTCTCCACGAGGAAAGGTACCAGCGTGCCGGGATTTTGAATCCTAGCCTTTGTCTCTTGATAGAGATAAGTCTTGTTGGCAGAACCACCGCCCTTGGTCACACAGAGGAAACGGTATTCCATACCCTCGGTAGCCTCGATGTCAATCTGGGCAGGCAGGTTGCAGCGCGTGTTCACCTCCTTATACATGTCGAGAGGGGCATTCTGCGAGTAGCGCAGGTTCTCCTCGGTGTAGGTCTTATACACGCCCTTGCTCAGAGCCTTCTCGTCGCAGAAGCCAGTCCACACCTGCTGGCCCTTCTCACCGTGGATGATAGCCGTGCCGGTGTCCTGGCACAGGGGTAGCTTGCCCTTTGCCGATACCTCGGCATTGCGCAGGAAGGTCAGGGCGACATACTTGTCGTTGTCGCTGGCTTCAGGGTCGTTGAGAATCTTGGCCACTTGCAGGTTGTGACTGCGGCGTAGCAGGAAACTCACGTCGCGGAAGGCGGCATTGGCCATCATCGTAAGGGCCTCAGGCTCAATCTTAAGGATAGGCTTGCCCTCAAAGTCACCCACGCTGACATAGTCCTTAGTTAGCAGATAATACTCAGTCTCGTCTTTGCCCAACTGAAACATGGGCGCATAGCGGAATTCAGGTGTTGTTGCCATAATATCTAAGTTTTAATTATTTTCGTTGTATGATCTTTTTATTTGTTAGGTTCGTGGTTTCTAAGGCCATTAAGCTAATTATTGTTTCCGTCTGCGAAGTTACAGAAAAAAGATTAAATGTCGAATATAATAAACAAAAAAAGAGGCTCGAAACCTCTTTTGTGACCCGCTTGGGGTTCGAACCCAAGACCCCATCCTTAAAAGGGATGTGCTCTACCTACTGAGCTAGCGAGTCTACCGATACCAATCGCAGCAAAAAAACCCACTTGTTGCGATTGCGAGTGCAAAAGTAGGTGTTTTTTTGTACACAGCCAAAGGATTTTGCGCTTTTTTGGCGATAGAGGCTAATTAGATGCTCAAAATTTGCTATAAAGGAAGAAAAGATTTCGTAATTTTGCCACCACGTTCTCGACCTTCTGGATGTCAGACCGCGCCTGAAAAGCATCCTTGCTTTTTCCAAACGGAGCGACCACTGACAAAGTTCTCGCGAAGTTACTAAAAAAAATAAAGTTTTTTCGTAACTTTGCCCACGAATAACCCATAACCTCTGACCAATGATTTTAATCACCGACAGTGGGAGTACAAAAGCAGACTGGGCTCTTGTGGACAAAGGCGTGTGCGTAAGCAGGATAAAGACCTGCGGCTTCAATCCGTATATGCAGACAACCGATGAGATGGTGTACCATCTGAAAGACTCAGCGCTGCAAAAGATAGCGGAGAGCGGCGTCAATGCCTTGTGGTTCTACGGCGCAGGGTGCACGCCCGGCGAGAAAAGCGAGAGCGTAGCGATAGCTCTGAGAGCCGTGTTTGGCAAAGAGTGTGCGGTGCATGTGGAGAGCGATATGCTTGGCGCTGCCAGGGCATTGTGTCAAGACCAAGAGGGCATAGCCTGCATCCTCGGCACAGGCAGCAACTCATGTTTGTACAACGGCCAAAAGATAGTGGCCAATATACCTGCACTGGGATATATTCTCGGCGACGAAGGCAGCGGAGCCCATCTCGGCAAACTGCTCGTGGGCAACGTGCTTAAGAACCAGATGCCGCGCGAGGTGACGGAGGCCTTCTTCGATGAGGTAGCCATGTCGCTCACTGATATTATAGATAAGGTATATAGGCAGCCGTTCCCCAACAGATGGCTGGCGTCGCTGTCACCGTTCATACGGCGCAACCTCTCCCCCGAGGCAGTGAGGGCCATGGCCATGGACTCGTTCACCGCCTTCTTCACCCGCAACGTGCTTGGCT
>JAGCTG010000113.1 GCA_017963785.1 Bacteroidaceae bacterium | reverse complement strand
GCTCTATTTTGGTCAAGAGTTTGGCGAGAGAGGCATGGAGCGCGAGGGCTTCAGCGGAGAGGATGGTCGCACCACCATCTTCGACTACTGGCGTGTGCGCACAGTGCAGCAGTGGTGGGATGGAGGCAAGTGCTGCTCTAAGCATATCGACGCCGATGCCCGCAGTCTATACACACAATATAAAAAAATACTGCGTCTGGCCACCTCTGAGGAAGCATTTACTGACGGTAAGTTCTACGACCTCCAGTATGTGAACTATGACAACCCCCTTATGGACTCCAACCGTGTATATGCCTTTATGCGCTCTGCTGGCGGCAGCCATTGGATGGTGGTGTGCAACTTCAGCGACAGCGAAGGCGAGGTGGGAGTCAACATACCGCAACATGCCCTGGACTTCATGCAGATAGTGCCCGCCACCTACGAGGCTCATGACCTTTTGAGTGGTAAGCGCTATGCTCTGACGATGTCAGCCCAACAGCCCGCTGTGGTGAGGGTAGGGGCATGGAGCGCTGCAATCATATCTATAACCAATAACCACTAACCTATAACCATTCCAAATATGACTTTCAAAGATTTAGCACAAAGAAGGCGTAGTATTCGCACCTTCACCGAACAATCCATCACCGAGGAGCAGCGCAAGCAACTGATGACCGCTGCCTTGATGGCACCCACTGGCAAGAACTGCCGTGCCTGGGAGTTTATCCTCGTTGACGACAAAGAGAAATTGCAACTCCTGTCTGAGAGCAAAGCCAATGGTGCACAGCTTATTGCTGGCGCGCCGCTGGCAATAATCGTGACGGTGGACAAAGAAACCAGCGAGACATGGGTAGAGGATGCCAGCGTGGCTTGCACCATGCTTATGCTGCAGGCAGAGGACATGGGGCTTGGCTCCTGCTGGGTGGAGATGGCCGGTCGCAGCCGTGAGGACGGCACCCTGGCAGAGGACATTATCCGCGAGGCATTCGGAATTCCTGCGCAGTACGGCGTACTGGCGGTGGTAGCCGTAGGCTACAAAGCTCAGGAGCGTAAGCCGCAGAATGAGGACAAACTCCTCTGGGAGAAAGTGCATGTCAATAAGTGGTAATATTCAATGGCCAATAAGATAGTTCTCCTTGGTGCCGGCAATGTAGCCACTCATTTGGCACGTGCTTTCAGTGGAGCGGGCCATGAGATAGCGTTGTGGAACCGCAGCGAGGCTGCCCTCAAGTCGATAGTTGCAGAGTTGGGTTGCCCATGCACCACTGATATGGACGCTCTGCCCAAGGATGCAGATGTATATATCATCTCAGTGAAGGATGATGCTGTTGACTCAGTGGCAGAACAGCTGGCGCACACTCTGGGCAAGACGAAAGCCACCGTTGCACACACGGCAGGCAGCCTGCCAAAGAGTCTGCTTGACAAGCATTTTGAGAACGCTGGAGTGATATATCCTATGCAGACATTCAGTCGCGAAAAGGCTTTGGACTATAAAGAAATACCATTCTTTATTGAAGAAGAAGACGATGTCCTTAAACGGCTCGCGCTAACTGTATCGGAGCATGTATTTACTCTCACGAGCGAGCAGCGTAAAGTGCTGCACCTAGCCAGTGTGTTTGCCTGCAATTTCGCTAACCACTGCTACACTATTGCCGAGGATGTGCTACGGCAGATAGACATACCGTTTGCTACGCTTCTGCCCCTTATAAAAGAGACAACGCAAAAGGTCAGCGTGCTCTCTCCGCGTGAGGCGCAGACAGGGCCTGCGGTGAGAGAGGACGACACCGTGCTTGGCAGACAGATACATCTGCTTGACAGCAGACCAGACCTCCGCGATATTTACATTCTCATGAGCAATAGTATCATAAGTTATAAGTTAGGAGTTAAGAGTTAGGAGTATGATTGATTACGACTTGAAGAAAATCAAAGCCTTCGTCTTTGACGTTGACGGAGTGTTGAGTACCGAGACCATACCTATGGGGTCTGACGGCATACCGCAGCGTAGTGTTAATATCAAAGACGGCTATGCCATACAGCTGGCTGTTAAGCTGGGACTGCACATCATCATCATCACCGGTGGCAACTCACCCTCTATTACCCGTCGCTACGAGGGTCTTGGAGTGAAGGAGGTACATCTCTCGGCAGGTGTGAAGATAGAGAAATATCGCGAGGTGGTGGAGCGCCTCGGCCTCAACAATGAGGAGGTGCTCTATATGGGCGATGACATCCCCGACTATGAAGTGATGCAACTCTGCGGATTGCCCTGCTGTCCGCAGGATGCCGCTCCTGAGATACAAGATATCTCGCTCTATGTATCGCCAAAGACAGGCGGCAATGGCTGCGTTCGCGATGTGATTGAACAGGTGTTGCGTGCTCAAGGTTTGTGGAATATGGACAAGACCGCCTTCGGCTGGTAACTTCTTTTTAATTCTGAAATGAAAGACATTTGGCTCATCAGTCATTCGCCGCGTCGGCAACAGCTGCTCCGCGACCTTGGCCTTGAGTTTCGCATTGGCGAGGCCCACGTGGAAGAGGTCTATCCAGAGGACTTGGCTCCAGAGGAGATACCCGTCTATCTGTCCAGGCTGAAAGCCGATGCCGCTGCGGTTGAGATGACCGACGACACACTAATCATTACTGCTGACACTATAGTTTGGGCAGATGGACGGGTGCTGGGCAAGCCTGCCGATGAGGCAGAAGCTCGTGCCATGCTGCAGCTGCTCAGCGGCAAGACTCACCAGGTGGTTACCGGTGTCACCCTGCGTACCAAGCAGGGCAGCCGCTCTTTCTTTGAGAGCACCGATGTGACGTTTGCTACCCTCAGCGATGCTGACATCGAATATTATGTCACTCACTACCGTCCCTTCGACAAGGCCGGTGCCTACGGCATACAGGAGTGGATAGGTATGGTGGGCGTGGAGTCGATACGGGGATGCTTCTACAATGTGATGGGACTGCCCGTGCATCGCCTGTACAGGGAAATCAAATTTCTTAAATAAATAGGTGTTCAATATCATTTATTCTGTTATTTATCTATTCTTTTATTTTTTATTTGTATATTCGCAACTCAAACATAAAGTAAATAAGGTATGAAGAAGCTATTTATGTTCTTTTCGCTGCTCATGGCAGGTATAGTGCTTACCACTTCATGTGATAGCGATAACGACTACAACGTAGTACTGCCCGTCTATTCCGATGTGGTATTTACCTATAATGGCAATCAACTCGCTGCTGGCAATATCCCTGTTGGCAAGACCATCAGTGTTACCCTTGCCCAGCAAAAGGAGGGCAGCAGGATATATCGTTACGACTATGCGTGGAGCTGCCCCGAGGTCAATGAGTTGACGCCGCAGCTATCCTCCAATAACGGCACCCCTCCTACCAACTCTTTCGTGGCTCCCGAAGCAGGTGAGTACACTCTTACCATCGTTGTCACCTACAGCTATAGCGGCAATGGTGGCGCCAATGTGCCGTGGCCTACCTACGATATCCCAGGAGGCACTGTGACCTATTCTGCTGCCGGCGACCTATACGGCAAAGCTACGATCACCAAGACTTTCGTTGTGAGATAAACAATTCACCGTTAATGAAATTAAAACTTCAAATAGCTCTTGTGCTTACGCTTGCTGTGATGCCAGCTACGGCCCAGCGAAGTGAAAGGTATGAAGTGCCCCTCTATGGCAACACCTATTACGACGAGGTCAGCCGTGCCAACTTCGGTTTTGCCTTTGGCCGTACCAAGGATACAAGTCTGCGGCTCGGCGGCGACTGCGGCCTCACAGCCACCTCCTACGTCTATTTCGCCAGCGGTCAGTCGCCTCGCTTTGCTCTCTCTGCTGAGGGTAAAGGTGATGTGGAGATAACTGTTGACGACGCCCAGCCCACAGTCCTAAAGATAAGCACCAAGAAACAGAAGGAATACAAACTCGGCACCTTTGTCCGTCACCGCGACGGTTATATGGTCGTCAGGTATCGTCTTCTTGACGCTACATCCTCCGTCAAGCTCCATTCGCTTATTGTTTCGGGTGTGACCAAGGCTCCTGTTTATCTGAAACCAGGCAGCAACACATACTTCGGTCTGCGAGGCCCGTCGTGCCA
Source organism: Bacteroidaceae bacterium (assembly GCA_017963785.1). Taxonomy (GTDB): domain Bacteria; phylum Bacteroidota; class Bacteroidia; order Bacteroidales; family Bacteroidaceae; genus UBA6382. The sequence continues at coordinate 3,170 of JAGCTG010000113.1, read as the reverse complement.
CCTAAATTACGGCGATGGCCCACGAGGCTCAGAGGTGGAGTGGGCCACCATCAGTGTTACTGTACCCGAAGACTTCGATCGCGAGGGCTCCTACTATATGGCTCTCGGGTTCAGTGGTGGCTATTTCGGCATGCAGAACAACGGCCGTGGCCGTCGCAATGCTCTTTTCTCGTTGTGGAACACCGAGGAGTCGGATAATCCTAATAGCGTCAGCGAATCTAATCGTGTGCAGGTTATTGCTCATGGCGATAGCGTCACTGTTCGCGACTTCGGCAATGAGGGCAGCGGTAAGCAGTCCTTCATCAATGCAGGCTGGCAGCCCAACCGCACCTATCAGTTCCTGCTTCACGCCAAACATGTCGACAGTACCACTGTGGACTATAGTGCTTGGTTCCGCGCCGCTGATTCCCCCGATTGGACTTATATGTCTACCTTGCGTCGCCCCAACACGAAGGTGCTACTGCGCGGCCTACATTCGTTCCTGGAAAACTTTCAGCCTATCAATGGCAATAAGACTCGCAAAGCTTACTACCACAATGTTTGGATCAAGGCTATCGGTGGCGAGTGGCAGCCCATCAAACGTGCTTTTCTCACTTGCGACGACACCGGTAACCGTGGACGTCGCCTCGACTTTAGCGGTGGGGTAGAGCAGGGGCGTTTCTTCCTCACCAATGGCGGCTACTTCGACCGCCCCGAGACCATCGAGCGCCGGTTCTCCGTCGACGACGCTGACCTTACCCCGCCCAACATCGACCTCTCCAATTTCACAAAATAAACTTTCGAACTTTACAACTCTCGAATATATATACTTTCAACTATAATCTATAAACTTTATATACCATGACACTTATCAAATCAATTTCCGGTATTCGCGGCACTATCGGCGGCAAGGTAGACGAGTCGCTCACCCCGCTTGACATCGTAAAAATCGTAACAGCCTACGCCATCCAGCGTCGTCGTGTGTCCAACCTCCCCAGCAACGCTATTGTCCTCGGACGTGATGCCCGTATCTCGGGCGACATGGTTCACATGATAGTCTGCGGCACTCTGCAGGGCATGGGTTTTGACGTTATTAACATCGGCTTGGCCACTACGCCAACCACCGAGATAGCTGTCACCATGTCAGAGGCTTGCGGCGGTATTATCCTTACCGCAAGCCACAACCCCCGTCAGTGGAATGCCCTCAAGCTGCTCAACGAGAAGGGCGAGTTCCTTACTGCAGAAGAGGCTCATGAGATAGTCATCATGGCAGAGCAGACCAACCTCTTTGAGTATGCCGACGTTGACAGCTTGGGCAAGTACTACAAAGACCTCAGCTTCGGTCAGAAGCATATCAACCTCGTCAAGAATCTAGAGCTCGTTGATATCGAAGCTATCCGCAATGCCCACTTCAAGGTGGCCCTTGACTGCGTCAACTCAGTGGGCGGTATTATCCTACCCAACCTGCTCAAGCAGCTAGGCGTGGAGAAGATAACCAGTCTCTATGCTGACCCCACCGGCAACTTCGGCCATAACCCCGAGCCGCTGGAGAAGAACCTCACTGATATCAAGAACCTTATGAAGCTTGGTGACCACGACCTTGCCTTTGTCGTTGACCCCGATGTTGACCGTCTTGCCATGATTTGCGAGGACGGCACCATGTATGGTGAGGAATACACCCTCGTTACAGTGGCCGACTATATTCTGCAGAACCAGCGCGGCAATGCCGTTAGCAACCTCAGCTCCACCCGTGCCCTGCGCGACGTAGCAGCTCGTTACGGCGCTACCTATACTCCCGCAGCAGTGGGCGAGGTGAATGTTGTGACAAAGATGAAGGAGACAGGCGCCATCATCGGTGGCGAGGGTAATGGTGGAGTCATCTATCCCGCCGCCCATTATGGCCGTGATGCTCTCGTAGGTATCGCCCTTATCCTTACCTATCTGGCCAAGAAGAAGATGAAGCTTAGCCAGCTCCGTGCTACCTATCCCGACTATCAGATAGTCAAGCACCGCATCGACCTACAGCCAGAGATGGATATCGACACCATCCTCCAGTCTGTCAAGGAGCACTTCAAGAAAGAGAAAGTTACTGACATCGACGGTGTCAAGATAGACTTCCCCACTGCTTGGGTACACCTGCGTCGCTCCAATACCGAGCCAATCATCCGCGTTTACGCAGAAGCAGCCACAGAGCAGGAAGCTAACGACCTCGCCGAGAATGTCATCAACCAAGTCATGGCGCTCGCGAAGTGAAAAGAGTCCTAATCCTTTTATTGGTGTTTAATTGTCAATGGCCGGTTGTCAATTGTCAATTAAATAAGGTTCTCGACTCTGACATACGGTCGCTGCAGGTTGAGCGCAATGGTCGGTGGAACACTATGCCCCTCCTTGAACTTAGCGCTCACGATCACCTCAACGTTTCCTTCGACCTCATGGGCCACGAGTATCGCCGTCTGCGATACCGCGTGGAGCCCATGACGTGGGATTGGAAGCCCAACGATCGGCTCCTCACCTCCGAGTTCCTACGCCGCGGTATTGGTGATGAGCCCATCGACGACTTTGAGGAGTCGATTAATACCACTGTGCTATACACGCACTACCGCTTCCGCTTTCCCAACGAGCAGACAGCTCTCGCCCTTTCCGGCAACTATCGCCTCGTGGTATATGACGACGACGAGGAGGAGGATGTCATTATTATCCCCTTCTATGTCCTTGAGGACGGCTCGCGAGTGTTGGCACAGGTTACCACCGATACCGATGTCGACTTCAATGCCGCCCACCAGCAGCTCACCATGGATGTGCAGCCATTGCCTAGCATCAATATTCTCTATCCCGAGAGCGAGGTGCACACCATCGTCATGCAGAATAGCCGTGCTTCCTCCGCTGTCTATGATGCTACGCCCGATTATATCACCCCCAGCGGATTGCAGTGGGAGCACAGTTCTGACCTCATATTTCAGGCAGGTAACGAATATCGTAAGTTTGAACTCACCACCCTCAAGCATGGCGGACTTGGTGTGGACTATGTCCACTGGTATGATCCATACTACCACGCCGCCATCTTTACTGATGGAGTGCGTCGCAACTATGTTTATGACGAGGATCAAAATGGAGCATACTATATCAACGATATCGATCATGCCGATCCTTCCGTGGAGGCCGACTACCTCTTCGTTCACTTCGTCCTGCAG
>JAGCTG010000112.1 GCA_017963785.1 Bacteroidaceae bacterium | reverse complement strand
GACACACTGCCCATGCCGCCTGTGTTGAGGCCTGTGTCGTATTCGCCTATGCGCTTGTAGTCCTTGGCCTCGGGCAGTATCTTATAATGACAACCATCGGTGAGCGCAAACACCGAACACTCTATTCCACTCAAAAACTCCTCTATCACTACGCTGGCAGAGGCAGTGCCAAACTTGCCGCCGAGCATCTCGCGGAGCTGCTCGCGAGCCTCTTTCAGATTCGACACAATGAGCACACCCTTGCCTGCGCACAGGCCGTCGGCCTTGAGCACGTATGGGGGCTGCAGCGTCTCGAGGTATGCCTCTGCTTCGGCCAGACGCGTGCCGTCGAAGGTCTGATAGGCAGCGGTAGGTATGCAATGGCGCATCATGAATGCCTTGGCAAAGTCTTTGCTTCCCTCAAGCTGCGCTCCGGCCTTTGAAGGACCTATCACCTTAACCTTGCCCAGCTCAGGGCGCGAGGCGAAATAGTCGGCAATGCCTTCCACCAGAGGCACCTCGGGGCCTACCACCAGCATCTCTATGCCTTTGTCAAGCACAAAGGCAGCGATGCCTTCGAAGTCTGTTTCCTTCAGTGCCACGTTCTCACCCACAAGTGCGGTGCCGGCGTTGCCCGGAGCGATATACAATTTGGTAAGACGCGTACTCTGTGCGATTTTCCATGCTAGGGCGTGCTCACGGCCGCCGCTGCCAAGTAATAATATGTTCATATGAGTTTGAGAGTTTTTCTTAATATTCGAACTTTGCTTCGAGCCACCCTTTGGGGCGGTAGCATAGAGCCTTGGTGTCGCTTTCGGGAGCTTGCTCACGTAAAGCGTAAGACAAAGGTCTGGACGTAGGCGCACAGCGCATGAAGCAAAGTTATTTTCTTAATATTTGTTAGATTCGCTAGATTCGTGGTTTAAATAGTTTTCGTTTTCGTTATCGTATTACTATCGTCTTTAACTTCTCGCTTGCGCAGCAAGCGTTAACTCCTTGCCCGCTTGCGGGCATTAACTTCTTTAACTTCTTTAATCAGTTATATCTTTCTACTTTTCAAATTTCTTCGCCCACGGGGAGCGTGAATGGCCCTTCGGCGGACGCTTGTCTCTCCCCGGGCCGGGGTAGCCGGAGCGGGCCTTTTCCTCTTGCTGGCGCTGCTTGGCCACAAACTTGCGGTGGCGCTCACGAAGATATGCCGGGATGTCATCATCCTCGCTGCTACTGTCGTCGCGACGCTCGTTGTCGCGCTGACGCGGATAGGGAGTGCGAGGAAATCTGTTGCGCATACGACGGCGCTCCTCGTCGGTCTTTATTTCGCCGCCTTCATTGCGGAAGGCCCTGTACTTGCCGTCAAATATCTGATACTTGCGAAATTCGCACTCCAGCGCTCCGTTGAACAACGGAATCTTAAGACTGGGCTTAAGGCCTATGCTCTCAAAAGCCTCCTGGCGATAGCTGATAATCCAGGCGTCGTTGCCGCAGAACTGGTGCTTCAGCTTCTCGCCGATAGTCTTGTAGAGACCCAGCAGATTGGGCGATGAGATGCGCTCACCATAAGGCGGATTCATTACCATTATGGTCGGCTGCTCAGGCTTGGTGAACTGCTGGAAAGGCTGCACGGCTATGTCCATGCAGTCAGCCACCGACGCAGAGCGCGCATTGGCCATCGTGGCGTTGACAGCCGCAGGCTCTATGTCGCGAGCGTAAATCTTATGTTCAAACGGGCGCTCGCTGGTATCGTCGTTATATATCTGCTGCAGCAACTCTGCATCATAGTCGGGCCAGTTCTCAAAGGCGTATTTGTGGGTATGGAACACGCCCGGCCATATATTGCGGGCAAGCAGGGCCGCCTCAATGGCAATGGTGCCTGAGCCGCACATCGGGTCTATCAGGTCACACTCGCCGTGCCAACCGGTCATCATCAGCATGCCCGCAGCCAGCACCTCGTTGATAGGACTGTCCACCGTGGCCACCCGGTATCCGCGCTTGTGGAGGCTCTCGCCCGAAGAGTCAAGCGACAGGGTGCAGTCGGTGTCGTTGATATGGATGTTGAGGCGGATGTCAGGATTGGTGATGCTGATATTCGGGCGCTGCCCCGTCTGCTCACGGAAGAAATCTACTATCGCATCCTTCACCTTGTAAGCCACAAACTTCGAGTGCTTGAACTCCTCGGAATAGACTACCGAGTCCACGGAGAAGGAGGTCTTTAGCGAGAGATACTGATTCCAGTCTATCTCATGGACAGCCCGATACACATCGTCGGCATCATAAGCCTTAAACTCCTTTATGGGCTTGAGTATGCGTAGGGCTGTACGCAGACAGAAATTGGCCTTATACATCATGGCCAAGTCACCGCTGAAGGTAACCACGCGTCGCCCGGCCTGCACATCTGCTGCACCAAGAGCAGTCAGCTCCTGAGCCAGCACTTCCTCCAGACCCTGCATGGTCTTGGCGACCATCTTGTAAGTATTCATCGTTGATAATTCGAGGATTCTATTTTAAGTCGTCTTACACTCCAAAGCGAGTTTCGCCCCTGCCGGCACATCATCGGTAATCCACAGGTTACCGCCGATCACGGCTCCCTCGCCTACCGTTACACGACCGAGTATCGTGGCATTGGAATACACTATCACATTGTCCTTCAAGATAGGATGACGCAGTATGCCCTTGATGGGAGCGCCGTCCTTGCCGAGCGGAAAGCTCTTGGCTCCCAGCGTCACGCCCTGATAAAGCTTCACATTATTACCTATTATAGTAGTGGCACCAATCACCACGCCCGTGCCATGGTCTATGTTAAAGTAGATTGCTATCTGCTCAGCAGGGTGAATGTCGATGCCCGTCTCGCTGTGAGCCATCTCTGTCAGCATGCGCGGGATGAGCGGCACACCCAGCTCATGCATCACATGGGCCAGGCGGTATATGGAGATAGCCCTGATCGCCGGGTAGCAACTCACCACCTCGCTATAAGTAGTGGCTGCCGGGTCGCCCTTGTAGGCTGCCTCCACATCTGTCTCCAGTACACTCTTTACCTCCGGCAGGCGCTCCACCACCTGCGTAGCAATGCGGTCAGCCTCCTGGCGCACCGTGTCCTTGCATTGTTCTCCTGTCTTCGGGCGCTCATCCATATACAGCCCGGCAGCTATCTGCGAGGCCAGCAGCTCATGCACACGCCTCAACTGATCCATAAGTTCTCGCCCCATGCATGGGTTCTGCCTTACAGCTCCCCCTGAGGGGGAGTTGAGGGGGCTGTGGGAGTTGAGGGGGCTTGGAGTTGAGGGGGCTGGAGTTAAGGGAGCCTTCTGCCCATAAAAACCAGGGAAAAACACCGAGCGGCACAACTCCACCAACTCCTCCAGCGCCTTGGCAGAAGGAATCAGGGTAGCGTCGCTGTATTCATGGAGCACACCTTTCTGTTCCAGGAAAGAACAGTCAGACAAGCGCTCTGCCGCGATAGCGATAGCCTTGTCTGCACTCTGTAAACTATTGTCGTTGTCTTGCATAATTTCTTTATTGCTCGCAAAATTACTACTTTTTCTCGGAAATACACCACTCTCGTAACAAAAAATGCAGACCTTACAAAATAAAACACTGACTTCATGAAATAAAACGCTGACCTCGCGGAATAAAAAGCTGAGCAGAGAAAAATCTCGTGCCCATCAAAATAAAATCTTGTGCCCATCATTTTTATTTTTCATGCCCATCAGAATTCTGCGAGCACGCTCTTTTATTTCATGAGGTCTGCTTTTTTCATCGTCCCCCCTCCCTTTGGGAGGGGCTGTGGGGTAGGCCTTTCGTTTTCGTTGTCGTTAATAGGCTCCTCCCCTAAGCTAGGGGAGGTGTCGCTTGCGACGGAGGGGTGTGTCACTTTTCGTTTTCGTTATCGTTTTCGTTATCGTTTTGGTTTTTCGTTTTGGTTTTCGTTATCGTTAATTTGTATTTCTTGGTTTTTCTTTCGTCCAGGCCTTATCCCGATAGGGATGAAATGGATTTGTATATTCTTCCCAAAATATTTCACAGAAAATTTGGCTATTACGCATAAAAGACGTAATTTTGCAGCCGATTTCAAACTGGAGACAGTTGCAGACACTACTGCACACATTTATATATATAATATATGTGTCGCCTGCTTGAAGTTATTCCTTTAATTCTTTTTCTGAATAAACAAAAAACCGCAACCACGGCATAGCCCGCGGAACGCGTGTGTAATTATTTTTATTATGCCAAAATATAAACTTGAGGAGCTCCTCTCAAAATCTATTGAGGAAGTCCGCTCCATAGCTCAGGCCCTAGGTCTGAAGATTAAACAGTCTGATAGTCAGCAGACTATTGCCTATGACATTATAGACGAACAGGCTATAATCGGCTCCCAGTCTGTAAGCGAGCCGCGCAAGAAACGCCCGCGCATCAACGAATCGGCCAAAACGGAAGAAGGCAGCGCGAAGCGCAGTAAGGCCAAGAAAACAACCAAGACCGAAGAGGCCAAGGCCGAGAATAAAGAAGCCGAACCTGCTGTAGAGGCAAAGCCCAAGCGCCGCGGAAGACCCCGCAAAGACGAGGCTGTCGCCTCCGAGAATGCCAAAGCAGATGCTGACGCTCCTACCGCGGAGCCTGAGGCCAAGGCTACAGAGGTGAAACGCAAAGGGCGCCCCCGCAAGAGCGACAAGACCGCTGAGGCTGCCAGCGCTGCCGCTGAGAATGAGAATAAACAAACGGCCATCGCGACCTCTCTGTTTGACGAAGAAGCTTCCAGCAATTACAGCAACAGCACTGACGCACCCATGGCAAGCCCTCAGCCGGAAACGAAAGAAAATGACTTCATTATCCTTCAGGATATTCCTTCGGCAGAGCTTGTTGACAGTCAACTGGGCGACTACGAACAAGGCATCAATGGCAAGCAAGCAGACAAAGACAGCGCCAAAGATGCAGAGCCTAAAGCAGACAAAGACAATAGTGGCGAAGAAAGCAAGAATGACTTTGCCATGTCACGCAGGCCAAGCCAGACTTATGACTTCGGAGAAGCTATCATTGGCTCCGGCGTACTAGAGATAACCCCTGAAGGTCAAGGCTATCTGCGCTCCGCAGACTACAACTACCTGACCTCGCCCGACGATATATTCATAACGCCGCAGATTATCAAGCAGTACGGCCTGAAGATGGGTGACGTGGTGGAAGGTCCCGTGCGCGCCCCGAAGGAGAGCGAGAAGTTCTTTACGCTGATCAAGGTGACGCACATCAACGGTCTCGACCCCGACAAGGTACGCGACCGCCAGACCTTTGAGCACCTCACTCCTCTCTTCCCCGACGAGAAATTCCAGCTCTGCAAAGGGGACGGCTCCGACTCACTCTCAGCCAGAGTGGTGGATCTATTCGCCCCCATTGGCAAAGGACAGCGCGCGCTGCTCGTAGCACAGCCCAAGACCGGCAAGACAATGATACTAAAGAGCATTGCCAACGCCATCGCTGCCAATCATCCAGAGGCTTACCTCATGATGCTGCTCATCGACGAGCGCCCCGAGGAGGTAACCGACATGGCCCGAACCGTCAATGCCGAAGTTATCGCATCCACTTTCGACGAGCCCGCCAGCAACCACGTGAAGATTGCAGGCATCGTGCTGGAGAAAGCAAAGCGCATGGT
>JAGCTG010000013.1 GCA_017963785.1 Bacteroidaceae bacterium | reverse complement strand
TACTGGCGAGTCGTTGACTATGGCGGAGGTGAAGGAGAACGCTGGTTTACCCCCATCGACCTCTACATGCGAGACCGTGGCTATGCGCAGTCGCAGTTCTCGCTGGCACTCAACGAGTTGATGGAGCAGTATGGGGTAGGGGAGCAGCTCAACCCCAGAGTTAACAAACCCGACATCACCCAGCGTGAGGCTACACCCGACGAGATAGGGCAACCACCGCAGTTGACACTGCGCGAGGGCTTCACCAGAAGCGAGCTCGCCACCTGGGGGCCACGCGTGAAAGCCGAGCACCTGCAGCAACTCGGATGGCATGCCGTCGAGATGGTGCAAACCACCAAGAACGGCAAGACCACCATCAAGCGCAGCACCGACACCTATCCTATCTTCGCGCAGACGAACGAGTACACAGTTGAGAGTGGTAATCTGGCACAGTTCCAGAAAATCTACGAGCCGAAATGCTTCAGAAAAGAGTACCGCTTCTTCACCATCGGCAACGTTCCGAATGATTACATCTACGGACTGCCGGCACTGCGCCGCAAGTTCGAGGAGCGTGGCGAAGAAAAGCTTGACGAGGTCGTCATCGTCAGCGGAGGCAGCGACGCTGTCAACTGCCTGAGCATGGGCTACCCAGCCGTGTGGCTCAACAGTGAGACTGCCAGCCTGCGAGAGGATACCCTCAAGCTGCTGCAGAAGTATGCCAAGCGGGTTATCTTAATCCCCGACATCGATGCTACTGGCATCAAGACCGCGCAGAGGCTGGCCCTCAGATTTCCCATGCTCTACGTCGCATGGCTCACGCCGGAGGATATGGGCGGCTTGCACGACAACCGAGGACGCCGGCGCAAAGACCTCAAGGACTTCATCCAGCTCCATCCGCGCCAAGAGGACATGAAGCGACTTATAGAACGCGCACGATGCTCCCTCTATTGGACAGAGAGCGAAGACAAGGACGGCAACACACACTATGCCATCCTGCCCGCACGACTCAATTACTATCTGAGTCTCAACGGCTTCTACACCCTCAAGGATGACTCGCGCAAGGAGCCGATCTACATCCATGTGGATGGCGTGAAGGTGGAGCGAGTGGTGGCAAAGACAATCACCAACTTCCTTATCAGGAAAGCTGAGCAAGACGGTCTCCCTGAAGGGCTGCAAAACAAGCTCAACAGGAGTCGTGACCTGCCCACTAACCAAATCAGCCATCTCACGCAGCGCGATGATCTCGATTTCACGAAGTGCACTGCCGACTCCCAGGACTTCTACTTCAAGAACGGATGGGTCAGGGTCACTGCCGATGAAATAAGGTTCTATCGCTACTCCGACATCAACGGCACCTATGTGTGGGCAGACTCGATTATCCCGCACGACTACCGCGCCATGCCGCCCATGTTTCACGTCGAAAAGACTGACGATGGCTCTGCTGTGGTGATAGACCAGAATCCGACAAGCAAATTCTTCCGATTTGTCATCAACACTTCGCGCCTCTACTGGCGCAAGCAAGACGAACAGGGAGTTGAACTCTCTGAAGACGAAGAGGCGGAGGAATACAAGTGCCTCGTCAGCAAAATGGCATGCATAGGTTATCTGCTCTTCGGCCACAAGTCGGAGTCCGAGGCCTGGGCTCCCATCTGTCAGGACTCCAAACTGGCAGAGAGTCCGGAGGAATGCAACGGCGGCTCGGGAAAGTCTCTCTTTCTCAAGTCTGTAGGCTCACTGCTGAATTTCTTCCGCATCGAAGCTAACACTCCGTCGATAACGGAAAACCGATTCCTCTTTGACGGAGTCACTGAGGACACTGACCTTGTCATCGTCGATGAGTGCTGTATGAAACTGAACTACGACTTCTTCTTCGGTCGTGTGACGGGCGACCTGAAGGGCGAGGAGAAAGGCAACCATCCGTTCCTCATTGGCTTCAGCAAAAGCCCCAAGTTTGCCTTTGCCACCAACTATGTGCTCAAAAAGCACGACGCCAGCACCGAGAGGCGCATCTGGCCGCAGGTGTTCAGTGACTACTACCACGAGAAAACTCCTAAAAACGACTATCGCGAATCACGCACAGTGCGCGATGATCTTGGATGCAATCTCATGGGCACTGAGTACTCAGAGGACGACTGGCAGGCTGATATCGCCTTCATGCTGCAGTGCGTGCAGTTCTACCTCTCACTCCCGAAGGGAGAACGACGCATCATGCCGCCACTGAGCCGCATAGAGCAGCGCGAACAGATGGCAGCCGTAGGCAAGGACTTTAAGGAGTGGGCTGATGATTACTTCGCCGAAGGTGGCGGCAAACTCGACCGCGAGCTAAAGGCGGATTCCGTTCTTAACGACTTCAACAACGAAACCAAGTTCGGATGGTCAGCAAAGAAGATGACTCAACGCCTCACGGAGTACTGCCAGTTAGCAGACCACATCCGCTGCCTCAACCCTGCCAGCATCACCGGCAAGGACAAAGACGGCGAGCGATGGGTAAAACGCGATGAGAACCAGCAGCAGAAAAGCTACTACTACGTCCAGTCCGTAAAGGAAGCAGCCAAGAGCACCGGGCAAGAGCCAGTCGAGCAGAAACTGGACTTCTAGCCAGCTACAATCTCTCCATGGAAGCCTGTTCCCAACAAGGGGGCAGGCTTCTTGTTACAGATACGCACGCTACACATCATTTCCTATTCTTAATTATTAATTCCTAATCCCTAATTATACTACCCCAATTTTTCCCAAAAATAGTGTAACATGTGTAACAAAAGAAGGTGTACTACATATAAACTACTCTCTATCAACTCAAAGCCTCCAATTTTTGGATGCTACACATCTGCCACACATCTGTTACACATCCCCTGCACACCCACTATGTGTAACACCACTGCCTTGCGTCTTTAGCGCGTCGAATCCCAGAAAAAGCGCGTCAAAAGCTGAAAAAAGCGCGTCGAAAAATGAAAAAAGCGCGTCAAATCCGGGGATTCAACGCACTTAATGAAATTGTTGTTTTTAGTATAAAAATAGTCGGTGAAATTCTTGGCTATTTCGCAGAAAATGAGTAATTTTGTGGTGTCTTTAGAGCTCAAAGGGACAGTTAGAGAATTGTTAACTTTAGTACGTAATAATCTTTTAAAAAGGTAAGATTATGGGTATTGTCAGAACTGGTATCGTGCAACGCACGGTACCCGGGGGAGGAAAGAAGTTGTACGCCTCCCGCATCATGTATAGCAACATTGGTCATGACGAGCTGATTGGCTACATGCAGAAGAATGCCAATGTGGGCAGAGCCACTGCGGTGGCTGCCGTGGATGTGTTTGCCAAGGTGTTCGCCACCTGGGTGCTGCACGGCCATGCTATCAAGGTTCCGGAGCTGGGGACGTTCTCGCTCTCAGCTAAGACTAAGGCTGCTTCCTCGCTGGAGGATGCTACGGGTGATGTGATCCGCCGCCTCAGGGTGCGCTTTACTCCGGTGAAGCACCTCAAGGAGTCGGCCAAGTCAACCAGGTTTCAAGGTATTGTTGTTGAAGACGACTAATATCTAATTAGGAACAGCTCCTTACTCTTTAAAAAACAGAAATGTTATGGCAAGATTAGGTTATTATCCTTATGTGATTGAAGATGAGGCCACCGGCACGCTGAAGTATTCGGTGCGCCTGAAGGCCTACAGTACGATTGACGAGGATGAGGTGATGAACAAGGGTGCCGTGATGGCTAACTGCTCCTCTGGTGAGCTGGCGCGTGGCTTCGCTGCGCTGAGCCAGGTGATCGACGAGCTGGTGCTCAACGGCCACTCCATCACTATCAAGAATCTGGGCTGCTTCACTCTGTCCACTCGCACCGGCATCTGGGACGAGAGGACGCAGAAGTGGACGTCGGCCGGCAAGGAGAGCATGGACGACGTGAGTCCCAACGACATACGTGGTCTGTATCTCCGCTTCTATCCCTGCACGGCTATACGCAACGAGCTGAAGAATGCTACGTTCTTCAACGTGGTGGACGAGAAGTATGGCGTCAGCTCCGGTCTCGACCCGAAGGACGGCGTTACTGACGGCTACGGCACTCAGCCGGCCACTCCGACTCCGAATCCATAAAGCTGGACGTGGTCTTTATGAAGGGGAATTCCCGGCAGCACGCCACCGCAGGTGTGTTGTCGGGATTTTTTTTGGGTACCGCGCCGTGGGATGGAGCCGATGGCTACGACTCAACGGCCAGTGGCCCTTGGAGAGAATTTCTCGCTGACTTCCTGCCTTTTTCCATCTTTTGGGATGGAAAAGTACATTGTAAACAATCCTAACAACTTCGGATTTATTGCCACAGCGGTTCGCCCTCCCAACCATGGGGCATCCCCATCGCCGCTGTATCAATATTGGGAAAGTCGGCAAGCAGAGCTTGGATCTTTGCCTTCATATCGTTGTTCGGCGAAATGATGTTCAAGAAATACTTGATGATGCAAAGACTGAAATAGGCTTTACGCTGGTTGACCGGAATTGTAATCCAAGGTTGGTTCATTCGCCGTTGTGTAAGCACTTGTAAGGCAAATGTGCGATTCCATACGCGGGCGTGGTGACCGCAATTATTACGGGCAACCGTAATGATAGTCATCCATGAATTGAAGACTGGTATGCCTAATGAGAACTCCTGGGCAATCTTCTTTCGAATCTGGTTACTCTTGATGTTGTTGTATATCCTTGTCAGTACGCCCAAGGGAAGTATTTCGGCCAACATCCAAGAAGGTGGATATGGGTCAGAATAAGCGTTGCGAAAATGCTCAATGAAATCTTCACGGGACTTAGCCAGCTCAGCATCTATTAGCTGTTTTGTCTTCGTAAAGGTGCTGGTATCATAGAAGCACATCGGGTCGGTCATCCAAAAGGGATTCCCTGTTTCGCGGCTCGTTATGTTGACAATGGCACTACGAACGGCTATCTCAATCTTCTCAATCTCGTTAAACATCAACAGGCGAAGATGCCTGTCGAAGCGATACATGTCCAAGGCTTGATTGAACGTGGCTCTTGGTTTGAAAACATGATTCTCCTTCGGTGTTGTCAAAAGAGGATAAAGATAAGCACTAAATCTGTAATAGCCGATGTGACGAAGATAGCTCTCCGTTCGTGCCGTATTCTCAATGAACAGTCCTCGAGATTGCAACAGCTTTACCAGTTGAGCTGGTGATGAATATGTTTTTGAATACCTTGCCATAATATAAAAAAACGACCCGCCGATTTAAGCATTGTGAAGAGGCTTGGCGGGTTCTCGTGGTGCAAAGGTACTGCTTTAATTTGAAATGGCCAAACTTTTTTGCTATAAAAACAGTTTTTTACCGCTCGCGATATTTGCTGTAGAGGTACTGCCGCTCCGCTCTCGCCTCTCGCCAGAGCGCGAAGCGCGAAACCCTAAAACGCAAACGGCAGCAAGCAGGCGGCAGAGGGGAAGACCGTAGCTTGCTCCGCTGTAACAACAATCACCTTTATCGGCGAGCCCTGGCGCTGCTCAGCCTCTACCAATGCCTGGCGGCACATGCCGCAAGGGTAGGGGACATCCTGACTCTCGTCTCTCGACTCTTGCCCCTCACCTCTCACCCCCACAGCGATGGCATCCACCGTTAGGGTAGGGTGGGCACTCTGCGCATAGTGGAGGGCGGTGCGCTCGGCACACGTGCCGCAAGGGTAGGAGGCGTTCTCCTGGTTGGCTCCCGTCACCACACTGCCGTCGCTCAGCCTGAGGGCGGCGCCCACATGGTAGTTGGAGTAGGGGGCATAGCTGCCCTCGCACGCCTCCAGGGCTCTGGCGCACAACTCCTGCTCGTCGGCAGGCAGCTGGTCGGGCGTCGTGGCGGTGTATGTGAAGCTAAAGACCATCCTATTTCTTGCTTTCGCGCTTGCTCTTCGAGTCGTTGGCGTAGGTAAACAGGTAATACACCTCCTGCGGAGTCAGTATCGCCGCAAACTTCTGCGAGTATGCACGCCTCACCTTCAGCACCTCCTCGTCAGAGCGCCAGCGGGCAGCGTTGAGAGCCTTGGCCTGCTCGGCGGTGATTTTCTTCTTGTGGATAGGAGTCAGCCACTTGTCTTTCAGGTCGTTATAGATATCCTTGGCTATGTGCAGCTCCTTCATGTATGCATAGAACACCGGCTTCACCTTGGCTTTCTGCTCCTTGGTGAGTCCCATCTGAGTCGATACATAGGCAAAGCGCGCTATGTCCTTGTCTGACTGCGCCGACAGCAGCATCGGCATGAGTGCTACAGCTAAAAGTGCAAGTGTCTTTTTCATCGTAGTGGTCCGTTTTTATGGTTTTGTTGTTGTTGTCTCAGAAAAAGCGAGTCGGCCTGTAAGCGGGGTTCTGTTGTGCCTGCCATTTATCTACGCCGTCTGTCACCAGGCGGCTCTATCGTGCTACCCTCCGGCGCAAAGTCCCTCGCGGGCTTACTCAGACGGACAGCCTTCCGTCGCCGGTTTACATGCACTTTCACCCTCCGCCACGCACACCGCGGCCATCACTGGTTGCGGTCGTGAGCTCTTACCTCGCGTTCTCACCCTTACCTTATTAATATATAATAGGGCGGTTCTTTTCTTCTGCGTTGCGGCACCCTCGCGGATACTTCCCGTTAGGAAGCGGAGTGTCCTGCGGTGCCCCGACTTTCCTCTTGCCCTCATCGCTGACGGACAAGCGACAGACCGGCCGGCTCGCGAGGCTTATCGTTTACGGCTGCAAAGGTAATCAAAAAAGTTTAATTCACCCGATATCATTTCTAAACTATTCTTAAACTCTTCACAAATAAGGTTAAATCTATTCAAAATACTCATGTTTGGCGCGATAATTGCTTGCAATGTCAGCAGGAAATGATAACTTTGCACCTCGAAACTTCAAAAACCAAAAAAATTGCATCATTATGAAACATAGCATTATCCGTTCATTCGTTGGTGGCGTAGCGCTGGCATCCGCTGTCTTCGCTGTCGCCCTGATCCCCGCCCAGCCCTCACAGGCAGCGGTTGTGTCTTCTGGTATGGTTGACCTCACGGCAGCAGCCGAGAGTGCCGTCAACTCCGTTGTGTATATCAAGGTTACCATGAACCCCAAGCAGCAGCAGATGGAGTATTACTCGCCGTTCGACGACTTCTTCGGCGACTTCTTCGGCTTTGGCAACGGACAGCGCCGTAAGCAGCAGGTAGAGACCCCCAAGCGCAAGGCTTCGGGCAGCGGCGTCATCATCTCCGCCGACGGATATATCGTCACCAACAACCACGTCGTGCAGGACGCCGACGAGATCCTCGTCAAGCTCAACGACAAGAAGGAGTATAAGGGCCGCATCATCGGCACCGACAAGACCACCGACCTCGCTCTCATCAAAGTGGAGGCCGACAACCTGCCTGCCATTCCCATCGGCGACAGCGACAAGCTTAAGCTCGGCGAGTGGGTGCTCGCTGTGGGCAACCCCTTCAACCTCACCAGCACCGTCACCGCAGGCATCGTCAGCGCTAAGTCGCGCTCTCTCAATGCCAACGACGTGGAGTCGTTCATACAGACCGACGCTGCCATCAACGCAGGCAACTCGGGTGGGGCACTCGTCAATGCCAAGGGCGAGCTCGTGGGCATCAACGCCATGCTCTACAGCCAGACGGGCTCCTTCTCAGGCTACGGATTCGCCATTCCTACTACTATTATGAATAAGGTGGTCGACGACCTCAAGCGCTACGGCACCGTGCAGCGTGCTCTGCTCGGCATCAGCGGCTCCGACCTCACCAAATATATTGACGACCAGAAAGATAAGGGCAAGGCCGACGGCGACGTTGACTATGGCACCAGCGAGGGCGTCATCGTGCTCGAAGTGCCTGTGGACGGCGCTGCTGCCGATGCCGGACTCGAGGAGAAGGACGTCATCACAGCCATCGACGGCAAGGATATTCACTCCATGGCTGAACTGCAGGAGATTCTCGCCACTCATCGTCCCGGCGACAAGGTCAACGTTACCTTCCTGCGCAACAAGAAGCAATATACCAAGGCCGTCACGCTCCGCAATATTCAGGGCACCACCGACAAAGTGTCTGACGTAGATCCCAACAGCCTCGGCGTGGCTCTCAAGCCGCTCACCAGCGAGCAGAAGCGCGAACTGGCGCTCAACAACGGACTCATGGTCATCTCCGTCCGTGAAGGCAAGATGAAGGACGCCGGCATCACCAAGGGACTCATCATCCTCGAGGTCAACGACCGCAAGATGGTAAGCACCGACGACTTCGACGAAGTTGTCAAGGCTGCCAACGCATCCAAAGACCCCGTGCTCTGGATCAAGGCCAAGACTCAGAGCGGACTCCCCAAGAGCTTCGCAGTCGACCTCAGCACCGACGAAAAGAAATAACCTCATAATCAAGAAGTAAGGGCAGCGCACGGCGCCGCCTTTATTTCTTCTCATAAACTTGGAATCCCAATTATGTTTAATAGGGGAAAATGGAATATCCCCCATTTAAACGAAAACGAAAACCAAATCCTCATTCCGCGCAGGCGGAATCTCATGAGATCGCGGAACAAGCCCGCGATGAGGAACAAAAGATTCGTGTCAATCCGTTAGATCCGTGTTCTAAAAAAATATGCCCTCTTTTGATCTAGTCTCAAGCTTCGCACCCACCGGCGACCAGCCGGAGGCCATCCGCCAACTGACGGACGGTGTCCTCGCTGGCACACGCGACCAGGTGCTCCTCGGCGTCACAGGCAGCGGCAAGACCTTCACCATCGCCAACGTCATACAAAACGTCGGCCGCCCTACCCTCGTGCTGAGCCACAACAAAACCCTCGCCGCGCAGCTCTACCAGGAGTTCAAGGGCTTCTTCCCAAACAACTGCGTCGAGTACTACGTCAGCTACTACGACTACTACCAGCCCGAGGCCTACATCCCCTCCACGGGCAAATACATTGAGAAAGAGCTGCAGATCAACGAAGACATCGACCGCATGCGCATCGCAGCCACCTGCGCGCTCCTCTCCGGCCGTAAGGATGTCATCATCGTCAGCTCCGTCTCGTGCATCTACGGCATGGGCAACCCCAGCGCCTTCTACGAGAACCTCATCGAGCTGCGCGTCGGACAGACCATCGGTAAGAACGCCCTCGAGCGTAAGCTCGTCAAGAACCTCTACGTCCGCAACGACGCCGACCTCAACCGAGGCTATTTCCGCGTCAAGGGCGATACCATCGACGTAGCCCTCGCCTACTCCGACAAGGTGCTGCGCATACGCCTCTGGGACGACGAGATCGACTCCCTGCAGGAGCTCGACGCCCTATCCTATCAGAAGATAGCCGATTTCGACGACTATCGCATCTACCCCGCCAACCTCTTCATCACCTCCTCCGAGGTGGCCAACGCAGCCACCAAGCAGATAGAGAACGACCTCTGGGAAGAGGAGGCCGCCTTCCGCGCCGCTGGCAAGACACTCGAGGCCGACCGCCTCCATGAGCGCGTCACCTACGATGTGCAGATGATACGCGAGCTCGGCTACTGCAGCGGTATCGAGAACTACAGCCGCTACTTCGACGGACGCGCACCGGGCACCCGCCCCTACTGCCTCCTCGACTTCTTCCCCAAGGACTTCCTCCTCGTCATCGACGAGAGCCACGTCACCGTCGGGCAGGTCAGCGGCATGTATGGCGGCGACCGCAGCCGCAAGGAGAACCTCGTAGAGTATGGCTACCGCCTCCCCGCAGCCTTCGACAACAGGCCCCTCAACTTCTCCGAGTTCAAGCAGATGACCGGACAGACCATCTACGTCAGTGCCACACCCGCCGACTATGAGCTCGGCGAGGCGGGCGGTGTCGTCGTCGAGCAGCTCATACGCCCCACCGGACTCCTCGACCCCAAGATAGTCGTGCGCAGCAGCGACAACCAAATCGACGACCTCATGGAGGAGATACAGCAGCGCTCCGAGCGCGATGAGCGCGTCCTCGTCACCACCATCTCCAAGCAGTCTGCCGAAGACCTCACCGAGTACCTCCTCAACAGCGGCATGCGCGCCAACTATATCCATTCTGATGTCGACACCATGGACCGTGTCAAGATACTCGAGCAGCTCCGTCGTGGCGAGATAGACGTACTCGTCGGTGTCAACCTCCTGCGCGAAGGACTCGACCTCCCCGAGGTCTCCCTCGTAGCCATCCTCGATGCCGACAAGAGCGGCTTCCTGCGCGATGCCCGCTCCCTCACCCAGACAGCAGGGCGTGCCGCCCGCAATGTCAACGGCCTCGTCATCATGTACGCCGACACCATCTCCGAAGCCATGCAGACCGTCATCGACGAGAGCGAGCGCCGCCGCGCCCGCCAGCAGGCCTACAACGCCGAGCACCACATCACCCCTACCCCAATCGTCAAAGACATTACCTCTCCCCTACTCTCGGACGCAGCCGGGGGTGGGCTTCTCTCTCCCCTCCTTGAGGGAGGGGACGGGGGTAGGCTTTCAATGTTCAATAATATGGCCGCCGAGCCCGACGACACCTACGGCCTCGAGAATGAGACCATCGAGTCCTTGCGTGCAAAGATGGAGCGCGCCGCCAAGAACTTCGACTTCATCCTCGCCGCCCGCTACCGCGACGAAATAAAGAAGCGCGAAGGTCGATAACTTCGAAAGAAGTTAAAGGAGTTAATGCCCTTCGGGCAAGAAGTTAACGCTTGCTGCGCAAGCGAGAAGTTAAAGACAATACTCCAGCCTCAATCAGGGCTTTCGACTATCGTCGAGCGCGTCAGCGCGATAACTTCTGAGGAGCCACAGGCTCCGATAACTTCTAGCAGCGAAGCTGCGTTAACTTCCGAGCGTAGCGATAACTTCTAAAAAAACAGTAAACAGTAAACATTCTATATGCTCTTCTATTTCTCTGCCACTGGTAACTCCCGCGCTTTAGCTACTACCATAGCCCAGCACCTCAATGACAAGGCGGTGGATATCGTGCCTCTGCTCCATGCCGATGAGAGTCCGTCTCTGACGCTCGGTCCTACCGAGAAGCTGGGGTTTGTTTTCCCTATCTATGGCTGGAGCCTACCCGATATTGTGCGCACGTTCCTTGAAAGTCTGCGGATAGAGGGTTACAACCGTCAGTACGTCTATTTCGCTGTCACCTGCGGCGACGATGTCGGCGTAGCCGACCGTCCCATCCGCAAGACCTTCGAGCAGGCGGGCCTGCACCTCGACGCGGGCTACTCCGTCACCATGCCCGACAGCTATGTCTGCCTCCCGGGCTTCGATGTCGATAAGCCCGAGGAGCGCGACCGCAAGCTCGCCCAGTTCCGTCCCCGTGTCAGGGAGATAGCCGAGCAGGTAGAGCGCCGTGCCGTCGTCATGGACATCCACCGTGGCCGTTTCCCCTGGCTCAAGACCAATGTCCTCGGTTGGTTCTTCCGCAAGTACCTCATCACCGACAAGCCCTTCCGCACCACCTCCGACTGCATCTCCTGCGGCCTCTGCGCCAAGGTATGCCCCATGCACAACATAGAGCTCGCCCCCGCCTGTGGCGAGAGTTCAAGAAGTTCAAGAGGTTCAAGAGTTCAAGAGATAATGTTCAATGCTCAATGCTCAACTGCGAAGCAGTCGCGAGAACTTGCATTTGCTGTCGGCGAAGCCGGTGCAAATCTTGCAGGCAAGTTCGAGAGCGCAGCGGCAATGTTCAATGTTACCTGGCTCGGCCACTGCACCGGCTGCCTCGCCTGCTACCACCACTGCCCTACCCGCGCCATCCGCTTCGGTCGCCGCACCGAGAAAAAGGGTCAGTATTTGTATAAGAATAGGTTATAGGTTATAGGTTAGAGGTTATAGATATTTTACCTTGGTTCCTATGTGTTTCGTGCTTCGCGCTCTGGCGAGAGGCGAGAGTTATAAGACAACTCAATAGAGGTTATAGGTTAGAGGTTATAGGTTAGAGGTTATAGATATTTTACCTCGGTTTTTTTTATGGTTTTTGTTAAAATAAAATCCGTGTAGATCCGTGTTATCCGTGGTTTTCAAAAGTTTTTCTTAAGCTATCGAAGCTAAAAAACATTTTTGAAGACGCGGCGTGCCTATTTGGCACGCTTTTTGCATACACGATGGCGTACACAATAGACTGAAAAAAACACATATTATTATGAAAAAGAATAAGAAAGTTCGAGAGATTGAGAACCTAGAGGCGAGAGACGAGAGTCAAGAGCTTGAAAGTTCAAGAGTTCAAGAGGTTCAAGAGACCGCTGAGGAGGCACAGGAGCAGACTCCGGAGGAGCGCATAGCCCAGCTGGAGCAGGAAGTGGCCGACCTCAAGAACGCCATGCTCTACAAGGTGGCAGAGTTTGAGAACTACCGCAAACGCACCATCAAGGAGAAAGCCGACCTCATACTCAACGGCGGTAAGAAAGTGATGGAGGCCCTGCTGCCTGTGGCCGACGACCTGGAGCGCGCAGAGGAGAACATCGCGAAGGCATCCGACGTGGAGGCACTCAAAGAGGGCGTGGAGCTTGTGTTTCAGAAGTTTGTCAAGACGCTCGAAGGACTGGGCCTGAAGAAGATGGACGCCGTGGGCGCCGACTTCAGTACCGACTACCACGAGGCCGTGGCTTTTGTGCCTGCACAGAGCGACGAGCAGAAAGGCAAGGTGATTGACTGCGTGCAGAACGGCTATATGCTCAATGAGCAGGTAATCCGCTTTGCCAAAGTGGCAGTAGGACAGTGAGATGGGGGATGTGAGATGTATGATGTATGATGTATGATGTGGGATGTATGATGTATGATGTGAGATTTTGAAATAATATATGGCGACAAAGAGAGATTATTACGAGATACTTGGCGTGGACCGCAGCGTCAACGACGAGGACCTGAAGAAAGCGTACAAAAAAGTTGCGCTCAAATATCACCCTGACCGTAACCCCGGCGACAAAGAAGCCGAGGAGAAGTTTAAGGAGGCTGCCGAGGCCTACGATGTGCTGCGCGACCCCAAGAAGCGCGAGATGTATGACCGCTTCGGCCATGAAGGCATCAACAACATGGGCGGCGGTGGTGCATACAGCGCGGGAGGCATGGACCTCAACGATATCTTCAGCATGTTTGGCGACATACTGGGCGGCAGAGGCGGCTTTGGCGGCTTCGGCGGCTTCAGTGGTTTTGGCGGTTTCGGCGGCGGACAGAGAGGTCAGCGCGTGTATAAGGGTGCCGACCTGAGGGTGCGCATACGCCTTACGCTGGAAGAGATAGCCACCGGCGTCACCAAGAAGATAAAGGTGAAGAAGCAGGTGGAGTGTCCCGACTGTCACGGCAGCGGTGCCGCCGACGGTGCGAAGCCTGAGACCTGCTCCCACTGCCACGGCAGCGGTGTGGTGACCAAGACGCAGCAGTCGATGTTTGGCATGATGCAGGTGCAGCAGGAGTGTCCCGTATGTCATGGCGAGGGCACCGTGATAAAGAACAAGTGTAAACGCTGCGCCGGCCAAGGCACCGTGCAAGGCGAAGAGGTGGTGGAGATAAACATACCCGCCGGAGTAGCCGACGGCATGGTGGTGAACTGTCCCGGCAAGGGCAACGCCGCGCCCCACAACGGCGTGGCCGGCGACATACAGGTGATCATTGCCGAGACGCCGAGCGACACCTTCATCCGCTCGGAGCAAGACCTGATATACAACCTGCTCATCTCTGTGGACCAAGCCATACTGGGCGACACGGTGGAGGTGCCCCTCATCAACGGCCACAAGGCACGCATCAAGATAGAGCCCGGCACACAGCCCGGCAAGGTGCTGCGCCTCAGAGGCAAGGGTCTGCCCGCTGTGTCGGGCTACGGCTACGGCGTGGGCGACATCGTGGTAAAGATCAGCGTGTATATTCCCGAGAAGGTGTCGCAGGCTGAGAAGCAGGCCATAGAGAGTGTGAAGGACAGCGCCAACTTCAAGCCCACCGAGAGTCTGCGCAAGAAGATTTTCGAGAAGTACAAGAATCTGTATGATTAAATAGGCTTAATGGCTTAATAAGAAATTTAAGAAGTTAAAGAATGCCAAAGGCATCGCGAGAGCTTCATCGGTGGTCGCACAAAGTGCGGGCCGATATTAAGAAGCTCGAGAGTGAAACGGCAAGTTAACAGGACAATACTCGTTGTATAGCCCCGAAGGGGCGTAGGATAACAGACAG
>JAGCTG010000111.1 GCA_017963785.1 Bacteroidaceae bacterium | reverse complement strand
TTGCCCTTGTCTTTGCCTCCCACAATCAGCACTACGGGAGCCTCCACGGCTTGCATGGCTACGTAGCAGGCATCAACATTAGTGGCCTTGGAATCATTGATGTAGGTCACTCCGTTTTTCACGGCTACGCGCTCCAGCCTGTGCTCTACGCCCGGGAAACTGATGAGGCTTTGGCGTATGATTTGCTCGTCGATGCCGAGACTCTTGGCCGCAAGGTATGCTGCGAGAGCATTGCGCTGATTGTGTACACCTATCTGCGAAAAACTCAAGCTGAGTTCTACGAAGTCGCTATCGTAAAATGGCTGTAGGGTGGGATGCCCTTCGCGTTCTGGCTGCGACGACGGCGTAGTGGCAGGGGCGGCGTGGTGGCGACGCTTCTCTATCTCAGCAGGTATATGCTCGTCTTGCGCCCAATAGATGAAGGTGTCATCATGTCTCTGGTTTTGCATTATGCGCATTTTCGAGTCCACATAGCGCTGCATCTCAAAATTGTAGCGGTCGAGGTGGTCGGGCGTGATGTTCATCAGCACGGCTATGTCGGCACGGAAGTCATACATGTTGTCGAGCTGAAAACTGCTTAGCTCAATGACGTAGTAGTCCTTAGGGTCCTCAAGTATCTGCAAGGCCAGGCTGCGGCCTATATTGCCAGCAAGGCCGACATTGAGTTTTGCTTGTTGTAGTATATGGAAGATGAGCGAAGTAGTGGTAGTCTTACCATTGGAGCCGGTGATACACACCATTTTGGCCTTGGTAAAGCGCGCGGCAAATTCTATCTCGCTAACAATGGGTATATGGCGGTCTATTATCTTGCTGACGATGGGCGCTTCGTCGGGAATGCCTGGGCTTTTCATAACCTCGTTGGCATTAAGGATAAGTTGCTCAGTGTGCCCTCCGTCTTCAAAGGCAATGCCGTGACTTTGCAGCATAATCTTGTATTGGTCTTTGATAATGCCAAAGTCCGACACAAAGACATCGTAGCCCTTGGCCTGAGCCAACAGGGCCGTGCCTACGCCGCTTTCGCCGCCGCCGAGTATTACCAATCTTTTTGTGTTCATATACTCTTTAACCTTTTAACCTTATCTAATCTTGAGGGTTATAATCGTGGCGGCAGCCAGCAGAATAGTGATAATCCAGAAACGCACGGTAATCTTGGCCTCGTGGAAAGCGTTGCGCGGCCAGTTTTTGAAGACGATGGTGCTGTCCTTGTCTATCTGGCTGGGTAGTACGCGGAAGTTGTCATGGATGGGTGTGCGTTTGAATATGCGTTGCCGACGCCCTTTGCGCTTGCCGAGTTTGAAGTACTCTACCTGCAGTATCACGCTGAGACTCTCCACCAGGAAGACGCCGCAGAGGATTGGAACAAGCAGCTCCTTGTGGATAATGATGGCCATTACGGCAATGATGCCGCCTATTGACAGACTGCCGGTGTCGCCCATAAAGATTTGGGCAGGGAAGGCATTATACCAGAGGAAACCTATGAGGGCTCCAACAAAGGCGCTACAGAACACAACCAATTCCTCACTGCCCGGCACATACATTATATTAAGGTAGCCCGCGTATTCTATATGGCTGGACACATAGGCCAGTATTCCGAGCACCACACCGATGATGGCGGAGTTGCCCGCCGCCATGCCGTCCATACCATCATTAAGGTTGCAACCGTTGCTCACTGCAGTGACCACGAGGATGGTTACCAGCACAAAGAGCACCCATCCTGCGGCTTCCTTGGCATCGTCACCGAGCCACGACATTAGCTCGCTGTAATTGAGGTTGTTATTTTTGAAGAACGGAATGGTAGTCTGCGGCGACTTCACTGGTTCGCTCTTGTGTACCACATTTGTAACCTGTCCGTCTTTCACCACTTCCACGTTCTGGCGTATTACGGCATCGGGGCTGAAGTAGAGTGTCAGACCAACGATTAGGCCAATGCTCAACTGCCCGATAATCTTGAATTTCCCGCGCAGACCATCCTTCTTCTTGCGAAATATCTTGATGTAGTCATCGGCAAAACCAAGAGCGCCGAGCCAGATGGTGGTAACTATCATCAGCAGCAAGTAGATATTTCTCAGACGCCCCATCAGCAATACGGGGATAAGGATAGACACAATAATGATAATGCCACCCATTGAAGGTACGCCCTTCTTCTCTACGCCGTAGGGGTCAATCTTGCTGTCGCGCTGGGTCTCGGAGATGTTGTGCGACTTCATCCATTTTATAAAATGCTCACCAAACCAGGCAGAGATGACAAGGGCAAGAATAAAAGCCAGTAAGGCGCGGAAAGAGATGTAGGACCACATTCCCGAGCCGGGGATACCGATATGATCAAACAGGCGGAAGAGATAGTATAACATGAGTTGAGTGTTTTGTTAAGGTTAACGTTAATGTTAGCGTTGTTGAAAGGCTTCGCTTACCACCTCTTTGTCGTCAAAGTGGTGCTTCACGCCTTTTATCTCTTGATAATCCTCGTGGCCTTTGCCGGCAATGAGTATTACGTCGCCAGGCTTGGCAAGGAGTGTGGCGGTGCGTATAGCTTCGCGGCGATCCACGATGGCGAGGGTGTGAGGCTTGTCGGCGTCGCCGAGGCCTGCCAGCATATCGTTGATGATGTCCTGTGGTTCTTCGAAGCGCGGGTTGTCGCTGGTGATAATAACCTTGTCACTCATCTTGGCAGCAATCTTTGCCATCTGCGGACGCTTGCCTTTGTCGCGATTGCCGCCTGCGCCGCAGACGGT
Organism: Bacteroidaceae bacterium; assembly: GCA_017963785.1. Classification (GTDB taxonomy): domain Bacteria; phylum Bacteroidota; class Bacteroidia; order Bacteroidales; family Bacteroidaceae; genus UBA6382. The sequence continues at coordinate 9,956 of JAGCTG010000111.1, read as the reverse complement.
GATTACCTCGCCCCTACGCTGAAGCACTTCATGCACGGCCTCCAGCACATTTTCCAGCGCATCAGGCGTATGAGCATAGTCCACGATGGCGGTTACGCCGTTGGCGGAGCGAACTGTCTCGAAGCGTCCGCTTACAGAGCTTAGGCTGCTCATCACCGTGAGAACATCGATAGGTTCGCGCCCCAGCATCACGGCTGTGCCGTAGATTGCCAGCAGGTTTGATACGTTGAACTTACCTACCAGTGGTACATGCACCTCTTGGCCATTGATGTTGAGATGCATGCCCTCGAAGCCCATCTCTATTATCTTGGCGTGAAAGTCGGCGCTGCGCATCATAGAGTAGGTCTTGACCTGCGCCTTGGTGTTTTGTACCATGAAGGAGCCGTTTTTGTCGTCAGCATTTATGATGGCGAAGGCGTCTTTGCTCAGCATATCGAAGAATGCTTTCTTTGCATCGCGATAGTTCTCGAAGGTTTTGTGGTAGTCCAGGTGGTCGCGCGTAAGATTGGTGAAAATGGCGCCGGCAAAGTTAAGACCGCCAATTCGTTTCTGTTGAATGGCATGGCTGCTGCACTCCATAAAGGCGTATTGGCACCCTTCGTCGGCCATTTGCCCAAGCAGCGCATTGAGCGTGATGGGGTCGGGCGTTGTCTGGCTGGTAGGGCAGGCCTTGTCCTCGATATAGTTGCATACGGTGGAGCAGAGGCCGCACTTGAATCCCATTTGCCTGAACATCTTGAAGAGCAGGGTAGCAATAGTGGTCTTTCCATTGGTGCCGGTCACGCCTATCAGCTTAAGCCGCGTGGTGGGATCGCCGTAGAATTGTGTGGCAATCTTGCCAACGGCATCTTCTGTGTCCTCCAAGACAATATAGGTGACGCCGGGGCGTGGACTGTCGGGCATCTGCTGGCATGCTACGGCTTTGGCGCCACTGTCGATGGCCTTGTCGATAAACAGGTGGCCGTCAGACTGTGTGCCGCAGATGGCCACAAACATGTTGCCATCTTCCACCTTGCGTGAGTCGATGCAGACTCCGCTAATATCAATGTCCTGGCTGCCCGTTATTGTCAGGGGCTTCACTTTGCTCAACAACAGTCTCAGGTTCATAGTCTTGTGTCTTTTTTGCGGCGCTCTTGGTGCCGAGCGTAATTGTGATAGTTTCGTTGGGATGTATCTTATTGCCTGCGGCAATGCTCTGACCAATTACCTTGCCCACGCCCAGCACCTTGACCTTGAGGTGACGTTTCTCCAGTAGGAAGAGTGCGTCGCGCAGACCCATGCCGGTGAGATTTGGCACGATGTCGGGCTCCACTTCCTCCACGGTGATTTTGGCGTGCTTGTTGCTGACGCTCACGCTGCCTAGCGTATATTGGTTGGTGTCGCTGCTCCATGAGCCCGGCACCACGAAATTAAAGTTGCTAAGCAGACGATTGGTATATAGCAGGTTGGTGAAGTCAAGTGATGGCGGAATGCTATGCAGCGAGTCAATGTTGTCGCGGATGGTGGATTGCTTGCCTTGCGCCATAGCGTATTCGGCTATCTGCTTAAACACAGGGCCGCACATGCCACCGCCGCTGCCAGAGCCGGCTTTGCGCATACACACTACGCATGTGTACTTGGGGTTCTCCACGGGGAAGAATCCGGCAAAGGTTACCAGATACTCGCCCATGTGACCTGCCTGCTGTACACGGGCGGTGCCTGTCTTGCCGGCTACGCTGAAGAAAGGCGAGCTGGCTTTGCCACCGAGTCCGTTGCTTACCACCCAGCGCAGACACTTGGTGATGTCACTCACTGTCTGCTTGCTGCACATGTGCTCTTTGATGGCACGCGGAGGAATATCTCTTATCACCTCGCCGTTACGGGTGATATGTGTCACGATGCGCGGACGCATCATACGGCCACCGTTGGCGATGCCGTTGTAGAATGCGGCCAAGCTGATAGGCGGCACCATGGTGGAGTAGCCTATGCTCATCGACGCCATTGACGAGGCTGACCAATATTCGCCCAAAGTCTTGGGGCTGGGTATGCGGGCATGCTCATAGCCCGGAATGTCGAGATGCATGTCCTCAGCAATGCCGAGTTTCATCACATCGTCGCAGAACTGCTGTTCGCTGGCTTTGCTGCCGCCATAGGCACGGGTGATAAGCTTTATCACACCTACGTTGGAGGAGTAGCCCAGCACCTCAGGCACTTTTATTATCTTTGCGCTTTTATGGGAGGCATCCTTAATAGTGTAGCCGCCCACTGTCACACTGCCTGAGGAGCAGTTGACGCTGTCGGTAATCTTTATGCGTCCGCTCTCCATCGCGGCGGTGAGCGATATGGTCTTAAATACTGAGCCGGGCTGCATCAGCTGGCTCACCGCCAGGTTTTGCACATCGCGATACACGCCGTCCTCGCCGCGCTTCATGTTGGCAAGTGCCTTGATATCACCCGTCTTGACTTCCATCAGTATAGCTACGCCATACATGCCGTCAATCTCTTTCAGTTTCTCCACGAGGGCGTTCTCGCAGAAGTCTTGCAGATTGACATCAATGGTGGTATATACGTTGGCGCCCTGCACAGGCTGCTTGTCAATCACGGGCAGGTATTTGTTCATCGTCTTCACCTTGTGGGCGATGCCGGGTACGCCAGCCAGCAGCGAGTCAAACTGTTTCTGCAGGCCGGAGATGCCGCGTCCGCTGCTGCCCTCTACGTCGCCAAGGGTGCGCGCGGCAAGCGAACCGAAAGGTTTGTCGATTTTGTTGAATACCTCGGTGTGGAAGCCTGAGAAGTTGCGGCTTTCCTTGAGGAACGGCAGGCGTTTCACTTCCTTGAGGTCAAGATAGGTGATACGCTTGGGATAGATGAGCCAGTGACGGCTCTTTTTGTTGAAGCCCTCCTTGATACGGTCGATAAACCATGCCTTGCTCTTCTCGGGCAGCAGACGGCTGAGCCCCTCGCCAAGACTGTCGAGTTTGCTTAGCAAGACGGAGTCCTTCTTGTGCTGCAGCTTTACGTGCTTGGCGGAGTCGAGCTCGTAGATATTGTAGTCAAGATAGAGTTTATATTCAGGAACATACGTCGCCAGCAACTGACCATCGGCGCTGATGATGTCTCCCCTGTTTACTTGAATGGGAATGCTGTCAATAACGCATTCCTCAGCCTTTTGTGCCCAGAACTCCCGCTCCGCAAACATAATGTATGCGGCTTTGCCAATGATGATGAGGCCTATTACCACACCAATCCAGGCAATGAGCATGTATCTGTTGATTACCTGCTTGCTGGGAAATTCCTTCATGATTCAACACTTATACACTTGAACTCTTATTCAATCATCGCAGGCTGTCGCTCAGGCATGGTAAGGCTGCTGTTTGCATCAGCCAGTTTGTCCACGATAATGCTGCGACGACTGTTGCGCATCAGCTGCGAACTGCGAGCCATGGCATCATAGTGTGTTTCCTTGAGTTCTTCTTTAAGATTCTCGTTTTCTATCAGTTGCTTCTGGGCGGAGTAGCGGTTGCTGACATAGAGGAAGGCCATGAGCACAACCATCACCATCCACCAAATCTGACGCCTGATCCATTTGCTGGTGAGTATGTCGCCCCTCAGCACATTGGGCAGGCTGAGGCTGATGCGTTCGTCTTCATCTTCAGCGAGCGCTGAGATGAGCACCTGACGTGCCGTCTTGCCCTCAAACTCGTCTTCGTCATCGTCGGCTTTGGGGGTGACAACCTCTTTCTTCGGCGCAGTTTCTTGCTTGGGAGCTGTATACACCTGCATCGTGTCGTCAGGCATCATCAGGGGCAGCAACTCGGGCTCTGGCTGCATGGCTCTCTCCACAAGTTCGTCAATCTGATTGTAGTTCTTCATATTGTTGTTTTATTTTGTTTCAAATCTATTGTTTTTCTCCGATTCTCAGTTTGGCACTGCGGCTGCGCGGATTGCGCGCCTGTTCCTCGGCAGAAGGAGTAATCACCTTATTGCTCAGCGCGCGTATGGGCGCGAGACGGTTGCCGTAGAAGTCAGTGTCTATCTTGCCTTCGGCATTGCCTGAACGGATGAAGTTTTTCACTATGCGGTCCTCCAGCGAGTGGTAGGTCATCACCACCAGTCTGCCGCCGGGCTTGAGCAACTCCACGGCCTGAGCCAGCATGTCGCGCAGTGCCTCCATCTCATGGTTCACCTCTATGCGCAGAGCCTGAAACACCTTTGCCAGGTCCTTCTTCTCGCGCTCTTTGCCCACGGTGCCCTCCACTGCTTTTAGCAGATCGAAGGTTGTGACGATGGGCTTTTGCCCGCGTGCCTTCACAATGGCCGAGGCTATCTGGCGGCTCTGACGGAGCTCACCGTAGAGATAGAGTATGTCGGCCAGTTGTTCGGCGCTATAGCTGTTCACCACGTCGGCTGCGCTCAGCCGAGCATGACTGTTCATCCTCATATCGAGCGGGCCGTCTTCGCGAAAGCTGAATCCGCGCTCCGCTGTGTCGAAGTGGTGGCTCGACACTCCCAGGTCGGCAAGCAGACCGTCAATCTGCTCCACGCCGTAGTAGCGCATCCAGTTGCGCAGGAATCGGAAGTTGCTATAGACAGGCGTAAAGTGCTCGTCCTCAGGCATATTGTCAAGCGCATCCTTATCCTGGTCGAAGCCAAACAAACGTCCGCTGCCGCCCATGGCTTCAAGTATTGCCCTGCTGTGGCCACCGCCACCGTATGTAACATCCACCCAAGTGCCACCGCACTTGATGTTGAGCGCTTCCACGCACTCATGGAGCATTACCGGTATGTGATATTCGCTGGCGGCTGGCATAGTAGTCAGAAGTCAATGCTCAAGGCTCTATCGTCAATCCTCATTATTCAATGGCTGAGTCATCACGCGCTCAATCTCTGAGGCGAAATCCTCAGAGCTCTGGTGTTCCCTGAGCTTGGCGGTGGCCCAGACCTCAATGGTATCGTCCATGCCAATGAATGTCACCTCATCCTCAATGCCGGCCATCTTCAGATAGCGTTTCGACAACAGGATGCGACCGTTGCTGTCGAGGGTAAGCCACTCAGCGTCAGCCGAGAAGCGACGCTTCAAAGCCTGATCCCTCTTACTCCACACACTCAGCCTCGACGTCAGTTCGTTCATGCGGCGCTCCCAAGTCTCCTCGGTGTAGAGCACAAGGCAGTCCTCAAACAAATCCTTGCGCATGATGAGGCTCAGTTCGCCCTTCTGCTCCTCTGTCTGGGGGGAGCTGGAGAGGAGAACCTTCCTGAACATCGCCGGAAGGAACACCCTGCCTTTGTTGTCCACTTTAGCCTCTGTAGTACCGATGAATCTCATGTCAATTCTGAGGGTAAATTACAATTTCGCCTACAAAATTACACAATTCCCCACAATTCCCCACCAAAAAACCAAGAAAAAATTAAAAAATTTTTATCAAAAATTTAGCCACCGCACAATCTTTGCTGATAATCAGCGCATTACAGATAAGCCCCCAGATCATATTTTTTCTTCTCACGAGCCCAAAAATGGAAATAACGACGAACAACAGCCTTTTTTCCGTTGAAATCGGGATTTCTTTCGTGGGAACTGATATTTCTTTCGTTGGAATCTAGGTTTTCTTCCTGGAGCGGCAAGAAAAAACAGGGCGAACGCAAAAAACAGAGCGAGTGAAAGCAAAAAATTGCGAGCAGACGTAAAGAAAATGCGAGCTCGTGTAATAAAAACCCGCGGAGATTTATTTTTGTTGCCCATCAAATTTATTTTTAATGCCCAATAAATTTGAATCTGTTGCCCATCAAATTTGCGGCTCCTCGGCTTTTTATTTTCCCGGCTCGGTGTTTTTTCTTCTCTCTGCGGAGTTTTCTGAATTCTGCTCGGTGCTTATAAAATACAGGTCGGTCTCGGCTGTGTTTTCCTCGTGTTTGCCTGGCTGGAGAGGTGACAAAAAATAGGCGGACACAAATCAATCGTGTCCGCCTATTTATAAATATTAAATAATGTACGCGCGCGCGAGGCTACTTGAGCACTACCTTTGGGTGTGTAGTAGCCGTTGTAGTCAGTGTCGTAGCCCTTTTATTTCTTAACTTTTTTGCCTTTCTCTATAACGATGCCCTTGGTGGCTTCGGTAGCGGGACGTCCCTGCAGGTCGTATGTAGCATTGCTCTTGACTCCGGACTCTTGGCTCTCGACCTCCTTGATGGCGGTGGCGTTGTCGAAGTCCAGATTATACTGACTCTCAGTCAGTCCGAGGGCTTCCATATCTTCTTTGAGGATGTAGCACTGGTTGGCAGTGACGCTGTTGGTAAGCGAGAGGGCAATGCAGGGTGTGCCTGATTTGACGGCTACAGTGTAGAAGGTCTTGCTCTTCATTCCAGTCTTCTTCTGCAGAGTGCCTTTCATGAGGCCTTCCTCTTCGGAGAAGGTCTGTGCATTAATGATGGGGAAATGCAGTGAGGCGTAGTTGTCGCCTTTCAGAATCACCGGGGTGTGGGCGGGTATGGTGCCTGTCACTGTGGTCAGCGCGGGCACGCCGTTGTCGAATCCGGCAAGAGTGAATACTTCTACGCCCGACGGAATCTGCACGTCGAAGTCGAGATAGAGACTGAGGACACCGCCCGAATTGAGGGTTACCTTCACTGTCTCTGCGGGTTTGATATACCAATTGTTGCCTTCGCTGCCCTTAATGGCAGTCTTGATGGGGGTACCGCTGCCATTGATGGCTACGGGACCGTACTGCACATCGCTGATGCTGTATTGGCCAGCGGTTTGCGGAGTGAAGAAGATGGGTGCACCCTCGCCCTCGGGCTTGGTGCTGACGGTGACGCCTCCCCTGTCGGTGAGGTAGTTGATAGCCCTGCCTTGCGACGAGAGTTCGTAGCCTCCCTGCTTGGGAATGCCGAGCCATATCTGGTCGGCCTTGCCTGTAATGCTCTTGTTGCTGAGGGAGTTATCATCGCCTATAGTGAGGGTGGACATGGTTTCTGAGTTTGGCTCAGGGAAGAGAATGGTGAATGCACCAATCTGCTTGGTATCTGCAGTTATCTTCTGCGCGCCGTCAATCAGGGCAATCAGCTCTGCGGCCTTGTCGTCAGTGATATTGCCGTCGTCGTAGAGTGTGCGGAGCTGCTCCAGCTCGGCGGGGTTGGTCCAGTAGCCCAAAACGCCCTCAGGAGTGGCGAGGATGTCGGGAACCATGGTCTTGTATTCCTCAAATTTGCCCGGAGCGTCGCATGCTTCCACTACTTGCTGCACAAGCTCGGTGGCTGGAGTCATCGATAGGTTGTCGTGGAGCAGGTATTGTCCGCCGGTGGTTGAGAATCGTCCTACGCTAGTGGTGCCGTCTGCGGCTGCCACTACGCACTCGGTGCTTGTGTTGCCCAAGTAGAAGCCCCTGCCACTGCGAGCGAAGGCTGCGATGTGCTGAGGCTCAGCTGACAACATATTTTCTGTGGCAGTGTTGATATACAGGCCGGTGGCGAGGTTGCGAATGCAGAGGGTGCCGTATTTGTCGGAACGAACAATCATCCAGTTGGCGCGCGGGTCTTCGCGGTCGAGGTCGGCGGTCTTTATAATGGGGGTGCCGGAACTGCTGTCCACGTATAGCAGACCATAGCCTTCGGTGTTGTCGAAAACATAGGCGCGCTGGGCTCCGATGTGAGCTTTGTTGGTTACGTTGGCGTAGCGTATCTTGTTGTATTTGAGAGCAGTCTGCTTCAGAGCTTGCTTGAGGGCACCCATGTCAGTGGGGTTGCCATTGTTGTAGGCTGCAATGATGTCAGCGGAATGCTCCTGGCCATATCCGCCCACCTTGCCTACAAGGTCCACGAGCTCTTTGGCATAATCTTTCACCTCAGCGTCGGTTGCATAATCAATATCGTTGATGGTCTGGTTGTAGTTGGCGTTGCGGAAGGCTTCGTTGATACGCTCTTGCTTGCTGTCGAGATCGATGGTGTCGACGCACTCATAACTGCTGGGGAAAGCCACGTAGCGCGAGCTGTCGTTGACCATGCCAAAGCCGCCGTGCTCAATGTAGAAGCAGTTTTCGTAGAGCGAAGTGGCGCCGTGACCATAGTCGTAGCGGCAAGGGCGCTGACCGTCGTTGTAGTCGTAGTGACCGCCACTCATGTAGTTGCGGTTGTACCAGATGCCGCTACCTGCGGAACGGAAGAAGCGGTTTTTCATGTAGCCACGGCACAAGAGGTCGCCGCCCAGCTCGCCGTAGCATTCTATGAAAGAGTATTCACCATTGCGTCCAAAGAGGTGGGTGGTGCCGCTCTGGCGCAGGGTGGAGATATAGTACCACTCGGGATCGTCAGCCATTTTGTACCATGCGGTAAGGATGGTGTTGGCATACTTTACGGTCTGCAGATTGCCATCATTGTCGGGCAGCTCCAGCTCCACGGTCTCCGGACGAGCGTTCATGAGCCACTGTACCCAGTGACCGGGCAGCCAACGGGCGGGATACATCATGCTCTGCACACCGGTTCCCTCATTGCCGAAACGATTGATTTTCACTCCGCCGTCGGGGTTGTGGTCCACTGCACCCGAGCGCAGATAGTCGGGCAGGTTGGGGTTGACATCGGTGTCGCCATTGTCCCATGCACTGAACAGGGCGCTGACCGTGCCCCTGCCGTCGGTGGACTGTATGCCGCTGTAGTATCCGCTGCCGCCGAGACACATCAGGTAGCGGGCCGGCAGTACGTATTCCTCGGGATAGAGAAACTCGCCGTAGATCCAGTCGTAGGTGTTGTCATCGGGAGCATAGGGCTCGGTGCTGAGCCACTCGTTGTTGTGAGCGGAGGGAGCCATAAATACCTCATTTACAGCTACAGCAGGCTTGTCGGCCTCGCGGTTGAAGAGCAGATGGACAATGCGCGACGGGGCGCTGTTGTATTTGCCGTCGTGGGGATAAAGTTTGATCTGATACCATACGTCGGAAGAGAACACCATGTCGGGGAACAGCTCCAGGCTGAGTTCGCCGCCGGCTATTGCTTTTTCCACAGTGATATTTTTCTCGTAAACCACGCGGTTAGTGCTCATGTTGGTTATGGTAACATCGAGATTGATGGCACGGTTGACACGCGGATTGTAAACCAACGTACATTTCACATGGCCCTCAGGAATGCGGGCATAGTAGCGCATATCAGCCTTGTCTCGAGTAGGCCACGACGAGGCTGTGTATCCCTTCTTGTTGCCATGGGTGTAAGGGAAATTGGCATCGTAGTCATAAGAGAAATAGCGGCAACCCCAAATGGTGTCGGGGATAGCAGCATAATTCTGCGCGGAGGCACAGAAAGCGCTCAAAGCGCAAATGAGAGAAAATAAAGCTTTTTTCATATTGTTTTTTTTGTTTTTATGTGTTTTTGCGGTGTTTGTTGCGTGTTTGGTCACACTATCATGCAAAATTACTAAATTATTTTTATATAAGCTGCAAATGGAGGCCAAAAATATATAAAAATAAGGTACTCGCGTGTGAATAAACGAATATTTATTTAAGGTTAGGGGATTCTTAAGGTCCGAAAGTCTGAGAGATTGGGGGTTGCAGAATGGTCAAAAAGTCAAATGAGATGGCTCTGCGACCACAAAAATGGCTTTGCAATTTTTTTTTCAAAAATAATTGGTTTTAGGCTTTGTCTTACGCAAAAAAAATGCTAAATTTGCAGACAATATTATAAGGTAATATATTATATAATGTGTAATAGTTAAAATGAATAAGGAATTACGAGTGATAATAAGTGGAGGCGGCACCGGTGGGCATATCTTTCCTGCCATTGCCATTGCCAACGAACTCAAGGCCAGAGTGGACGGTGTGAAGATACTGTTTGTGGGTGCTGAGGGCCGTATGGAGATGGAGCGTGTGCCGCAGGCCGGCTATGAGATACGGGGCCTCAAGGTGATGGGCTTCGACCGCAAGCATCTGTTGAAGAATATCAAGGTTATCTATAATTACCTCAAAGGTAAACGTGAGGCCGCAAATATAATCAAGGGG
>JAGCTG010000110.1 GCA_017963785.1 Bacteroidaceae bacterium | reverse complement strand
GCATACGAACTCTATAAAGTAGTACGCAGTTTTGCTGGTCTCACTGACAACGAGTTGGTCTATGACCTATATACAGGAACTGGCACCATAGCCAACTTCATTGCCCGTCAGGCAGCAAAAGTAATAGGCATAGAGTATGTTGAAGATGCAATAGTGGATGCACGCATCAACGCTGAAATTAACGGCATCAACAACATACAGTTTATAGCCGGAGACATGAAAGATGTGCTGACTGACGAATTTATCGCCTCAAATGGCCGTCCAGATGTTATAATTACCGATCCACCACGCGCCGGCATGCATGGCGATGTGGTGAAAACAATACTCAACGCTGCGCCTCAACGAATAGTTTATGTGAGTTGCAATCCTGCCACGCAGGCTCGCGATTTGCAGATGCTTGATGACAAATACAAAGTGAAAGCTTATCAGCCTGTAGATATGTTTCCACACACACACCATATTGAGAATGTGGCACTGTTAGAGTTTAGAAATTAATAAGTATTTTAGGGGTATGGATAAAAGATACGATGCCGTGATATACTGTAAGTTGCAGGCATTTGCTCGTGTTGCTGATTGGCAGGGCATGCTGGCATATCTGCAGGGACTGAGCAACTCAGCCTTTCGCACTGCGTCGTATGTGTTGGCAGAACATGTATTACCGCCTCTAGAGGCTGAAAATTTCTGGAAGTGCTTTCACACTGTAGCACTTACCAACACCAAGGCTTTTCTCATGACCTTTCTCAAGGCAGCATTGCAGAAATATCATGCACAGACTCTCGATTTCCAGAATAGCCACTTTGTTGACTTTGCACGTGCCACTATGGAGGAGAGTGTAAGCCTTGATCGCCAAAAGACACTAAAAGCCATATTACCCGTGCTACGCACTCCTATTGAGGTACAGAGTGTGCTCGATGCCTTCTGTGGCACTGGTCATGAACGTAAGTTAAACTATCTCGTGTTTGCTGACGAGAGCCTGGCGTGTTACTATGTGACATTCTGTTTGCTTCGCCAGATAGACCACACGCCAGACCTGCAGGTGAAAATGCTGCGACAGATAATTCGTCGCTCCACGCCGCTGGCATACAATTTCGTCAGCATAATGCGTGCTTATTTCGGGTTAGAGCAAATAAGGGGTAACTACTCGCTAAGTCTGCAACCCTACGAACTCTCTCGAATTGAGAATGGCTACGATGCTTTTCTGCAAGTGATGAACAAAATAAAATAGACGCATAATTACTTATATTATATGTTTTCCAGTATTCTTGAACTTGACAAATCCATAACGCTGGCTCTCAATGGTAGCGACTCCATTATTATGGACAGCATAATGAAAATTATAACCAGTACCATTGTATGGATACCGGTTGGTCTTTTTTTGCTGTACTATATTTACAGAAAACGCGGTATTAAGAGCATGCTGCTTGTGCTAGGTGGAATGGCGCTCTGTATTTTGCTTGCCGACATGATGTCGTCGGGGGTGTGCAAGCCACTTGTGGCGCGACTTCGCCCTAGCAACGAACCATCACTGGCGGGTATGATAGACCTTGTTAACAATTATCATGGTGGTTGGTACGGTTTCTTTTCATCTCATGCCGCCAATACTATGAGTATAGCTGTATTTCTATCGTTACTTTTACGTCACCGACCTATAGTGGTGCTGCTCATCGTGTGGTCGCTACTCAACTGCTGGTCGCGAATCTATCTGGGAGTACATTATATGGGCGACATTCTAGTGGGACTCGCTTGGGGTACATTGGTAGGGTGGGGTGTCTATCTCCTTTTAAGGCGCTACACCGGCCATCGACTTGACCTCAACACTCAACCAATAGTGACGGCAATGCTACTTACCTTTGCTTTTATTGTTTGCTTAGCGCCTTTATTGACGGCCAAATAAAGGTAAAAGGTATTATTTTAAATGACTCAGCAAAAAAAACTCCTGTCTTCTAGCTCCTAACTCCCAACTTTTTTGTACCTTTGCAATCCGTGTACATTAACATCGCTAACTATAAACTATCAACTATTAACTTAATAACATGGTTTACACAAAAGAAGTAGAAAACATGTGTTGCGTGGCCAAAGGCCCCAACCATGGACCTGCCCCAATACCTGAAGAAGGTAAATGGGTACAGGCAAAAGAGATTAAAGACATTTCTGGCTTCACCCATGGCATTGGCTGGTGCGCACCTCAGCAAGGCTGCTGCAAACTCAGTCTCAATGTCAAGGAAGGTGTCATCGAAGAGTGCCTCGTAGAAACCATCGGTTGCTCAGGTATGACTCACTCTGCTGCTATGGCTAGCGAAATTCTGCCTGGCAAGACCATTCTTGAGGCTCTCAATACTGACCTCGTCTGCGATGCCATCAACACCGCCATGCGTGAGTTGTTCCTCCAGATTGTCTATGGTCGCACCCAGTCTGCTTTCTCTGAGGGCGGTCTCACAGTAGGTGCAGGCCTTGAAGACCTTGGCAAGGGCCTCGTTAGCCAAATCGGTACACTCTATGGTACCAAGGCTAAGGGCACGCGTTACCTTCAGCTTACTGAGGGCTACATCACCAAGATGTTCCTTGATGCAGACAATGAGGTCTGCGGCTACGAATATGTTCACATGGGCAAGTTCATGGATGCCATCAAGAAAGGCACGCCTGCCGATGAGGCACTGAAGGCTGTGACCGGCACCTATGGTCGCACCAAGCCTGAACAAGGAGTTGTTAAATCTATTGACCCACGCAAAGAATAGTACAGCTATGATACGAGAAGTGAAATTTGAATCGCAGGACCGTCGTATGGCGCAGGTGCTCGCCGCCCTAAACACTAACGGTATTTCGTCCATCGAAGAGGCCAATCAGATTTGCGAAGCAGCTGGCCTTGACCCCTACAAGACATGTGAAGAGACACAGCGCATATGCTTTGAAAACGCTAAGTGGGCATACGTAGTAGGCTCCGCTATCGCTCTTAAGAAAGGTTGCAAGAATGCAGCCGACGCAGCCGAAGCTATAGGTATCGGTCTTCAGGCTTTCTGTATTCCTGGCTCCGTAGCCGATGACCGCAAGGTAGGTCTTGGTCACGGCAATCTGGCCGCCCGTCTGCTCCGCGAGGAGACAGAGTGCTTTGCTTTCTTGGCAGGCCACGAGTCATTTGCTGCTGCTGAGGGCGCCATTAAGATTGCCGAGATGGCCAACAAGGTACGCAAAAAGCCTCTCCGCTGCATCCTCAATGGACTTGGCAAGGACGCTGCAATGATTATCAGCCGAATCAACGGTTTTACATACGTACAGACTAAGTTCAACTACTTCACCGGTGAGTTGGAGGTCGTAAAGACCAAGGCTTACAGCGATGGTCCACGTGCCAAGGTTAACTGCTATGGCGCTGACGATGTTCGCGAAGGCGTGGCAATACTTTGGAAGGAGAATGTAGATGTCAGCATCACTGGCAACTCTACTAATCCTACTCGTTTCCAGCATCCCGTAGCCGGCACATATAAGAAAGAGCGTATCCTCGCTGGCAAACCTTACTTCTCGGTGGCCAGCGGTGGCGGCACCGGTCGCACCCTGCATCCTGACAACATGGCAGCAGGTCCCGCTTCTTATGGCATGACTGATACGATGGGCCGCATGCACTCTGACGCACAGTTTGCAGGCAGTTCATCTGTGCCTGCACACGTGGAGATGATGGGTTTCCTCGGCATTGGCAACAACCCAATGGTTGGTTGTACCGTGGCTTGTGCTGTAAACGTTAGTCTCGCACTGAGCAAATAATATATACATATTTCCTCTAGAGACGGACAAGAGCAATTGGGTTCTTGTCTGTCTTTTTTTGAAAATCTCATTGCATTTTGGTCGTGTGTTTTCCATTATTTTCGTAACTTTGCTCCATGAAATACATATTAAATTATAGTTTAGACCTGAAATGGTTGTTTGTTATGATAGTAACAGTCGCATTATGCATGGGCTGTAAGGACGAGGTGGATGAGTCGGACCTTTACACTTTTAAGGGTCAGACTGTCACATCCTTTTTGGAGGAATCAGACAAATATTCTGACTTTGCCTATATCTGTTCGCGAGTGAAATTAAGCAAAAGGAGTGACTCAAATGTGTCTCAGTTGCTCTCGGCTCGTGGCAACTACACAGTGTTTGCGCCAACCAACGAAGCAATACATCGGTATGTTGACTCGGTGTTTGTGAGCAAGAACTTTAACATTACCCAATTGCCTGACTCTGTAGCAGAATATATTGTTCGCAATGCAATTATCGATAATGGCAACGCACCGGCATATTTAACCACAGACTTTCTGGTAGGTGCGCTGGAGAAAACAAATATGCAAGATCGATATGTAACGGTGAGTTATGCTAACGACTCTGCGACAGGTAATGCAACCACGCTCATCAACGAGCACTCGCGTATCATCAATCCTGATATAGAAGTCTCAAACGGTGTTATTCACGGTATAGACAACGTGATAATGATGTCGAACGCTTATCTGCCAGACCTGATTGAACAGACTGACAATCTTAAGGTTTTTGCTTATTTATTACGCCAAACAGGCTGGGACATGAAGATGATGCAGTATCGAGACGAGAATTACGAACAAAACCATGAAGAGTATGGCACGGACATCAATGGCAATGCCTATCCTTACCCAGCCCATCGCTATATTGGCTATACTGCATTTGTTGAGCCTGATAGCGTATTTGTGACTAAATGGGGTATTCCTGAGCCCGTGGTGGAGAATGGCATTCTAGTTAACGGTCCTGACATTATGGAGATAGTGACACGTAAGTGCGAAGAAGTATATTCGGATGCCAAGGATTCCAACCTGCGCAGCGAGGAGAACGCGGTAAACCAATTTGTAAGCTACCACCTGCTGCCAGAGCGCTTGACACTTGACAAACTTGTGGTGCATCATGCAGAGATGGGCTACGCGTATAATACACCCACCCAGTTAAGCATCGACTGTTTCGAATACTATGAAACGATGTGCACTAGCCATCGTCGACTGGTGAAGCTGACAGAAGGCAAGCAGACAGAGGGTAAGCGTATTAACCGACACTGCAAATATAAAACAGACGTATCGAGAGGAGAATTCTATGAAGAGTACGATGTGGATCGTCCGGGTGTTTTAATCGAGGAAGGAAACAGAGGGCGTATCAACAATGCACTCAACGGTTTTTATTACACGATTGATGATATTCTATTATATGACAAGGATGTGCCCAATGTGGTACTCAATGAACGCCTACGCTGGGATGTCAGTTCGTTGTTACCGGAACTAATGACGAATGGATACCGTCTCGTTACGGATAACCAGTCAAGGCCATTCCCAGCTGGTTATTTCAGCACAATGTCAACCACGGAAGCGTGTCGTTTTTGGTATATGCCCTACTACTCATCAACAGTTGACAACTATCAAGGCGATGAGCACAATGTGCGTGGACAGTATGACATGACACTCAGACTGCCGCCAGTGCCTTATTATGGTACATTTGAGTTGCGCATTGCAGCGCCGATGAACACAACATTTGGCATGGCACAATTGTATTTGGGCACAAACCCTAACAATCTTTCGCCTATCGGACTGCCACTAGATTTGCGGCAAGACTACTCGAAACCAAACATCGGCTGGGAGCAGGACACCGAGGATTGGGAGCACAACTATGAGAACGACAAGGTTCTTCGCAACCATGGCTTTATGAAACCGCCCTATCATGATGGCATCAAGAATTCCGGCGGTACTGTAATTACTGAGTCGATGCGCAACACTACACGATATGCTGGCAATCTGCGTATGCGCAAGATAGTATACCAAGGCACTATCAGTCCTGACGAGGTATGGTATGTGAGAGTAAAGTCTGTGCTTGAAAACACAAACCTCTCATTCCTCTGGGATTATATGGAGTGGGTACCAAAATGGGTATATAGCGGTCCTGAGCCAGAAGATATTTGGTAAGAGACATCCTATTTTTTTTCTATATATGAAAATCGGTTTTGATAACGAAAAATATGTGACCATACAGTCTGGCCACATCAAAGAAAGGATTGCTAAGTTTGGCAACAAACTATATCTGGAACTCGGTGGCAAGTTGTTTGATGATCATCATGCAAGCCGTGTGCTACCCGGATTTCAGCCTGACAGCAAGTTACGCATGCTCAAGCAACTGAGCGATTCTGCCGAGATTGTGATTGTTATTAGTGCGGTTGACATTGAAAAAAATAAGACGCGTGGCGATCTTGGCATCACCTATGACGAAGATGTTCTGCGTCTTCGTACAGAGTTTCAAAAGCGTGGCTTCCTGGTCAGTTCTGTAGTTATAACTCACTACAATGGGCAAAACTCTGCAGACCTATATCGTCAGAAACTAGAGCGTTTTGGCATCAAAGCGTACTATCACTACACTATTGACGGTTATCCCAACAACGTGTCTCTCATAGACTCCGATGATGGCTTTGGTCGTAATGATTACGTCGAGACCACACGCCCCCTCGTGATAGTCACTGCACCAGGTCCCGGTAGTGGCAAGATGGCTGTATGCCTCAGCCAGCTCTACAACGAGCACAAGCGTGGCATCGAAGCCGGTTATGCCAAGTTTGAGACCTTTCCGGTATGGAATCTGCCACTCAAGCACCCAGTCAACATTGCCTATGAGGCTGCCACTGCTGACCTCGACGACGTAAACATGATTGACCCGTTCCATCTAGAGGCATACAATAAAATTGCCGTCAATTACAATCGTGACATAGAGATATTCCCTGTCCTCAATGCGCTGTTTGAAGGCATATACGGAGAGAATCCTTACAAGTCACCCACAGATATGGGTGTCAATATGGTGGGATTTTGCATCTGTGACGATGATGTGTGCTGCCAGGCATCGAAAGATGAGATTATCCGCCGATATTATACAGCACTCAACACGATGGCAATAGGAGATACTAGCGATAGTGAGGTAAACAAGATTGCATTGTTATTCAAGCAAGCTAAGATTACTACCGACGATCGTGCATGTACTGTTGCCGCCCGTGAACGCAAGGAACAGTCAGGTATGCACGCTGCAGCGATCGAACTGGCTGACGGCACGCTCATAACTGCGGGTGAGAGCCCACTGCTTGGCCCTAGTGCAGCACTAATATTAAATGCTGTTAAACACCTTGGCGGCATTGATCACAAAATAAAACTGCTACCACAGGTGATGATAGAGCCAATACAGAAAACTAAAGTAGAGTATCTCGGCGGTCGCAATCCACGTCTGCATACAGACGAGGTGCTAATCGCACTGTCTGTACTTAGTCAGCATGACGACAATTGTCGTCGCGCATTGACTCAACTGCCAGAACTGCGGGGATGTCAGGTGCATTCTACTGTCATGCTTAGCGAAGTTGACCGCAAGATATTCAAGAAACTTGGCGTAGGGCTAACCTGCGATCCAGTGCGCAAGCGTTAGTATGAATGGTATCTTTGAGCGTACTGAACTGCTGCTGGGTACCGAGGCCATAAAGCGCCTAAGCCAGAAAAAAGTAATAGTGTTTGGCGTAGGTGGAGTAGGGTCATGGTGCGCAGAGAGTCTTGTTCGCTCTGGCATCTGCAACCTCACCATTGTTGATTCAGATTGTGTATGCGCAAGCAACATCAATCGCCAATTGATGGCCACAGTCTCTTCTTTGAACAAGCCAAAAGTTAAGGTGCTACACCAGCGACTGCTTGACATTAATCCCAAGGCTGAGATTACTGCATTGCAAAAGGTTTATTGCGAACAAACGGCGGCAGACTTCAATCTCGACAAATACGACTATATCATTGATGCAATCGACTCGCTCAAGGACAAAGCACTCCTTATATTGAGTGCGTGCAAGACCACTGCCGTGTTGTTCTCCTCTATGGGTGCTGCGCTCAAAACAGACCCTCTGCGTATCAAAGTTGCAGAGTTCTGGAAGGTGGAGGGAGACCCACTGGCTCGAGCTCTGCGTAAACGATTCAAAAGCCAGGGACAATATCCTAACAAAAAATTTTTTTGTGTATTCTCTGATGAGTTGCCACACGCTGCAATTCAGTCAAACGACGATGGG
Source organism: Bacteroidaceae bacterium (assembly GCA_017963785.1). Classification (GTDB taxonomy): domain Bacteria; phylum Bacteroidota; class Bacteroidia; order Bacteroidales; family Bacteroidaceae; genus UBA6382. The sequence continues at coordinate 27,612 of JAGCTG010000110.1, read as the reverse complement.
AGCAGAGTTAATGGCACCGTGATGCATGTTACCGCATCATTTGGCCTCGTGCTAGCCAGTTTAGTAATAAAAGATGTATGTTAACATCGTGAGGTAAAAAAAGTCATTTTTTCTTTGCCATTACAAAAAAATAACCTACTTTTGCACCCGCTAAACCGCAAGGTACAGCCTATACATGGGCGAGTGCTGTACGGCTAGCTCCCTTCAAATCCCCCAGGGCTTGACCGCAGCAAGGGTAGTTGGTTGTAGCAGCGCGATGCAGTTAGCTTGCCCACCCGCCTCTTTAGCTCAGTTGGCCAGAGCACGTGATTTGTAATCTCGGGGTCGTTGGTTCGAATCCGACAAGAGGCTCAAGAAAGAAGGACGCGAATTGCGCCCTTCTTTCGTTAGTTTTTACGTTTATTTCTGCTCTATAGAGACTATTCGGAAAACATTTCGTAACTTTGCGAAAAATAAACACATACTTTGGCAAAGCAAGGCATTATATTATTCCTTCTTATACTACTTGCGGGATGCAAGCAGCAGCCAAGTCCTTTGTCTGTGAATGACGACAACGGTGGCGAGGCTGGAGAAACCCTCGCTCCCGACCTAAGCGACATAGAACAATCGGGCGAACTGATTGCTGTAACTGTCAATGGGCCAGACACCTACTATGAATATCGCAATCGCAGCATGGGCCTGCAGTTCATGCTGGCTGAGACATTTGCAAATCATATCGGCATGCGACTGAGAATGGAAGTTGCCAAAGATACAGCCGAGATGATAGCTATGCTAAAGGCAGCCAAAGCCGACCTCCTGGCGTGTGAGATACCAATAAATATTATCAGTGCAAATGGACTGTTGGCATGTGGCACGAATGCTGTAACAGGCTCGTGGTCAGTAAGGAAATCATCGCCTGATTTGGCGGAGGAACTCAATACGTGGTACAGCGATTCTATGCGAGCGAGAGTAATCGCCGCAATGGGCAACGTAAGCAGCAATCGATTTAAGAGTCAACACAGTCAGCCTGTGTTCTACTCTAAGAATAAGGGCGTGGTGTCAAACTACGATGCGCTTTTCCTTCGCGCGAGCCGCATGACCGGATGGGATTGGAAGCTACTGGCATCGCAGTGCTATCAGGAGTCGGGCTTTGACAAAAATGCAGTATCTTGGGCTGGTGCACGTGGACTGATGCAGGTTATGCCGTCAACGGCCACTAAACTGGGAGTCAATGCTGACGACCTCTTTGACCCAGAGACAAATATGATGACAGCTGCACAACTGATAAATATTTTGGAGAACAAATTCGCCGCGATACGCAATCCGCAGGAACGGAAAAAATTCGTGTTGGCCGCATACAATGGAGGGTCAGGCCATATTATAGATGCCATGGCCTTGGCTCGCAAATACGGCAGAAACCCATACCTATGGAGTGATGTCAGTTATTATGTGCTCCATTTGAGTGATCCTCATTTCTATAAAGATCCAATCGTGAAGTGCGGCTATATGATTGGCAGCGAAACCTATAATTATGTCAATGCCGTAATGGGGCGGTGGAGCGGCTATCATTCCGTTCTTCACAATGCGTTGCCAAAAGGTGTTAGCCTATCTGACTTGGACGGCAATATGCACAAGCACAACCGCTTCTCAAAGAAACAAAACATCGTTGGGCGCGAAGACTCGTTATTTAAGATAAAGAAATGATGTTTGGATGTATTATTGCATATTTGCTATGATATCCTGACGCAATTGTTTGCTGAACTCAGATGCAAAGATAAAATCGTTGAGTTGCTTATTGTCGGAAGTCATGATGTCCTTGTTGCTTCCCTGCCATGCCTTACGGCCTTCGTTGATAAATAGGATATTCTCACCAATGCCAATAACGGAATTCATGTCGTGGGTGTTTACGACTGTAGTAATATTGTTTTCGTGAGTGATGTCAGCTATCAGTTTGTCGATAACAATAGAAGTCTTAGGGTCGAGGCCAGAATTTGGCTCGTCGCAAAACAGATAGCGCGGTTCCATCGCTATAGCTCGCGCGATAGCCGTGCGTTTCTGCATGCCGCCACTGAGTTCGTTGGGGAGTTTGCCTTCCGCCTCCAGCATATTGACGCGATCCAAACAGAATAGTGCCCTATGTTTACGCTCTTTGTAGCTCATAGTTGAAAACATGTCGAGGGGGAACATCACATTGTCCAATACCGTCATGGAGTCAAACAGTGCAGCTCCTTGGAAGAGCATGCCCATCTCGCGGCGTAGCATAGTGCGTTCTTTTTTGCTCATAGCCGTGATGTCGCGGCCGTCGTAGAGGATGTGGCCTGACTCTGGCTGCAGCAGCCCAACAATGCTATTCATCAATACAGTCTTGCCGGAGCCGCTCTGACCAATAATGAGATTGGTGCGCCCATTCATAAAATCAACATTAATGTCGTCGAGCACCTTTCTCCCATCAAATGATTTGTTAAGATTTTCTACTGTTATCATTGTGATTAGGATAGCAATTGTGTGAGGAATATGTCAGAGAATAGTATCAGCACACTACACGATACCACAGCGCTCGTGCTGGCTTTGCCCACCTCGATGGAGCCGCCCTTGACATTGTAGCCATAGTAAGATGACACACTGGCAATGATGAAAGCAAAGAATAGCGATTTTATCACGCCCATCCAGAAATACCATGGTGTAAAACTGTGCTGCAATCCTAGCGTGAGGTCTGTGGGCGTGATGATGTGTGCTAAGTAAGCTGTGCAGTAGGCACCCGTAATTCCGGCAGCTACACTAAATGTAACGAGTATGGGAATAAAACTTACCAACGCAGCAATTTTGGGTAAAATAATATGGGAGGCAGAGTTCACACCCATTATCTCGAGGGCATCAATCTGCTGCGTGATGCGCATGGTGCCAATCTCGGACGCGATATTTGAGCCCACCTTACCTGCCAATATCAAACACATTATCGCTGATGAGAACTCAAGCAGCATTATTTCGCGAGTGGTGTAGCCGCTCGTCCACGCGGGCATCCATATGCTCTGGATGTTCAGTTTTATCTGGATACAAATCACCGCTCCTATAAACAGAGAGATGAGTAACACAATTCCAACAGAGTTGATGCCTAGGTTCATCACCTCTTGGTAGTATTTCTTGAAGAACATTCTCATCTTCTCCGGTCGCTGAAAAGTGCGACCCATGAGTATTAAGTATTCGCCCAGTGCTTGTAGGCGTTTTCTTATCATTTTCAGCATTCTTTTGTATCTTTGCTTCAACAATAACTTTAAGGAAAAGCGTCTGTTTTCCGTCATATTTACTGCAAAAGTAATAAAAAGCATCTAAAGATAACAAAAAAGCATCTTAGTATATTTAGGTTTTGCATAAAAATATTTAACTTTGCAACTAAATCTTTTAATAAATGAGCATTTTATCTAAAATATTCGGAAAGAAATCCGGTGACAAAGCTTCCTATCGCATAGGCGGCATGGAGGACTTTATGTCGCTTATCAGGGTATATTATCAGGCGCAGATGGCTTCGAAGCTAGGCATCACTAATCTTGCCATGCTGCCAGATTTGCGCATGTTTAAGAGCAGCCTCAAGGTTGCCACAGTTAACAATCGCTTGGGACTTGGAGAAAAAAATAAGTGCAAGAAGATGCTGGAGGACATGTATGGCATGAAAGAAGAGTTTTTCACTGAGATTGACGCCAGCCTAAAGGCCAATTGCCGCAACGTCAACCAGGTGAACAACTATTTCATGCTTTTCCAGAGCTTCAGTCAGGATTTGATAACTGTCTTGTCAAGCACTCTGCAGTTACGTCTGCGTATGCCCTCATTTATGAAGAAAGCGTTGCGTGCCGTGGTAGAGAAGGGCGTCAATGACATTTTCGTAAAAGAAAAATTTAAGGATGATGCTGTGCGTAAAGCTACTTATGCCATCCGCGCCACTCAACAACGTCTGGGATATTCTCGCGAGTGGATGACCGAGTACGCATACCATATCATCATACTGGCCAAGAAAGAGCCGCGCAACCGCGAGGCAGAGGCACAGACCAAAAAATAAATAAAAGAGAATATGGCTACGAAGAAAGAGGAACTCATACAACAACTGGATGTAAAGTTAGACATCCTGTCAAAGCGCTACAAAGGCTTGCAAAAGCAGCAGCAGTTGGCAACAGCGCTGCATGAGGAGAATGTGCTCCTGAAGCAGAAATATGAGTCTCTGAAAACGGCAAAGACTCTCTCTCTCAGTGAGAAGGATATCCACCAGACGCGCGTGCAACTGTCGCGCCTGATTCGTCAAATTGATACATGCATCTCTTTGCTAACTCCTAACTCCTAAATCCCATGGCTGGACAGAAATTTGATATACATGTTAACATCGCTAATAAGATGTATCCCATCACTGTCGACCGCGACAGCGAAGAGATATATCGTAACGCTGCAAAGTTGATACAGCGTAAGCTCGATTCGTATACCTCAACATACCATGCTGAGGACAAGCAGGACTATTATGCTATGGTAATGCTTGACCTTGCTGTGGACCTCGTTTCCAACAAAGACATCGAAGACCGCCTGCAGCATCTTGTTGATAAACTCGACAAGACACTGCAGTTGTAATCAATAAGAAATCTCTCAAAAAGACACCATATTATATTACTAACCCCTAAACACAGAACGACATTATGATTACATCTATTATACTTGCTGTCGCTTGTCTCATCGTGGGATGCGTACTGGGTTACGTCATCTTCCGCTATGTCATCAAGGCCAAGTATAACACCACTATTGCCCAAGCAGAGCTTGAGGCCAAAACTCTTAAGGAGAAGAAACTCCTGGAGGTGAAAGAGGAGTTTGTTGACCGCAAAGAGAAGTTCGATAAAGAGATGCAGCAACGCAACCAGAATATCCTGCAAGCGGAAAACAAGCTCAAACAACGCGAAATAAGCATTAACCAGCGTCAGGAGATGGCCAACCGTCGTAAGATGGAGTTGGACACCCTGCAAACTAATCTCGAAAAACAAAGCCTCAACCTGCAGCGTAAGGAAGAAGAGGTTGCTAAGCTAGAAGCACAGGAGCGCGAGAAATTGGAGAGCATCAGCGGTCTCTCTGCCGAAGAAGCCAAAGAGCGTCTCATCGTTTCACTCAAGGATGAGGCCCGTACCTCCGCCCAGAGTTATATCAACGAAATAATGGATGAGGCCAAGATGACGGCCAATAAGGAAGCCAAAAAGATAGTCATTCAGACTATTCAGCGTGTGGCTACCGAGACTGCAGTAGAGAACTCTGTCACGGTGTTCCATATCGACAACGACGAAGTTAAGGGTCGTATAATTGGCCGCGAAGGCCGCAATATACGTGCCCTTGAAGCAGCTACCTGTGTAGAAATTGTTGTTGACGACACTCCCGAGGCCATCGTTATCTCAGCTTTCGACCCCGTAAGACGCGAAATATGCCGACTGGCACTCCACCAACTTATCTCCGACGGTCGCATCCATCCCGCACGCATTGAAGAAGTAGTAGCCAAAGTAAAGAAGCAGGTTGACGAAGAGGTGCTCGAGACAGGTAAACGCACAGCCATAGACCTTGGCATCCATGGCCTGCATCCTGAGCTTATTCGCATCATCGGTAAGATGAAATATCGTTCGTCTTATGGACAAAACCTGCTCATGCATGCTCGCGAAACAGCTAATTTAGCAGGCATTATGGCTGCAGAGCTCGGTCTTAGCTCGCGCAAAGCTAAGCGTGCTGGTCTGCTTCACGATATCGGTAAGGTACCTGATGAGGACACCGAGCTGTCACACGCAGAATATGGCGCAAAGATAGCAGAGGAATATAAGGAAAAACCTGAGATTGTCAATGCTATCGCTGCTCACCACGACGAGTGTGAGATGACTACTCTCATTGCGCCCATCGTGCAAGTGTGTGATGCCATCAGTGGTGCACGCCCAGGTGCTCGCCGCGAGGTGGCTGAGGCATACATCAAACGACTGAAAGATCTTGAGAACATTGCCATGAGCTATCCTGGCGTGACCAAGACTTACGCTATTCAGGCAGGTCGCGAGCTCCGAGTGATTGTGGGAGCTGACAAGGTAGATGATGCTCAGTGCAACCAACTCTCACTTGACATTGCCAACAAGATACAGACCGATATGACCTATCCGGGTCAAGTAAAGGTTTGCGTTATCCGTGAGATACGCTCCATCAATTACGCCAAGTAATCAGCGGACATATATTTCATTTTCTTCATTATTTTCCCCACGTCTATCATGGACGCGGGGATTTTTTTCTTTATGCATGCGGTGTAGATAAATAGAGCAGGCACATTGCTGCTCGGATCTGAGTCTGCAATGTGCCTGCGATGTGGTGGCGGCACTACAGTGCTGAATTAATACGTATTATATGTTATTTAGTATCGTACCTTCTTGCCGCTCTGAATGTAGACGTTGCCATGTTGCGGATTGGCTACCTGGCGGCCGTTGAGGTCATATGCAGGCTTGGCGGGATCAAAGGTTACGTCTTCATCAACTGCCACGGTGGCATCATTGACAGCTGTCAGGTTGCGTGGGTCGTAGATGATAAGGTCGGAGCCGTCGCCCAGAGCTGCTACGATGTAGTATTCTGCGCTAATGAGGTCATCAGGCATCTTGATGGTGAAGTTGTTGTCTGCGTATATCATCTTGTGGTCGGCGTTGTAAAACTTAAAGCCTACGGCGCCCTGACCTCCAGAGATGAGCATCTCCTTTGTCTTTGCCCTATAGGTACAGTTATACTTGCGGTAAGGTGCTCCGTCCACGAAATCGGTGAACATACCAGTCTGGCCAACCTCACTGGCATCGCCAGGAGTAGCGCTGCTAGTAGTAGCCAGGCGTGTTGCTCCCTCAGGCATGCCTGGGTAGTCGGCAGGATATTTCTTGATACGCTCGTCAATAAACATGATGTTGCCCAGTTTCTTCGGGTACTTCTGCATATAGGCGATGGCTGCGTCGATATCTGCTTGTGTGGTAGTCATGTATTTGTTGGAGTAGTCGCCGAACTCATAATTGGAGATTGGTACGAAGAATCCCCAGAACTGGAAGAACTCACTAAGGTCGGCCTGTGCCACGTCACAGCAGAACTTGGCGAACTTGAGATAGTCAGTGTTGCCGCTACCGGGGTGAGTGGCGTCGGTAGACTGCACGAGTGGACTCTCGCGGAACTTGTCAAATAGGCGCGGATAGAACGTAACATCATGCTCCATAAGATGGAAGTAGAGCCACAGTTGGAAGTACATACGTGACTTAAGGCCTACGTCCTCGCCGTAGTCGTTCCAGAAAGTGTTCTTGTAGAAATAGTCGCGCTGCTCTTTCCACGGTCCGTAACGACCTACATTGGAGCCTTGCATCCACGTGCAGATGTGAGAGAAGAAGTTTACGCTTACCTCAGTGCAACCTGCGAGATTGATGAGGCTCTGATGTACGTGACCTGTCTCGTGAGCTATACACCAGTAGTTGGCACCATTGTCATTTTCTTTGCCGTGGGTCATGGCATCATAGTTCATAATGGTACCCACGCCAGGGTAGTAAGTGCCGTATGTGGTTGCGTATGGATTGCCGTCGGAGGAACTGGATGCAGAAAGCATACAGTTGAATCGGTCAGCAAACTGCTCTGCACCGATATGGTAGCGGTCGAAGGCTACAAGCTGATCCCAACGGTGAAGTGTTCCCTCAATACCCTTGGCCACGCCGTCAGTGTCGATTTCGTCGAGTTCGCTGTCCTTGATTTGCTTGAGTAACTCCTTGTAGTCCATGTTAAACTGGTAGTACTTGTTTTTGAGGTGTACTATCCTGTCTTGGAACAGATTTGCCACCATGTCCTTCCAGTCAGCGTTGGTGTGGCCACGAGTGATGTCGAAGTATCCCTGCACTCTACCGCCCTCAATATGAATGGTTATGGGGGCGAAGTCGGCCAGTTTTTTGTTGACACTGGTAATGGTGTAATGAATAAACAGATGGCCTTCGTCGGAGGGTACGAATACATTCACGCCTCGCTTGAGCTGGGTTACAGAAGGATTAATCTCGTAGTCCTTGTTGGAACTGAAGGTTAGGGTCGCATTGGCTGGAGCATTGGCACCGGCAAATATCAGCACCACGTCACCTGCTTTAACGCTGATACCGGTGGGGGCTGTCTGCGGCGAGAACTGATAGCTGGTACCTACGAGGTTGGAGGCGTTCCACTTGGTCGGGTCGCTATAGGCTTCGTAATCATAGATACGGAACTCCTTCTCGCGATGACCCCATGCGTCGTTCTTAATCTTCAGTGCCATATTGATGAGCATCTTGGGCAGACCGGTCTCCTGCATGGCTGCAGTGAGGTCGGCATCACTCATCTCATTATATTCATCCTTCAGTTCAGTGTAAGCATAGTCGCTGAAGTAAGTCTGCAGGCGGGTGTTGAGCACCGAGGTGCTTGTATTATATATAAGGTTATACTCCTCGTAGGCGTCTGCTGCAGCCTGCAGTTGCTCATCAGTTAATTCTACGCGATTTACAAGCCACTGTGCTGCGGTCTTATTGATATCAATATTTACGCCTAGATTGTCTTTAGCACCGAGACCAGTCTCGGGTTTCAGCGGCTCGACGATATTGTATGAACTTGTCCATGCGTATGAGCTGGGCTCCAACTGCCACCACTGGCTGTTGCCGCCATTGACAGTGGTCATATATGCACCACTGCATGCACTGGAGGGACTGGTAGCCTTGCGATTAATAAAGCGACCCGAGAACACATTCTGTAGCGAATAGGTGCCGTCCTCGTCATTGCGGGTGATTTTCCAATACTGTTCCCATGCTTCGTCCTGCGACGTCATTGTCACAATATTGTTGTCACCCTTGCGCTCTGCCATTGCATTCCCGTCGCTGAGGTTGGTGATTCTATAGTAAACACCGGCATCGAGATCAAGGGTGCCAACGTTGAGTACATTATCGAGGTTAGCCTTCACGGTAGCCGTATCAACCTCGGTGCTAGGCACGGGCTGCAAGGTCCACTCGGAGTTGCGGTCGTTGTCATAGTACCAGTCGGTAAGGCCGCTACTTCCACCGTTAAGGTTTGCACAGTTGCGTGAGTAAGATTTTACGTCTCCGTGACAGATAACAATATATTTATCTTCATCTGATGTGTTGTTGGGACTGAGTTGTATGGTCCAAAAATACTTGGACGCAGCACAACTATAGTTAGCCTGCAGATAGTCGCCAGTCTTGGCATTGCGCAGGCTAAAGCCATCATCGCCATGCTCAATAATCCACATCTGTGACAGAGTTTTGTTCGACTTAGTGTTAGTGGTACCTTTATGAGTGGATACATTTTCCACGATATACTGGCTGTTGTTGCCGCGGCTCTGAATTCTGTAGAGTCCACCTCTGGCCAACTGGAAGCTTGTCAGCGTGCCGCCTGTCAATTCATTGGGATTAAGTACGCGGGCCTCATAGATGGTCCAGTCACTATTTCCGTTGAAGGTAGGTGAGGAACCGTAGGCCACCATCTGCGTGCCGTTGCTGTCCATGTAGTAGTTGGAGCCTTTCACTGCCCAGTGGCCGGGGGTGCTGTTTATGTCCTCGAAGGTAAGCTTGCCTGCTTCAGCTATATTGGTTGTGAAGCCCGGAGCAGCATTCCATGTTACGAGGTCTTTCATGTATCTGCCCTCGGCGGTCTGCACATAGTACTTACCTTCACCTGCATCAATCAGACGATAGAGGTAAGGAGCACTCTCTTGGACACTACTGCAGTCCACCAGCAGGGTAGAGCGGTGGCCGCCATTACCATAGAGATATACCTTGCGGCCAACGTTGTAGAAAACATACCATTTGCCGGTGCTGACAGTGTACCTCGACACGGGGTCGATCGACACTGCGTAATTGGGATTGAGGTCCTCTACGAGGGCCTGAATCGGTCTTGCTGCTACAAACAACAGCATTGCGAGTAATGATAAAAACTTTTTCATATTCTTCAATTGTATTAGATTTGGCATATTATTATGTGCAAAGATAATCTTTTTTTTTGAAATAGCCAAAAATAATACCCAACATTCGTAAAAATAATGGTAATAATAAATCAGTTGTCACTGGTATAACAATAACCAACAACCATGCCCATAGGGGTGGGGGCGTATGACTGTTTCGCAGATGGTGTAATCTGTGACAACATCTATATCACTACCAAAATAAATGTTAAAAAGTCTACTTTTACACGATTACACGTGTACTTTTGGGAAAGGGTAACAATAAACAATACGCGCGTACATTATTTATTTTGTACGCGCGTATATGGATTGATAGTGCTGCGACTTACGAGTGGGCTGCGTTGAGGATTATCTCGCCCAGGGTGGGGTGGGCGTGAACTATCTCTGCCAGCTCTGAGAGCTTTGCATCCTTGTTCATCAGCGCGGCAACCTCCTGTATGAGATCGGCGGAGTGCGGACCATACATGTGGCAACCGATGATCACATCATTGTCGTCAGTAAGGATCTTCACCATACCGTCACTCTCGTTCATGGCCAAAGCCTTGCCGTTGGCACGGAAGAAGGACTTGTGCGCCTTGGCGTTGATGCCATGCTCCTTGCAATATTCGGCGGTGAGACCAACCGTGGCAGCCTCGGGGTTAGTAAAGACTGCGGCAGGCATGATGTCGAGCCGGATATTGTCTTTTTTGCCGAGAATCACATTGAGTACATGCTGTCCCTGGAAACTGGCGGCATGGGCCAACTGGCACTTTCCATTGATGTCGCCGATGGCATAGATACCCTCCACATTGGTGCGGAAATCATCATCGGTCACGATGCCGCGGCGGTCTGTCTCGATGCCCACATCCTCAAGGTTGAGCGAGGCGGTATTCGCGCCGCGGCCTACAGCCATGAGCACGATGTCGGTGTCCACGCTTTCTTCCTTGTCCTTGAGCATATAAGTCACGGAGTAGTGTGTGCCCTCATCTTTGATGCCGTTGACAGCAGCATTGTTGATGATGTTGATGCCCTTTCCCTTGAGCGATGCCTTGAGACGCTTGGCTATGTCGGCGTCGAAGTTGGGCAGTATCTCCTTGCAATACTCCAGCACCGTCACTTCTGAACCGAAAGCGTTGAAGATAGAGGCGAACTCCATGCCGATAACGCCACCACCGACTACTGCCAGTCGCTTGGGCACCTCAGTGATGTCGAGCATCTCGGTGGAGGTAAGTACCTTGGGCAGGTCCTTACCTGGGATGGGCAGGAACTTGGTCACGCTGCCCGTGGCAATAATGATGTTGGGCGCAGTGTATGTCTCGCCCTCCACCTCGATAGTCTTGGCATCCACAAACTTTGCCTTGCCGTTGGCACGGATGATATTGGGGTGCTTTAGCAGCATCTCTATGCCGCTGACGAGAGTGTTGACAACTTCGTTCTTGCGCTCCACCACTTTCTTCATGTCAATGCCGTCAAAAGAAAGGCTCTTTATTCCGAGCTGTTCAGCATCACTTAGTTCGCTCAGTAGCTCGGCATTTTTGCAGAAACACTTTGTGGGAATACAACCCACGTTGAGACATGTGCCGCCGAGTCTTGCCTGCTCAACTATTGCAGTCTTGAGTCCGGCGTGGGCAGCCTTGACAGTTGTTTCATAGCCACCAGGGCCTGCGCCGATGATAATTAAATCTACTTGTTGCATAGTTATCTACAAATAAGCCTTATAGGTAAGCTTGGGCTCCTTCACAGCTTTCACGTCGTCAACACGGGTGATGGGTGCCTTGTGAGGAGAAGTCTTTACCATCTCGGGATCTTCGGCAGCTTCCTTGGCAATCTGCTTCATTACCTTGATGAACTCGTCAATGGTGTCCTTGCTCTCCGTCTCGGTGGGCTCAATCATGAGTGCCTCGTGGAACAGCAGCGGGAAGTAGATGGTAGGAGCATGGAAGCCATAGTCGAGCAGTCGTTTGGCCACGTCGAGGGTGGTGACGTGCTGGCTCTTGTCGATAAGGCCGTTGAATACAAACTCGTGCTTACAGAGTCCCTGTATGGGCAACTCGTAGCAGTCCTTGAGACTCTCCTTGATATAGTTGGCGTTGAGAACAGCCAGCGAGCCCATCTTGGCAAACTGCTCCTTGCCTGCGCTAAGCAAGAAGGTGTAAGCACGGAGTACCACAGCATAGTTGCCGAAGAAGCCGCTGATGCATCCCAGACTGTCTGCGTCGTAGTGTACGTAGAATGTGCCGTCGTCCTTCTTCTTTACCTGTGGATTGGGCAGATAGGCCTCCAGTCCGGCTCTTACACCGATGGGACCTGCGCCGGGGCCACCTCCACCATGAGGTGTGGAGAAGGTCTTGTGCAGATTGATGTGCATCACGTCGAATCCCATGTCGCCGGGACGGCATACACCGAGCAGCGGATTGAGGTTGGCGCCGTCGTAGTACATCAAGCCGCCGCACTCATGCACGAGCTTGGCTATCTCAGGAATCTTTGTCTCGAAGATACCCAGTGTGTTGGGGTTGGTCATCATCATGCCGGCCACTTCGTCGTTGAGCAGCGGCTTGAGTGCCTCCACGTCAACGGTTCCGTCGTCGGTGGACTTCACCTCCACCACTTCAAGGCCACACACTGCGGCAGATGCCGGGTTGGTGCCGTGAGCGGAGTCAGGGATGATGATCTTTGTGCGCTTCAAATCACCGCGCTTCATGTGGTAGTTGCGGATGACCATCAGGCCTGTCAGTTCGCCGTGGGCACCGGCAAACGGATTGAGTGTAAACTCGCTCATGCCGCCCAGCTCTGACAGTATCTTCTGGGTGTTGTAGTAAACCTCGAGTGCGCCCTGCACTGTAGCCTGCGGAGCCAGCGGATGGAGGCCCTGGAAGGCGGGGTGTGAGGCATTCTCCTCGTTAATTTTGGGATTATACTTCATGGTGCAGGAGCCCAAGGGATAGAAGCCCGTGTCCACACCGAAGTTGTTGTTGCTCATGTTGGTGTAGTGGCGCACCACCGTCTGCTCGTCAGCCTCGGGCAGTATTGTCTCTGTCTGGCGACTGATGCTGGCGGGAATGGTGTAGCCCTTAAACTCGTTGGCAGGGAGTGAATAGCCCTTGCGTCCCTTTTTAGAGAGCTCAAAAATCAGAGTTCCATAAAATGTATTATTCATATCTTCTTAAGCTTCTTTAATAAGTTCTACAAGTTTATCTATCTCAGCCTTGGAGCGCTGCTCCGTTACGGCAAACATAATGGCATTGTCGATGCCCTCAGGCTTGAGGCCGCCCAGTATGCCGTTGTCGAGCAGGTGCTGCTGCAGCTTGTCCACGTCGAGCGTGGTCTTCACTACAAATTCGTTGAAGAAGGTCTGTCCCTCAAATGCAGGAGTGAACTTGCCCGTCTTCAGCAGCTCGTCGTAGAGGTAGTGGGCTCCGGCGTAGCTCTGCTCGTTTACTTCCTTGAGGCCTTGCGGTCCCATGAGCGACATGTAGATGGTGACCATCAGTGTCATGATGCCCTGGTTAGAGCAGATGTTGGATGTAGCCTTCTGACGGCGTATATGCTGCTCGCGGGCCTGCATGGTCAGCACAAAGGTGCGCTTGCCGTTATGGTCAGTGGTGCCGCCCACGATGCGGCCCGGCATCTTGCGCACCAATGCCTCCTTGGCACAGAAGTAGCCAAGGTACGGACCGCCGAAACTCATGGGCAGCCCCAGTGACTGGGCGTCACCCACAGCGATGTCGGCACCCCATTCGCCCGGAGTCTTCAAGGCTGCCAGTGTGCTGGCGGGAGCATTGATGATAAGCAGGGCCTTCTGCTCATGGCACATATCGGCCACGCCTGTCAGGTCCTCCACGATGCCGTAGTAATTGGGCTGACCTATTATCACGCCGGCACTCTCGCCCTTGGCAAGCTCAGCAGCCAGAGCAACCTTGTCGGTGGCTCCGTTGACAGTGGGAATGAGCTTGATGGTCACACCATGATATTTGGCGTAGGTCTCCACCACGCGTATCACTGCGGGGTTGAGGGCGGCGCTCACCAGCACCTGGTCCTTTTTCTTGGCATTGGCTACGGCCATCATCATTGCCTCGGCGGTAGCGGTGGCACCGTCATACATGCTGGCGTTGCTGATGTCCATGCCTGTGAGGTCGGCCATCAAGGTCTGGTACTCGAAGATATACTGCAGTGTGCCCTGCGATATCTCGGCCTGGTAAGGAGTGTAGCTCGTCAGGAACTCGCTGCGCTGGGTGATGTAGCCAATTACCGACGGTGTGTAGTGATCATATACACCACCACCGGCGAAGCACACCAGCTGCTTGTTCTTTTCGCCGAGGGCAGCGAAGTGCTTGCGGATGTCAACCTCCGACATCTCAGACGGGATGCTGTAGTCGCGCTTCAGCTTCAGCTGCTCGGGCACTTCAGCATAAAGGTCGGCCAGCGTGTTTACGCCGGCCACCTTAAGCATTTGTTGGATATCCTCGTCTGTGTGAGGAAAATACTTGTATGCCATACAGCCTGTGTTTTTTACTCAGCGCAGAGTTCAGTGTAAGCAGCTGCATCTATCAGGTTGTCGAGCTCTGACTTGTCGCTCAACTGCACCTTGATAATCCAGTTTGCGAATGCATCTTCGTTGATTTTCTCGGGGCTGTCGGCCAGCTCCTCGTTTACCTCAACCACGGTGCCTGACACGGGCGACATCAGGTCGCTGGCAGCCTTAACGCTCTCTACAGCGCCAAACTCCTCGCCCTGAGTAACCTCGTCGTCAACCTCGGGAGCGTCAACGTAAACAACGTTTCCCAGCTGCTCCTGAGCATAATCGGTGATACCAACATAGCCGAAGTCGCCTTCAACCTTTACATACTCGTGAGTCTCTGCATAATAGAGACCTTCAATTACTTTTGCCATAATTAAAATGTTTTATTGGTTATTGTTTTGGTTTTCGTTATCGTTACTTCTTATAACTCTTATCATAGAAGCGCTTCTTGACTACAGTGCCGGGGTGCAGCTTGCGGTGGATGCGCACAGCCAGCTCGGTGCCCAGCTTCATGTAGGCAGCGTCAACCAGTGCGAAGCATACTGACTTGTCGGTCATGATGGTGCGGTAGCCCGTGGTTACCTCGCCAATAATCTCTTCGTTGGCGCCTACTACCTCATAGCCGTGGCGGGGGATAGCCTTGTCGTCATCGGCAAGAGCGATGCCCACCAGCTTCTTCTGCACACCGTTGGCCTTCTGCTCTACCAGCACGTCCTTACCGATAAACTCCTCCTTGTCCAGCTTGGCAAACATGCCCAGACCGGCCATGATGGGGGAGATGTCGGCGCTCAGTTCGTCACCGTACAGAGGCAGGCCCACCTCAAAGCGCAGCGTGTCGCGGCAACCAAGACCGCAGGGAGTCACGCCGGCAGCTATCAGCTTGTCCCATGCCTGCTGTATATACTTGTGCGAGCCGTATATCTCAAAGCCGTCCTCGCCAGTGTAGCCGGTGCGGCTGGCTATGATGGTCTCGCCGTCCACGTCAATCTTCTTGAATGTGTAGAACACCAGGTCGGCAACGTCCAGACCCAGCACTTCTACCACCTTTGCCTCGGCCTTGGGGCCTTGCACAGCTATCTGGCCGTAGTAGTCGCTCTGGTGATCAACCTTCACGTTGTAGTCCTTGGCCTGCTCCTCAATCCATGCCACATCCTTGTCGATGTTAGCAGCATTGATAACGAGGAAAAACTTTCCGTCGCCCTCGCAGTACACCAGAAGGTCGTCAACGCAGCCGCCGGTGGGGTAGAGCATCATGCCGTAGAATATCTTGCCGGGCTCTGCGCCAGCCACATCGTTAGTGAAGATGTGCTGCACAAACTTCTCAGCATCGGGACCAGTTATCTCCACCTCGCCCATATGGCTTACGTCGAAGATACCCACCTTTTGCCTTACGGCAAGGTGCTCGTCCTTGATGTTGCTATACTGTATCGGCATGTCAAAGCCGCCGAACGGGCTTATCATGGCTCCCAGAGCCACGTGTTTGTCATAAAGACAAGTTCTTTTGTTTTCTGCCATAATCTATTTAATTTACGATTTTATAATTTACGATTTACTATTTATTTGCAATTTATCTATTTGGCTATTTGTAGTCATTATCCTTTATCTGGTCTATTTCTTTAACATCCTCGGCTGTCAGAGTGAACTCTTTATCGCCGCAGAAATAGTTGCGGGCATAAGACTTGAACTGCCCCAGATTCATGCGGTCGCCGATGAAGTCCTTCAGCAGACAGATGCGCTGCCTAACGCTCTCCACACCCTTGCGCTGCAGTTTGGCGGTGCTGGGAGTGATGGAGCAGACCATATGGTCCATGTTCGTGTCGTAGAGCATCGTGCCATGTATGATGATACGTTCCTGCAACTGATACACGGCCCAACCGCTCACCTTGCGGTCGCCAATCAGTATGTCGTTGTGGTCCGTCACGCAGGCCTCCACGCCCAGTGAGCTGAGCATTGCCGCGGTGCGCTGCAGGTAGTGGCTGAACACCTCGGGTGTTGTCATGTCGTGGGTACGGCTGCAGATGAAGCTGAACATCACGTTGTCCTTGTCGGCATACACACTGCCGCCGCCACTTTTGCGTCTCACTATGTCGATGTCGTGTTCGCGGCAGTAGGGTAGGTTGACCTCGTTCTCGAGCACCTGGTTGCGACCAATGATTACCGTCGGGTTTACCTGCCAGAGGAAGAAGCACTCGTCCAACTGCTTCAGATGCTGGGCCACATACTCCTCCATGGCCAAGTAGAACGACAAGCGTCTTTCCGTCGGAGAAGGCGGCAGAGAGATGTACGTGAGCATATTTGAGTGTTCTTTGCGTATCACAGAGCGCAAATTTAATAATATTTTTAGAAAAAACCATCTTTCTTCTATATAAATAATGTTTTCGCGCGCAAAAATCAAAATAATTCGAGAAGTGTGGATTAACAAAACCCCAAAACTTGCGCTCAGAGACTTTTTCTATCCATTCTCCATACAGAAGATATGAAGAAGGGAAAAAGGCTAAGCTAGTAAGACATGCAAAGAGGTGTCGTGTAAAAAGGAGTGTCGGTAGAGTTTAACAACATAAAAACTGCTTTTGCCTTTCGCTTTGTCGAGATATTCTGTGCGTCAATCGCGAAAAGAACGATAATTTATATTAAAAAAGGTTGAAAAGACGCCCTCTTTCGGAAAAATGTTGTACTTTTGCTAATTAATAACCGAAACGAGAAAAACGCCTAACTCGTAACTCCTAAAAACCCAATTATATTATGAAATCTTCTTTTCTTGCCGACAAAGTTGTGTCAGACGGTCTGACATACGATGATGTGTTACTTATTCCTGCCTACTCAGAGGTTCTACCGCGCACAGTGGAACTGGGCACGTTGTTTTCCCGCAACATTAGACTGAACATTCCTTTTGTGTCTGCCGCTATGGACACGGTGACGGAGGCCAAGATGGCCATCGCTATCGCTCGCGAGGGCGGTATCGGTGTTATCCATAAGAATATGTCTATTGAGGAGCAGGCCCGTCAGGTGGCTATTGTGAAGCGTGCCGAGAACGGTATGATCTACGACCCTGTCACCATTCAGCGTGGCAAGACGGTGGGCGACGCTCTGAGACTGATGCACGAATATCATATCGGCGGTATCCCTGTAGTGGACGCCGAGGGTAGGCTGGTTGGTATCGTCACCAATCGTGACCTCCGCTTCGAGCTCAACACCGGCAAGCTCATCGACGAGGTGATGACTAGTGAGCACTTAGTATATACTGACCAGCAGACTGACCTTGGCGGCGCTGCCAAGATACTACAAGAAAACAAGATAGAGAAACTGCCCGTCATCGGCAAGGACGGCAAGTTGGTGGGGCTTATCACCTACAAGGACATCACGAAGGCCAAAGATAAGCCAATGGCATGTAAGGATGACAAAGGACGACTGCGAGTAGCAGCGGGTGTGGGCGTAACCGCCGACACTCTCGAACGTATGGAGGCGCTCATCAAGGCTGGCGCCGATGCTATCGTAATTGACACGGCTCACGGCCATTCAAAGGGAGTAATCGACAAGGTGAAGGAGGCTAAGGCCAGTTTCAGCGGTGTGGACATAGTGGTAGGCAACGTGGCCACTGGCGGGGCTGCCACTATGCTGGTTGAGGCAGGCGCTGACTCTATCAAGGTGGGTATAGGTCCCGGCAGTATTTGCACCACTCGTGTGGTGGCTGGCGTGGGTGTACCTCAGCTCTCGGCCATTTACGACGTGGCTCAAGCTCTCAAGGGTACGGGTGTGCCGATGATTGCCGACGGCGGTCTGCGCTATAGTGGTGACGTGGTAAAGGCTCTCGCCGCTGGTGGCGACTGTGTGATGATTGGTTCTCTTGTGGCTGGCACAGAGGAGAGTCCGGGCGAGACGATTATCCTCAATGGACGTAAGTTTAAGACCTACCGCGGCATGGGCTCGCTGGAAGCCATGGAAAACGGCAGCAAGGACCGATATTTCCAGGGCGGTGTGGTAGAGACCAAGAAATTGGTGCCCGAAGGCATCGCTGGCCGCGTGCCTTATAAGGGCACCGTGCAAGAGGTGATATACCAGTTGGTGGGCGGTCTGCGCTCTGGCATGGGCTATTGTGGTGCGCCGACCATCGAAGCGCTGCACAACGCTAAATTCACCCGTATCACCAACGCCGGTGTACTGGAGAGCCATCCGCACGACATCACCATCACCAGCGAGGCGCCTAACTACGGCCAGCCCAACTGCTAAAGGCCTCCCTCAGCCACTCCCAAAAGGAGAGGAGCTCCAATAACGAAAATGAAATAGAGCTCTGCGACTTTGTGACTAACAAATAGTAAACGGTATATGAAAAAGCGATTTCTTTTATTAATAATACTCACTTGTCAGTGGGCAATGGTTAATGTGTGTGCCCAGACAGACCCGGTGCTAATGACAGTAGCGGGGCACGACGTGACGAGGGGCGAGTTTGAATATTCGCTCAACAAAAACTATGACTCGCCGTCGCAGGTGACCGAACAGGACATCAAAGACTATGTGGAGCTGTTTGCCAACTACCGCATGAAAGTTCAGGCCGCGCTCGACGCCAAGCTCGACACGCTGACTTCGTTTCAGACGGAGTATCGCACCTACCGTGACGTGCAGCTGAAGCCGTTTGTCTATGACTCACTTTACGCCGACTCGGTGATTCGCTCGGTGTATGAGAGCCTGAAGGAGAGTGTGGGCGACAGCGACATCGTAAGAGTGCGCCACATTATGCTCTATGTGCCACAAAACTCCAATATCGAGCTAGTCAATGCTGCCAAGGTACGCATCGACTCCATCTACGACGCATTGCAGGGTGGTGCCGACTTTGCCGAACTGGCGAGGTTGCACTCGGAAGACCGAGGTTCATCGGCCCAGGGCGGCGAATTGCCGTGGATAGGCCCCGCGCAGGTTATACCCGAGTTTCGCGACGCAGCATGGGCGCTGCGCCCCGGACAGACAAGCAAGCCGGTGCTCACTGCTGCCGGCTACCATATTATCAATATGCTGGAGCGCAAGCCGTTGGAGCCCTACGAGGAAAAACGTGCCGAGATACAGGAGATTCTCGACAAACGTGGACTCAAAGAGGATGCTGCCGAGCACATGGTGCAGCGCATGGTCAGGGAGTCAGGAGGCACGCTGACGCGCGAGGATGTGCTGCTACAGATTCAGGCCAAGGCGCTAGCACAGCAACCGGAACTAAAATATCTTATTGCCGAATACTATGATGGTCTGCTGCTCTACGAAGCCAGTAACCGCATGGTGTGGGAGGAGGCTGCTAACGACGAGGCAGGCCTTGCGGCATGGTTTAAGGCTCACAAGAGCGACTATCAGTGGAAAGAGCCGCACTTCCGCGGCTATACCTACCGCACCAAGAGCAAGGCTACTGCCAAGCAGATAGCGCGCATACTGAAGAAATGCACTGCCGACGAGGGAGTGGAGAAGTTGAAGCAGGTACTGCCCGCCGACACGGTACAGGCAGTGCGAGTACACTTTGGTGTGTATAAGAAAGGTGACAACGCCGTTGTGGACTACCTTAAGTTTAAGAACGGCAAGCAGCCCAAGCCCAACAAGGTACTACCTTTCTATGGAGCCGAGGGTAAGGTGCTCAAGCAGCCCAAGGATGTGATTGATGTAAGGGCGCAGGTGGTGAGCGACTACCAGGCCAAGCGTGAGGCTGACTGGGTGGCTGCGCTGCGAGAGAAATATCCGTACACGGTCAACGAAGAAGTGCTGGCCACGGTGAATAAACACTAGTAATAACAGTTTGTGACTTATTGACTAACAAACAGTAAACGGTAAATGAAAAAGTTATTTATTTTATTGATAATACTCTCTTGCCAGTGGGCTATGGTCAATGTATGGGCCCAGACTGACAATGTACTCGATGAGGTAGCATGGATAGTGGGCGACGAGCCGATACTGAAGTCAGACATCGAGATGCAGCGCCTTGCCGCAGAGTATAACCGCACACCGATAGAGGGTGACCCCTACGTAGTGATACCCGAGGAGTTAGCCATACAGAAACTGTTTCTGCACCAGGCAGAACTCGACAGCATTGAGGTGACGGAAGCCGACGTGCAGAACTATGTAGAGAATGAGGTACAGCGCCAGGTGAACATTGCTGGCTCTGAGCGCGCCCTGGAGAACTATCGTAGCATGACGATGAAGGAGATCCGCGCCCAGGTGATGCAGTCGATGATTGACCAATACAAGATGATGCAGGTGCGCAACAAGATTATCGGCGATGTAAACGCTACGCCTGCCGAGGTGCGCCGCTACTTCAAAGACATACCCAAGGACAGCCTGCCCACCATACCCACACAAGTGGAGATACAGATTATCAGCGAGACACCGATGGTGACGCAGGATGAAGTGGCCCGTATCAAGGGCGAGTTGATGGAGTATGCCGAGAGAGTGAACAAAGGTGAGTCGTTTGCCATGCTGGCGCGTCTGTATTCTGAAGACGGCAGTGCCCTGAAGGGTGGTGAGCTAGGCTTCAAGGGTAGGGCAGAGCTGGTGCCCGAGTTCTCTACCGTGGCTTTCGCCCTGACTGATCCCAAAACGGTGTCGAAGATTGTACACACTGAGTATGGCTACCACATCATACAACTCATAGAGCGAAGGGGTGATAAAGTAAACTGTCGCCACATACTTCGCACCCCCGAGATATCGTCTGCTGAGACACACAAGACTCTGGCCCGTCTCGACAGTGTTGCCAACCTTGTGCGAACAGAGAAAATGCCCTTCGACCAGGCTGTGGTTATCTACTCCGAGGACAAAGATACGCGCCTCAACAACGGACTGATGGCCTACACCGACCCACGTGAAGGCACATTGACCTCACGCATACGTATGGACGAGTTGCACCGCACATATCAGGACATAGCCCTCGCGGTGGAGAAGATGCACATCGGCGAGGTGTCAGATGCATTCACCATGCGCAATCGCAATGGTATGAAAGCGTGTGCCATCATCAAGCTCAAAAACAGAATACCCGAGCACAAGGCAGATATCACCGACGACTTCCAGGTTCTCACGGACATAGTCAACGAGAAACGTAGCGAAGAGATAGTACAGAAGTGGATTGAGAATAAAATCAAGACCACCTATGTGCGTATTAAGGATGGATGGAAGCGCAGCGGATATAAGTATAACTGGCTAAAGGAATAACTCCTAACTCCTCACTCTTTTGCGTACCAAAAGCCTTGCCATATTGCTCTTTGTCGGCATAGCCATATCAGCTATGTCAGCTATTGGTGTAGCTCCTAGGATAAACAAGAAGGATGCCCGCCCTAAAGGTGGCGACATTGTGGTGCGTCATGCCGACAAGATAAGCTACGACGAGGCACAGATGCCCGGAGTGCAGATTTTTGTGGGCAATGTGGAGTTTTTCCACGACGGGGTGATACTGAAGTGCGACAGCGCTAACTTCTTTCAGGACAACAACTCGTTTGCTGCATTTGACCGCGTACACATGAAGCAGGGTGACACCCTCTCGCTCGACTGCGACTATCTCTTCTACGACGGCAACTCTCAGGTGGCACAGGCTCGCTATCGTGTAGTGTTGCGCCATCGCAAGTCGGTGCTCTACACAGATTCGCTCGACTACGACCGCCTCTACAGCATGGGCTACTTCTTCGAGGGTGGCAAACTGGTGGACAGCGGCACCACGCTCACCTCAGACTGGGGACAGTATGACGCCCAGACACGCCAGGCGGTGTTTAACTATAACGTGGAGTTGCAGAGCGACAACTACAAGATGAGCACTGACACCCTCTATTACAATGTCATCACCAAAGATGCACACTCGGCAGGGCGCTCCAACGTGGTGAGCGGCACTACCAATATCTACACGGAGGACGGCTATTTCAACACAACCACCGATAAGGCCGTGCTCTACCACCGCTCCATAGTGGAGGACAACAACCGCAAAATAGTGGCCGATACCATCGTGTACGACAAGCAGAGCGGCATAGCCGAGGGATTCGGCGACTTTGTGGTCAACGATGATGCCAACCACACCATACTCACTGGCGACTACTGCTACTACAACGACAGCACAGGCTACAGCCTAGCCCACGGCCGCGCGCTGATGAAGAATTTCGCGGAGCCCGACACCCTGTTTGTCCATGCCGACACACTCAAGATACACAGCTACAACCTCAACACTGACAGCCTCTACCGCGAGGTACACGGATACTACCACACCCGCTCCTTCCGCGAGGATGTGCAGAGCGTAGCCGACAGCATGGCCTACAACAGTATGCAGCGTCGCCTGTCGCTCTACGGCAACCCTATCGTATGGAATGGTCGTAACCAGATAGTTGGAGAGGAGATACACACCTTCTTTAACGACTCCACCATCGACAGCATACAGGTCATCAACCAGGCATTGATGTGCGAGCAGCTCGACTCACTCAACTTCAATCAAATAGCGAGTCGTGACATGCACATGTATTTCACCGCCGGTGAGATGCGTGAGAGCCACGCCGTGCAGAACGTGAAGATAAACTACTTCCAGTATGATGACAAAATGAAGGAAGACAGTATCATCATAGCGATGAACCATGCCGAGACGAGCCTGATGAAAGTTTATTTCGAGGATCGCAAGGTAAGCAATGTGTGGACCGCCGAGGCCGATGGCATGTACTACCCGATAGTGTTTGTCACACCTCAGCTGCGTTATCTGGAGAACTTTGCGTGGTTCGACTATATCAGGCCGCGCGACAAGAATGACCTCTTTGAGTGGCGCAGTAAGACCGCCGATAAGGTGCTGCAGAAGACCAAGCGCAAGGAAGTGCCTTACCAAAAACTAAAGAAAAAACATTAAAAAGTGTCAGATATCATACGCCTATTGCCAGACAGCGTAGCCAACCAAATAGCCGCAGGCGAGGTGGTGCAGCGCCCTGCTTCCGTTGTCAAAGAGTTGCTGGAAAACTCTATTGACGCGGGTGCCGACCGCATAGATCTATGGCTTACCGAAGCGGGCAAGAATAGCATACAGGTCATTGACAATGGCAAGGGAATGAGCGAGACAGACGCCCGCCTTTCTTTCGAACGACACGCCACATCCAAGATATCCGAAGCCAAGGACCTTTTCAACCTTCACACCATGGGATTCCGTGGTGAAGCTCTCGCCTCAATAGCTGCCGTAGCGCAAGTGGAGCTGCAGACTCGCACCGCCAACGACGAGATGGGGGTCAGCATCACCATGGAGGGAGCGCGGTGCACCGACCAGCACCCTGTGATGTGTCCCGTAGGAGCCAATTTCGCGGTGCGCAACCTATTCTTCAATGTGCCTGCCCGTCGCCGGTTCCTCAAGAGTAATCTCACTGAGATGAACAATATCATGCAGGAGTTTGAACGAGTGGCGCTGGCCAATCCGTCGGTTGCTTTCCGTCTGTATAAGGATGGTGTACTGGCTCTCGACCTCAAGGGCGGCAACTTCAAGCAGCGCATACTTGGTCTCTTCGGTAAGACGCTCGACAAACAGCTGCTGCCTCTTGCCATCGACACGGATATCGTGAAGGTTGACGGCTTCACCGGCACTGTGCAAAACGCTAAGCAGAAAGGCTTCCGACAGTTTTTCTTTGTCAATAATCGCTATATGCGCCATCCTTACTTCAATAAGGCTGTGCAGGCTGCATATGAGCGACTTCTTCCTGCCGACAAGCAGGTCAGTTTCTTTCTCCGCCTCACCGTTGACCCTACGCGTATAGATGTCAATATCCATCCCAGTAAAACGGAGATAAAGTTTGAGGACGAGCGTGCTATCTGGCAGCTGTTGCTCGTGGCAGTGCGCGATGCACTGGGCAAGTACAACGCAGTGCCCACTATCGACTTCGACAATACCTTTGACGCAAGCATACCCACTTTTAATGGCGGACAACCTGCCGCGGAGCCTGTTGTGCGCATCAATCCACACTACAATCCTTTTGAGGAAGTTGGAAAAAAGGGAAGAATCAAAAATCCAATTACCAATTGGCAGAGTTTATACGATAATATTCCTGCAGCACCGACTACTAACACAGAAAAAAAAGAACAGAAGACAGACAACGGCGAAATCGATGCACCCGCATTAGAAACCTCAAACATCAAATCTCAAATCTCCAACCTATTCCAGTACTCCAGCCGATACATCGTCACTCCAGCGCGTTCTGGACTGATGGTGATAGACTATGTACGTGCTCATCGCCGCATACTCTACGACAAGTATATGGCCAATCTTGAGAGTGGAGAGAAAGTGTCGCAGCCGTTACTATTTCCTGAGATGGTGCATGCTACTGTGGCGCAGTCGTATATCATCGACAGTATTCTACCTCAGCTTAATGCCGTAGGTTTCGACATAGCACCAGCAGGCCCCGCTGCATACGCTGTGAACGCTGTGCCGGCAGCCACCGCCAATACTGATGTCAATGCACTTATATACAAACTGATAGAGGATTATGATAAACAGGGGCTTAAGACGCAAGACCTCTATCATACCCTTGCCATGACTTTAGCTTTAACCAATGCTCTGACTGAGGGACGCACCCTCAACAAACAGGAGATGACTTGTATCGTGGACGATCTCTTTGCCTGTCAGACGCCCAATTATACACCTGACGGCAAACTTATCATCACCATCATTCCTGAGGAAAAAATCGTAGAAAATTTTGCGAAGAGTTAGAAGTTGCGGAACTGCTCGTTCTTTACGTCCTTCACTGCTACGCACTCCATCTCCACGAGCCAAGTAGGACGGCAGACGGGAGCCAGTGTTACGACATAAGGAATGCTAGGAAATTTCTCGTTAAACATCTGGTTGACGAGCTGATAGTCAGCTCCGTCGCGCAGATATACGATTATCTGCATAATATCGTCGTAGGTCATGCCTCCCTCTTCAAGCAGTTTCTCAACGTTCTCCCACATACGCTGTGTCTGGCGACGAATGTCGCCCACGTGTACCACCTCGCCATGATTGTTGATAGAGGCGGTGCCGGAGATATAGACGTGGTTGCGGTCGCCATACTGCATGAGGGTACCTCGCTCAAAAGTGACACCATAGTCGGAGGTACGGTTGAGGTGAGTGGGGGCGTAGAGATATCGCTGCTGCTCAGGCTGAAAGCCTGTCATGGCGTATGCTCCGAGCTGAATGAGAGCTTTGGGGTCAGCTGGTGTGCCACCGATACCAGTGGAGGCGATATAGTGGGTCTCAGAGGTGAGTCCCTGTTCTGCGAAACACTCGCGACGTGCCTTGACGAGTCCATTGTATTGGGTGTCAACATCACGCACAAAGAACCAAGTGCGCAGGCAATTGGCCTCGATGGTGGCATCAAAATGTTTGAGAGTGTCAATATAGGCGAATAGTGTCTCCCAACTCTGCATGTAAGAGGTGTCAGCGTTGGTGCTGGTAAGCCCCATGGTCCAGATATGGCGGTAGTCGTTGTGGGTAACTACGGTGGAGCAGCCTGTTGTGGCTACATCTGTCCCGCGTTGCAGGTATATCCACAAGGCGAGTTTAGAGCCATCTAGTGGCGGCTGCTGTATATAGGAGACGGTGCACTGATCATTGATCATTGACGATTGCCGATTGAGCATTGATTGTTTCTGGATGACGGGCACCTGATTGGTGGCATCGCTGAGAAAGTAGCGTTTGAATATCGGTTGCGCGTCCTTCATCTCAGGCAACTGCATGAGCTGCGCTTCAGCAGCTTTGATACGTGTAAACTGCTGGTCAAACATCTCGCCGCGCGGTTCGATAGTGAGTATGGCGTGAACCTCACTTACATCGCCTGCAGTGAAGTGCGTGAGTTTGACGGTGGCACCAAGTTCTTCTATATAATTAGATAGATATTTCATTTATCAAGATGCAAAGGTAGTAAAATTATTGAACATTGAGCATCGAATATTGAATTTTTTCACCAATAACCAACAACCGTTAACCGATAATCATTAATTTGCGTAGCTGTGAAGACCGCTGAGCAGATAATTACAACCGAAATAAGTCATTAGAATGCTGAGGAATGCAATACGCAGATATATCTTGAGGTGTTTATCGCTTTGCAGCCAGGGTATCCAACGGCTGAACAGTGGCACCAGGTAGATGAGAAAGGATATAGCTGCCCAGTTTTCTTTAGGGTCCCACTGCCAATAGGCACCCCACGCTGTCTTGGCCCAGATGGAGCCGAGTATAATGCCCACACCGAGCATTATCTCTGCCCAAACGAGCATGGTGCGACTGGGACGGAAAACCAATAGCGCAAAGAGACTGTAGGATATCATAATGGTGGTGACGTGCGATGATAGCCATGGACTTTGCAGCACTGGCATGAGGGCTGTGACCTGCGGGTCGAGTGCTCCAATGTGTGCTACTAGAGATGTGACTCCTGCAACCAGCAGGGCTGGCATTCTCAGACGAGCTGAGAAGCAAGCAATGATAAGGGATGTAAGGGTTATTATCTGGAGGGTTTCGTATGTGTTGCTAAGGGGCAGATGGCCGGAAATGTACCAGCGCAGGATGAGTGAAGCTGTCAAAAAAAGGGTAAGCAATGTTGTGATTGCAGTGAGGATGTGGTATACGACCTTACTCCTGTTTCGCATGAAGAAGGTGAGTAGGGCTAAAGTGAAGCAGCTGATAAATAACACCATGTCCCATGGCACACTGTTATAGAACAGCTCTGCTTTCACACGCTTGACAGGCAATGGCTGTTGGTTGGCAGGCAGAGGGGCAAAGTATTCTCCACGTGTGGCTAGTACGATGAGCGACAGTCGCTCATCGATATCAGGGAATTGGTCAGGCGTTAGTTTGTAGTTGCCCTTAGAGTCGAAGAAGTCGGCGAAACGCGCATACTTTCCATCTATGCCGATGAGTCGGCGCACCTCGCTCTTCTTTACTTTTATCATGGCGACATCTTTCCACTCCTCGGGATAGAGAGCCCAAGAAAGGAGCACCTGCTCAGGGGTGAAATCGCGGAATGAGGTACTGCCCGTAATCTTGAGGCAGAACTGTCGTGCCGCAGTGTTGAGTGGGCAAATGCGTCCATTGTAAACAACTTGTGCTGAGCGCATGGAGTCAGCTTGCGCCAATTCCACCACGCGTGCTGCAGGGGCTGTGAGGGTTGCTATCAACAGGCAGAGGGATAGCAGGATGAGTCTGTTATTGAAGTGC
>JAGCTG010000109.1 GCA_017963785.1 Bacteroidaceae bacterium | reverse complement strand
AGACCGCAACGGATGCTACTATGCAGTCTATACCATCAGTGAGCTGTATGGCGCCATTTTTGATTGGCTGAAACTCCTGGACTTGAATATCTGGGTTATTCTCGGCCTGATGACATGCGTCTGCTGTTTCACGATGATAAGTGGCTTGCTTATCTTGATACTTGAGCGAACCACCACTATTGGAATACTTAAGGCTCTTGGTGGACGCAACTCAATGGTCCGCCGGGTATTCTTACATTATGGAGTATTTATTATAGGACGTGGTCTTTTGCTAGGCAATGTGATAGGTCTGGCATTGTGTTATGTGCAGTGGCAGTGGCACCTGTTCCCGCTCGATGCTACCAGCTACTATGTGGATCATGTGCCAGTTGCATTCAATTGGTTTGCAATCCTTGCCCTTAACATCTCTACACTTATTATCTGTACACTGATTCTTATCGGGCCTACACTGGTTGTGTCACACATTAAGCCTGTTAAAGCACTGAAGTTTGATTGATATTCAAAAAAAAGTATTAACTTCGCAAACGAAATAATTTTAAGGTAATGTCTAACGGTTATTGTAAAAATGTGTGTTATGAAGAAAGTATTCCTTATTAGCAACAGTTTTATCGTGGCTACACTCATGGCAGGCATACTTATGTGCGCATGTAATGGCAAAAAAACTGTGGAGACCACAGCTCCGGTAGCAGACAGTGATAGTGTAGTCGCCATAGTGGAAGAGGAAACAATTCCCCAAGTGAAATTTAACCCAGAAGTTTTCTCTAGTTCCGACCAGTGGCTGGATTATAAAGTCAAAATCGCGATGCCTATAGTTGATTCTCCCGATATTCAAAAGAATATGCGCCAAGTGGTTCTGCGTAACTTTGGTTTGAAGGATGCAACCGGTGAGGAGGATTTTAAGCAGGCTATCATTAACAGTAGTAAGCGCCAGGCCGCCGACGCTAAGGCTGAACTGGAGGAGATGTTTGCCGAGGCTGAGTTTGATGAGGACGACTATAGGCCCAAGTACAGTTATGAAGATGAAATCACTGTGGGTTGTGTCACCGACGGCTATGTTACCTTTGAGAATGTTGGCGATGATTATCGTGCTGGTGCCCATGGTATGCCTTGGCAATACCGTTTTACCGTTGACCGCGCGACAGGCAAACAACTTAAATGGGCAGATATCATCAAGATTTCGATGAAAACCAGACTGAAACCGCTGCTCAAGAAGGCTGTAATTGATCAGTATTTCAATGACGACCCAGGAATGATGGACAGCTTTGATCTGCCTGGTGCTGAGCCGGCCCTTACTCCCGAGGGAGTTTGGTTTGGTTGGGGTGCATATGAGATTGCATGCTTTGCTGCCGGCATACCAGAGTGCATCGTGCCATACGATAAGCTGCAGGATTACCTCACTGATTATATCAAGGAAGTAATAGAGAAGTCAAGGACCGACAAAGATTCTCAAAAGAAATAATCCTTTTCAACTTTCAAATATCCATGAATGATCCTGAAATAATTAAAACAAATGGCGCTACGTTTAAGCGACTGATTAGCGCCAAAGAGATTGAAGAGAAGATAGTTCTGTTGGCTCAGCAAATCCGTAATGATATGGGCAATGCTGAGGTGCCTGTCTTCCTCTGTGTACTGAAAGGCGCCTTTATCTTTGCAGCTGACCTTGTGAGAAATTATAATGGCTTGTGCGAACTGCAATTCCTGCGTATATCTTCTTATAATGGTGCTGACTCTACCGGTAAGGTTACGATGTATCCTGGCCTTGATGTCGAGATGATAAAAGGACGTCGTGTGGTTGTGGTTGAGGATATCGTTGACACGGGTCTCAGCATGAATTGTTTGCTCAAAGACCTGCGCGAACACGAGCCACGCACTTTGGAGGTGGCTGCCTTGTTCACCAAGCCGAGCCGTCTGTGCCACGATGTGAAGGTTGACTACAGCTGCTTTGAAATACCCGATGCGTTTATCGTTGGCTATGGTCTCGACTACGACGGACTGTATCGCAATTTCCCTGCAATTTATGTTAAAGAGTAAGATATTATGAAGAATATTATTATTTTTGGGGCTCCCGGCAGTGGTAAGGGAACCTATAGTGATGAGATTGTTAAGCGTTATGGCATGAGCCATATTTCCACTGGCGATGTGCTGCGTGGCGAAATTAAGGCTGGCAGTGAGCTAGGCAAGATAGCGCAAGGTTATATTGATAAAGGTCAGCTTATCCCCGATGAGTTGATGATTAGCATCCTGGCGAAGGTGTATGATTCTCTGCCAGCAGGCAAGGGTGTTATATTCGACGGTTTTCCTCGCACTATACCGCAGGCTGAGGCTTTGAAGAAAATGCTTGCTGAGCGAGGCCATGACATGGGAATGATGATTGAACTTATAGTGGAGGAGGATATTCTGATGGCTCGCCTGCTCAACAGAGCCATCGAGCAAGGTCGTGCCGACGACAACGAGACAACCATCAAGGCACGCTTTGGGGTGTATCACAAGCAGACTGCTCCTTTGGCGGAGTGGTTTGAGCGTGAGGGCATTCGCCATACCTTCTGCTGGAGTGACAATCCTAGCAAGGAGGGTATGTTAGAGGCTATATTCAGTTTCCTCGACAAAGAGAACGCATAACTTTCTGAGTCCGAATTACAGTTCTCCAAAATGGAATCTAACTTCGTGGATTACGTGAAGATACTTTGCCGTTCCGGTAAGGGAGGGCGGGGTAGTATGCACCTGCATCGCGCCAAGTATCAGCCTAATGGCGGACCTGACGGTGGCAATGGAGGCAGGGGCGGCCATGTTTATCTGCGTGGTAACCATAACTATTGGACTCTGCTTCATTTGCGCTATGAGCGTCATGTCTTTGCCGGCAATGGTGGTAACGGCGGCGATTGCTGTTCCACTGGTGCACAGGGTGAGGATAAATATATTGAGGTACCGCTGGGCACAGTGGCTTACGATGGAGATACCGGTGAGTATATCTGCGATGTCGTCAATGATGGCCAAGAGGTGATGCTGCTCAAGGGCGGTAGGGGTGGACTTGGCAACAAGGAGTTTGCCACTGCCACCAACAAAGCTCCGCGTTATGCGCAGCCTGGTGAGCCGATGCAGGAGATGAATGTCATTCTTCAGCTCAAGTTGCTGGCTGATGTAGGACTGGTAGGCTTCCCCAATGCGGGCAAGAGCACTCTGCTGAGTTGCGTGTCGTCGGCTCGTCCCAAAATTGCCAACTATCCGTTTACTACACTTGAGCCTTCGCTCGGTATTGTGCCTTACATTGAGGGCAAGTCTTTTGTGATGGCTGACATTCCAGGTATCATTGAAGGAGCCAGTGAGGGCAAGGGCATCGGACTCCGCTTCTTACGCCATATAGAAAGGAATTCATTGCTTCTTTTCCTTGTAGATTGCAATGCTGACAGTATCAAGGACTCTTACGAGATACTCCTCAATGAGCTACGCAAGTTTAATCCGGAGATACTTGACAAGCGCCGTATCCTTGCTGTTACCAAGTGTGATTTGATAGATGAGGAGTTGATGACTATGCTTCGTCAGGAGTTGACAGACGCTCTTCCTGAGGATGTGCCAGTGGTTTTTATCTCTGCACCTACACAGCAAGGCATTCCTGAGTTGAAGAATATTATCTGGCGAGAGTTGAATAGTGAGAGCAACAAGATTGCCGGCAATTTGGAAGGGAGCGACAGTCTTGTACATCGAAACATGGATCTGCGCACTGTGGCCGCCGATTTTGCTGGATGGGAGGACGACATACCCGATGGCGATGATGACTCTGACGACGACATTATCTATCTCGAATAATTTCCGTTGTTTCCATATAATAATCCCCTGCGATATTTGTTTGCAGGGGATTATTTCGTTATGTCTGCGCTTACAGCAATTCGTGTTCTTCTTTCATGTCAATCTCTTCGCCAGCCTTATCAACAAAGCGATATTGCAGCATTGCCAGGCTTTGGTCAGGGAAAACTTTGAGACTCAGACCATATTTCATTCTCCATCGTTGCTTGATGGACAGAAGGCCTTGATTGATGTAAGCGAATACGTATGGGTGAACATACAGACGCAGTTTTGTATGTTTCAGTTCTGTTACCAATATCTTAATCTTTCTTTCCAGTGTGTCGGTGAATAGGAGGCTCGATTTTATATGACCGGTGCCAAAGCAGGAGGGGCACTCTTCCTCAACCACTACATCCATGGCGGGGCGCACTCGCTGGCGTGTTATCTGCATCAGTCCGAATTTGCTTAGTGGCAGTATGTTGTGGCGCGAGCGATCTTGTTTCATGATTTCCATCATATATTTGTATAGTTGGTCGCGGTGCTCAGCCTCTGCCATATCAATAAAATCAATGATAATGATGCCGCCGATATCACGCAATCTTAGCTGGCGCGCAATCTCTTCGGCTGCCCCTATGTTTACATCATATGCTCCCAGTTCCTGTGATTCGGAGTTCTTGGAGCGGTTGCCGCTATTAACGTCTATGACGTGCAGAGCCTCGGTATGCTCAATCACGAGGTATGCCCCACGTTTGAAAGTGACAGTCTTGCCAAATGATGACTTGATTTGCTTGGTTACGGCAAACTTGTCGAAAATAGGTATGTCGCCTTGGTAGAGCTTCACTATGCTCTCTTTTTCAGGGGCAATCACTTTCAGGTAGTCTTTTACCTCGTCGTAGGTATTGGGGTCGTTTACGTGGATTGCTTCGTAGGAGGGGTTAAATAAGTCTCTTAGCAGTCCTACCGATCGGCTCGTTTCTTCATACACAAGCGAGGGCAGTTTCTTGCAATCCTGCACTGCTGCCATTGCTGTCTCCCAACGCTTGAGTAGCACTTTGAGCTCCATGTCCAGCTGAGCGGCGCGTTTGCCCTCTGCCACCGTGCGTACGATTACTCCGAAATTTGGGGGCAGGATGCTGGAGATGATTTGCTTCAGCCTGTTGCGTTCGGCTGTAGATTTAATCTTGGTGGATACAGATACCTTGTTCTCGAAAGGGATAAGAATCAAGAGTCTCCCTGCGAAATTCAGTTCGCAACTGAGGCGTGGCCCTTTGGTGGAGATAGGTTCTTTGGCGATTTGCACCAACACCTCATCGCCCACTTTCAGCACATCTTGTATGGTGCCGTCCTTGGGTAGAATGGGTTGGCGGCTTGCCTTGGTGATACTATACAACTTGCGGCTGTTGCTTCGTACCTGTTTAAGATATTTTTGGAAAGAATAATAGGTTGGTCCCAGATCAAGAAAATGCAAAAAAGCGTCGCGTTCGTGACCCACATCAACAAAGCAGGCATTGAGACCCGGCATCAGTTTTTTCACCTTAGCCAGATACATATTGCCCGCAGAATAGGACTGCTGCTGCTCTTCCTTCTGAAACTCCATGAGTTTGCCGTCTTCCAGCAGAGCGATGCTGATCCCATTCTTCTGAGAGTCAATAACAAGTTCGCTAGTCATTTTCTAATCTTTTTCTTTTAAAATTGCCGCTTCGCCTAAGCGACGCGGCAAATTTAACTTTCTACAGGCAAAAGTTTACTTGTTCTTATGTCTGTTCTTTCTTAGTCTCTTTTTACGCTTGTGAGTAGACATCTTATGTCTTTTCTTCTTTTTTCCGTTAGGCATAACTAAAACGTTTATGGGTTATTGTTTATTTGTTAGAGTGCTTACTTTTTTGCATTTGCAATAGCGGTGCCGAAGGTCTTGGCAGGCTTAAAGGCGGGGATATTGTGCTCAGGCACGGTGATGCTCACGTTCTTGGAGATGTTGCGAGCGGTCTTCTGAGCCCTCTTCTTCAGGATAAAGCTACCGAAGCCACGAAGATACACGTTCTCACCACTGATCATGGCGTCCTTTACTGTTTCCATAAATGCTTCCACTGCTACCAGAGTGGTGGCCTTGTCAATGCCAGTTTTGCCGGCGATTACAGCTACGAGGTCTGCTTTTGTCATATTAAATAAATGTTTTTAAGGTTAATTATTTCATTTTTGCGCCGCGAAATTACAAATAATTTGTGAAATGACAAACTTTTTTCGTCTAACTTATTCTTTTTTAGCTAAAAAAGTTATTTAAATCTTAATGAGTCGTTCAATCTGCTTGCCATTTGCGTGGGGTAGGATGGAGGTCAAGTGGTCGAATATTTTCTGGTACGACTCCTCGGCTGTGCGCTCACTCAGGCATGCCTCACGCCCGTAGAGTATCTCCGGCGTAGTGAGCAGCGACCATCCCCAGCCATATTCCCTACCGCGTTTGTCGAGGGGATACACAAAGTCCTGCGTCACAATGTGGCATGCCATCTGCAACCGTGTGATATAGCCGTCAAACAATCCTCGCATTTTCGGACCCGTAAAGCCGCATGCATTCCTCAGCTGGCGCGTGATCATGCTACCTTGCTCTTGTAGCGTTGCGATGATCATCTCTTCCACTGAGTCGGGCTCTAAAGGCGGACTCATGCTACGGCGGTAGTTGTATAGGTCAGGCCACCACTCCAGGCTAACAAATCCCGCCTTCTTCGCGAAGAATTTGCCATATACACACTTGCCGTCGCTCACTACAGGCCCTTTCCATTTCCATAAGGGCCAGTCCCAACCGCCGTCGGCAAACACTACATAGCGACAGTCGTCATCTACTATGTCTTCAGCGCAGTATCCCGGGATGCCGCTCTCCAGCAGGGGTAGGAAACCAATTTTTTGTATCTGTTCTATCAGTGCCGCAGCAGAGTCAATCATAATTTTCATGTTCAATGTTCAATAATTGCCTTTTTCTTTCAATTCCTCCTGCGTATCCTGTGAGTGTTTTTCCTGCACCTATTACGCGATGGCATGGAATAATCAGTGATATATGGTTATGACCTACGGCTCCTCCTATTGCGCGTGCAGAGGATACGCCGAGTGCATGAGCTATATCACCGTAAGTGGTTGTGTGGCTGTAAGGAATAGTCATTAGTTGGCTCCATATCTTTTGGCGAAATGGAGTGCCGCGTAGCAGCAGTGGTGGAGTGAACTGTGGAGCCTTGCCACTGAAGAAAATGTCCAGCCACTCTTTTGTTTCCATCAGAACAGGTAGGAGGGCGTTCTCCTCATGGTTCGTGTCAAGCCCCTCGCCAAACCATTTTTGGTCGTCAAACCAAAGACCTACGAGTTTTTCGCCGCATGCAGCCATCGTCAGATCTCCTATTGGTGAAATATAATGTGCGATGTAGTCCATATGTTACTGTTTCAGCCAATATCGCCTTTCTTCCTCGTCCATTTTCTCGATAGCGTAGCGCAACGCTGTACGGGGCATTTCGTGGACATGCTGACGCAGGAAGTCGCGCAGTAGATCCATGCTTACTCTCTTGCCCATCTCGCGCAGCATCCAGCCTACAGCCTTGTGCATCAAGTCGTGAGGATGGCGCAGGTGTATCTTCGCATAGCGCAGACACCATGAGGTATCACCCATCTGCAGCGTCTTCCAGGTGCAGACCATGCTTATGCGTTGCTCCCATAGGCAACTGCTATGCGCCAGTCCGTCTATAATATTCTGCTTGTCGTCGAATTGAGATGGCAACATAAGCCAGTGGCCGATTATCTTTGGCGCGGAGAGGTCCACGAGGTCCCAGTTGTTTGCCTGCCGCGCATGGTGTAGGTACATGCTTACTATTTCGTCGCGTTTACGTATGGCCTCTTTGGCGCTGACATGCCGTTGCGTGGTGAGTTTCTCGAACTTAGCGACCATAAGCAGCAGTCCGCACAGCCTTATCTCATGCCAGACGCTGGTCAGTAATGCTGGTATCTCGTCGAGTGGCACAGCGGGGTGGTGTTTCACTACTTCGCGGACTCGCGGAACCTTAATGCCAAGAAACTCATCACCTTCGCCATATTGCCCGGCTTCCGTTTTGAAGAAACGCATCAAACCATCGCGTTGAGCATCGTCGCGCATCGTCATCATTTCTGCAATAATTTTCTTAGCAGTACTCATATATTGTATTATAATGTGTAATCACCTCCAAAGTTAAGCATTTTCTTTTATTCTCTCCCAAATCTTTTGCGCGATTCAGCAAAATACATTAAATTTGCTCCAAAATAGTAGAATAAATTGTACATTTAAATTGTAAATTAAAATTATGCCTTACATTAGAATCAAGGCCTACCCGAAGGACAAGGCCATCAAGCAGAAAGTTGCAGAAGCCATCTACAAAGTTTTTATGGATAACTGGGGGTGCCGTCCCGACCATGTGAGTATTTCTTTTGAAGAGGTTGCTCCCGAGGACTGGGACACCCAGGTGGAGCAGGCAGAAATACTGCCTATGAAAGACAAAATGTTTATCCTTAATGGTGAGCGGTTAGTGAAGTAGGTGAGGGCTCTGCTAAGGGGAGGCTTATGTTTTCACGAAATTGAGTTTTTTTGATATGAGTACGCTTTTCAATCGCTTTTTCGCTGTTTTGGGTGCTTATTTCGAAAAAAAGTTGTAATTTTGCAGCGCTAAACGCAGATAACGTGAAAATAAAGGATGTCATTGCGACCCTTGAAGTATTCGCGCCTCTGCCTCTGCAAGACGGGTATGACAATGCCGGCTTGCAGGTGGGTGAGCCCGAGGCGGAAGTTTCAGGGGTATTATTGTGTCTGGATGTGACGGAGGCTGTGCTGGCTGAAGCCGTCTCAAAGGGTTGCAACATGGTTGTGGCTCACCACCCGTTGCTTTTTCACCCGCTCCGCCAAGTAGGCGATGTGGGCTATGTTGAACGCTGCGTGCGTTATGCAATAAAAAACGATATCACCGTGTATGCTGCCCAT
The DNA here is from genome assembly GCA_017963785.1 of Bacteroidaceae bacterium. Lineage (GTDB taxonomy): Bacteria > Bacteroidota > Bacteroidia > Bacteroidales > Bacteroidaceae > UBA6382. The sequence goes on along the minus strand of JAGCTG010000109.1, from coordinate 5,253 downwards.
ACAAATCTTGATAACGCCCGTGGCGGCGTGAGTTTTGCGCTTGCTGACTGCCTCGGCATGCATGAAGTGGAGTTTCTGAGGGATAACAACAATGGTGGTGGTAGCGGATGCATCGGCATGCTGCATGAGCCGATGGATGCTGGTTCGTTCATTATATTTGTAAAAGACTCACTGCAACTGCAGCATGTGATGTGCAATACGCTGCTGGAGCGCCCCATACGCAAGGTGGCGTTGTGCGGCGGAGCCGGTGACTTTTTGCTTGACGATGCGCTGGCGCGGGGCGCTGATACGTTTGTTACTGGCGAGATGCATTACCACCGTTACTTCGGAACCGAGCAGCGTCTGCAGATAGTAGTGATTGGTCATTGGGAGAGTGAGCAGTTCACTCCTGCATTGATGCAGGGTGTGCTGCGTGAGCGACTAGCCGAGCTTCCGTTATACCTTTCGATGGTTAAGACGAACCCCATACATTGTATTTGAGCTTTCTTTCCCTTATTCCACTTGTAGGAGTGAAGACAAAATTATAACAGAAACAAATAACTAAATAGTAAATAAACATTATGGCAAGAGAAACTAAGAAAGTGTCTCCTATGGAGATGACAGTAGAGCAAAAATTGAAGAGTCTGTACAAGTATCAGGCAGTGCTCTCGAAGATTGATGAGATCCGTACTATCCGTGGTGAGTTGCCCCTTGAGGTTCAGGACTTGGAAGATGAGATAGAAGGCCTCGGTGCACGCATTGCACGTCTGCAAGAGGAACGCAAGGATATCGACATTAGGATTGTCAAGTATAACGAGGAAAAGATTAGGGCTCAGGAGGCAATAGAGCGCTGCAAGGGCCATCTGGACAATGTACACAACAACCGAGAGTACGACTCGCTCAGCAAGGAGATAGAGTATCATGAACTTGACATCAAGTCCAAGGACAAGAAGATTCACGAGGACAGTGAGCGCAGACAGGAAATAGATGCTGCCATTCAGGCAAGTATCGAGAGCCGCGAGGAGCGCCAAGGTGACCTTGAGGCTAAACGCTCGGAGCTGGAGGAGATTGTTGCCGAAACGAGAGTGGAGGAAGACAATTTGCGCGACGAGTCGAAGATTCTGGAAGCTACGATTGACTATCGCTTGCTGTCATCGTTTAAGCGCATCCGCAAGAACAGCCATAATGGTTTGGGCATTGTGTATGTGCAGAGAGATGCATGCGGTGGTTGCTTCAACAAGATTCCACCCCAGCGTCAGCTTGATGTGCGCATGCATAAGAAGATTATTGTATGCGAGTATTGCGGCCGTATTTTGATCGACCCCGAGTTGGCTGGCGTGCAGATAGAGAAGCCGGTTGACGATGAGAAGAAGACTACGCGTCGTCGTCGCGCTACAAAAAAAGTTGAATAGTCATTTATCATTAAATAGTTATGAAGAAATTAGTTCTCTTCATGATGACGGTGGTCGCTGCCACTGCTGTTAAGGCTGGACTCGTGGCCGAGGTGGACTCTAACGCCAATGTGATGAGGATAGAGGTACTGCCCACCACTGACCTGACGAAGGTGCCGGTGAGGGTAAGCATGGTCAATACGCTACCCATCACATGTGTGCAGTGCTTCATCACGACGCCCGATAGCACTGACATATTCTTCTATCTTGATGACGAGGGGACAGTGAAGGACACGACAAATATTAGCCATCATCGCTCCGTGGCATACACTCCCTCTAATCGCTGGGCGCACACTCATCAGCCTATGTTGTCATGGAATACGGCTTCGTGTCGCAAAACGATGATGATTTTGATTGCAAGTCCCAAGAATGATAACTTCGCTGGTAATGACGGTCCGCTTGTTACGGTCTATATGAATGTAACTACATTGTCTGACGGCGAGTACATTATCAAGATGGTTGGTGCAAACATGGCGTGGACAGATAATCGCGATATCAAAGCTTTTTATTCGCCCGATTCTGAAGTGAAATTTGCTCTCAAAGAAGGGAAGATAACTATTGATAATTGACCACTGACCATTGATAAACGATTAGGGGTTGATGCGAAGTGCATCAACCCCTAATCGTTTTAGTTGGCGTTGTCGGATAGGTATTTGATTCGTACGAGTCGTATTTCTTCTTTGCTGAAATCATCGCCCAACTCGTCTTTGGCCTTCTCTATGTCATCGGTCTCGGCTTCGTTGAAGTAGTCGTAGATTTCGCGTATCTTGTCTTCGTCGATGACTGCCTCCACAAAGTAGTCGATATTGATTTTTGTACCGGAATAGACGATGGAGTCTATCTCGTCGAGCAGGTCACTGAAGTCAATACGATTGGCTTCTGCGTAGTCATCGAGGTCTACCTTGCGGTCGATGTTCTGAATAATATTGATTTTGAGTTTTGACTTATTGGGTACGGTGCGTATGCGGAAGTCTTCGGGACGTTCTATCTCATTGTCTTCGCAGTGTCGCTTGATGAGATCGAGGAATTCCTGGCCGTATTTCTTTACTTTTCCAGCTCCCACTCCAGGTATGTTGAGCAACTCTTCGCTGGTGATGGGGTAGGTGGTGGCCATTGCCTCGAGTGAGGGATCTTGGAAGATGACATAGGGCGGTTTGCCCTTGTCTTTAGCAACCTTGTTACGCAGGTCGACTAGCATCTCAAAGAGCTCCTGGTCGAGGGCATTGCTCTCGCCAAAGCCATCGGGATCAGTAGCGTCATTGTCTTCGTCGAAGTCGGAGTCGAGGGTAACGGTAAAGTCAGTGGGTTTTTTAAAGAACTTTTTTCCTTTTGCCGTAACTCGCAGTGAACCTTGGTTTTCCTTGTTTTTGTCAAGGTATTCCGCGAGTAGCGCCTGGCGCACTACAGACTGCCAGAGAGTGCGCTCGTCGTTCTCGCCGATGCCGAAGAGCTCAAGTTCGTTGTGACGGTATTCGAGCACATCATCGGTTTCCTTGCCCATTATTATATCTATGATATGGTCCTCGGAGAAGTTCTCCTTGGTTACCTGAATTGTTTCTATTACATTACACAATTGGTCTTTTGCTTCCACTTTTGTCTTTGGGTGTTTACAGTTATCACAATTATGGCAGTTGTCTTTGTTGTAGTCTTCTCCGAAGTAGTGTAACAGCAGTTTTCGCCTACATACTGACGATTCAGCGTAGGCCGCAGTCTCACGCAGCAGTTGTCGGCCTATGTCTTGTTCGCTCACAGGTTTGTCCTCCATAAATTTCTCAAGTTTGCGGAGGTCTTTGTGAGAATAGAAGGCGAGGCAGAATCCTTCGCGTCCGTCGCGTCCTGCACGCCCGGTTTCTTGGTAGTACCCCTCGAGACTCTTGGGGATGTCGAAGTGAATGACATAGCGCACATCGGGTTTGTCGATACCCATGCCAAAGGCGATGGTTGCGACGATGACCTTGATGCGCTCCATGAGGAAGTCATCCTGGGTGGTGGACCGTTCTATAGCCTCCATACCAGCGTGGTAGGCGGCAGCTTTGATGCCGTTGGCCTGCAGCACCTGTGCTAGGCGCTCCACTTCGCGGCGACTGAGGCAATAGATGATACCGCTCTTGCGCGGTCGTTCGGAGATGAATTTTATGATTTCCTTATCGATGTCCTTGGTCTTGGGCCTCACTTCATAATATAGGTTGGGCCGGTTGAAGGAACTCTTGAATTCTTTTGCTTCTAGGATGTTTAGGTTTTTCTTTATGTCAAGGCGCACCTTGTCGGTGGCAGTGGCAGTGAGAGCCACTATCGGGGGACGCTTGGCAGTGGCAAGGAGTATGTCACGCAGATGGGTGGCGGTGCTGCACAGTGCATTCATGAGTGGGCGCAGGGGTGCGGTAACCTTAGCTTTGAGGATTGGGCCAAGGGTGTCGATGTTGAACAGACCGTCGGGTGATGAGGCATCGGGATGGAGTTGCTCCACAAGACTGTTCCAGAGCTGTTCAATGGCATCATCTACAGGCGCTATATTGCCCTCGTCATCTTCGTCAGGCTCAGCATTGGCGTATTCGGGATAGATGGCTTTGACCATCACCTTGAAGTCGTCGAAGGTGAAGTTGTTGCAGATGAGATTGGTGCGCACATTCTTGTGTATGCCCATAAACCGATCCACTACGTCGGCGTCAATGCCGTATTTTCGCATCGTGATTTGATTGATGGCGGGGCGTATCTCGCGATATTCGTAGCGGAAGTCGTGACCCCACTCTGATATACAGTGAGCCTCGTCAACGGCATAGAATGAGATGTTGGCTTGGCTGAAGAATTCACTGTTGCCAGCCTTTGTCAGAGTCTCCGGTGCCACATACAGCATCTTGACGCGGCCTTCGAGCACATCGCTCTGCACCTCTTGCAGTTCTTGGCGTGAGAGGGTGGAGTTCATGAAGTGGGCGAGGTTTTCCTCTTCCACTTGCATGCGGATGGCATCCACCTGGTTTTTCATCAAGGCGATGAGCGGCGAGATGATTAAGGCGGTACCGTCCATCATCAGGGCAGGCAACTGGTAGCATAGCGATTTGCCTCCTCCAGTAGGCATAAGCACAAAAGTGTCATTGCCATCCAGCACATTCTGAATGACCTTCTCTTGGTCACCTTTGAACTTGTCGAAGCCGAAATAGTGCTTGAGACAGTCGTATATTTTTTTGTTGCGTGGCATTAGTTTTTCCCTATAAAATTACGGATATAGAAGCGTTTGCCCTTATCTGCTAACAAAATTATAACAAGATTTTTGAATCGGGGACATTTTTTTCAAAAAAAAACTCTACTAGATAGAAAAAAGTGCTCCTTTGTGCCAATTCAATAATAAAATGTAATCTAAAAAGGCAAAAAATAACGGAACACGCCAATGTTCCGTTAGTTTTGTTGTCATCTCTTATTGTAAAGAAAGATTTTCATCGATATGCGTTCGTGCATATTCTTCTGTGAGATGAAATTCGCGTTTTCGCGATGATGGAATCTCAAAGAGAGCATCCCGCAGGATATTCTCCACTATAGATCGAAGGCCGCGAGCTCCGAGTTTGTACTCCTCTGCTTTGTCAACAATGAAGTCGAGTGCGGTATTGTCTACTACCATCTTCACACCATCCATATCCATTATTTTCTGATACTGGCGGATGATAGAGTTCTTTGGCTCCATCAAGATGCGGCGCAAAGCCTCTTTGTCGAGTGGATTGAGATAGGTAAGCACTGGCATACGACCGATAATCTCAGGTATGAGGCCAAAAGACTTCAGGTCCTGCGGCATGATGTACTTTATGAGATGGTCTTTGTCTATCTTCAAGGT
>JAGCTG010000108.1 GCA_017963785.1 Bacteroidaceae bacterium | reverse complement strand
TACCTCATGGCTCAGATGACCACCAGCGGCGCCACTGGCTATGTGGTGGAATATGCTGGCAGCACTATCCGCGAGATGAGCATGGAGGGACGACTGACGCTGAGCAACCTCTCGATAGAGATGGGCAGCCGAGCCGGTATCATTGCCCCCGACGACACTACCTTCGCCTACCTCAAGGAGCGCGAGTATGCTCCCAAGGGCGAGGAATGGGACAAAGCCGTGGAGGCATGGCGCCAACTGCGCAGCGACGATGACGCCGTGTTTGACAAAGAGCTCTCCTTCCGCGCCGAAGACATAAAACCGCGCATCACCTATGGCACCAACCCCGGAGCTGGCATTGCCATCGACGAGGCCATACCCTCACTCGACACTATCGCCGAGAGCGAGAGAGCAGACTTCCTCGCACAGTTGGACTATATGCATTTTAAGCCCGGCGAGAGGCTGGAGGGCAAACCGGTGGACTACTGTTTCCTCGGTGCATGCACCAACGGTAGGATAGAGGACTTCCGTGCTTTCGCCTCGGTGGTGAAAGGCAAGCGCAAGGCCGACAATGTCGTGGCATGGCTGGTGCCTGGTTCATGGCTGGTAAGGCAACAGATTATCGACGAGGGCATCGACAAGGTGCTCGAGGATGCAGGCTTTGAGCTAAGGCTGCCGTCCTGCTCTGCATGCCTGGCCATGAACCCCGACAAAGTGCCCGCAGGCAAGCTCGCCATCTCTACCAGCAACCGCAACTTCGTGGGGCGCCAAGGCCCCGGTGCTCGCACCGTATTGGCATCACCCCTTACCGTCGCCGCCTCTGCCATCATCGGAGTAATTACTGATCCGAGAGGCCTTTAATCCTCAATGTTCAATTTTCAATCTTCAATGAAACAAAGCTTCAACATCATCCAAAGCACCTGTATTCCCGTTGCAATTGACAACTGCAATACTGACCTCATCATACCGGCACGATACCTGGCCTCCACAACTCGCGACCCCAAATTCTTCGGCGACGCCTTTATGCACGACCTCCGCTACGACAGCAACGGCAAGCCGGTGGCTGACTTCGTGATGAACAAGCCCGACTTCTCAGAGCCGCCCCGCAAGGGTGTGCATGAGATAATCGTGGCAGGGCAGAACTGGGGTAGCGGCTCCAGCCGTGAACACGCTGCCTGGGCTATAGCCGGCTATGGCGTGAGAGTGGTGATCAGTTCGTCCTTTGCCGACATCCATCGCAACAACCTCTTGAATTGCTTCGTGCTCCCAGTCGTTGTCAGCACCGACTTTCAGAGAGAACTCTTCGCTACCATTGCCGCCCGTCCGCAGGCCGTGGTGAAGGTGGACCTCCCCAACCAAACCGTGACTAACATCGTCACAGCTCACAGCGAGCATTTCGATATCAACGGATACAAGAAATATTGCCTGATGAACGCACTCGACGACATCGACTTCCTGCTGGAAAACAAAAGCAATATTGAGCAATACGAGCACAATGGACCGCTACATTGAAATACTCGACACCACGCTGCGCGACGGTGAGCAGACCGACAATGTGTCCTTCCTGCCTAGCGAGAAACTGACCATAGCCCGCGGACTGCTGCAAGACGTAAAGGTGGACCGCGTCGAGGTCGCCTCAGCACGCGTGTCCGAAGGCGAGAAAGAGGCCGTCAGCATGATATGCCGATGGGCAAACAGCGCCGGCATGATTGATAGGGTAGAGGTGCTGGGCTTCCTCGACGGAGGCAAGTCGGTTGACTGGCTTGTCGACTGTGGCTGCAAGCGTATCAACCTGCTATGCAAGGGCTCCCTCCGCCACTGTCAATACCAGCTCAACAAGACTCCCCAACAGCATATTGCCGACATTCTCGAGGCCATTCAATATGCCACTGCCAAGGGCGTGAGCATAAATATCTATCTCGAGGACTGGAGCAACGGCATGATAGACTCGCCCGACTATGTCTTCCAGGTGATGGATGCCCTCGCTCACACCAATGTTCAGCGCTTTATGCTGCCCGACACACTCGGAGTGCTCAATCCGCTCCAGGTGCTCGAGTTCGTGCGCAAGATGGTGAAGCGATACCCGAAGGTGCACTTCGATTTCCATGCCCACAACGACTATGACCTTGCCATCAGCAATGTGCTGGCTGCCGTACTCAGCGGATGCCAGGGCATTCATGCCACTGTCAACGGACTCGGCGAGAGAGCCGGCAATGCTCCGCTGGCCAGTGTGCAGGCCATTCTCCACGACCAGTTCAAGGCTCACACTAATATTGACGAAGCGGCCTTGTATCAAATCAGCCGACTGGTGGAGAGCTATTCTGCCATTCCCATCTCCCCCAACCGCCCCATCGTGGGCGAGAGCGTCTTCACTCAAGTGGCTGGCGTGCATGCCGATGGCGACAATAAGCACAATCTCTATCAAAACAATCTCCATCCTGAGCGCTTCGGCAGAAAGCGCGAATATGCCCTTGGTAAAAACAGCGGCAAAGCTAATATCATAAAAAATCTTGACGCTCTCGGACTCGAGCTCACTCCCGAGCAGACAAAGCTCGTCACCGAGCGCATCACCGAGCTTGGCGACCGCAAGGAGATTGTCACCCCCGACGACCTCCCCTTCATCGTTAACGATGTCATCAAGCACAATGCCGACAACAATAAGGTCAAGCTCGTGGGCTACATGGTCTCCACCGCACGCTCGCTGCGCAGCTACGCCTCGCTGCGCATAGAAATCGACGGAGTCGAGTATGAGGCAGCATCCACAGGCGACGGTCAGTATGATGCCTTCGTCAAGGGGCTCCATAAAATCTACACCGAGAAGCTCCACCGCGAGTTCCCCGTGCTGACCAACTACTTCGTAACCATACCTCCCGGCGGACGAACCGACGCACTCGTCCAGACCGTCATCTCGTGGGAATATAAAGGCAAGTCGCTACGCACCAGAGGCCTCGATGCCGACCAGACCGACTCTGCCATCAAAGCTACAATAAAAATGCTCAATGCCATTGAGAATATGTAAGTTAAAGGCATGAAAAAACTACATCTCACATCTTCCATCTCACATCTTCCATTTCACATCATTCTTCTTACATCTTCCATCTTCCTCCTCACCGCCTGTGGCGGTGGCAAGTCAGGAGATGCCGATGGAGCTGACTCGCTTAGCGCCAGCGCTGTTGACTCCTCCCTCCTGCTCGGTGATGTCGAAGACTCGCTGATGGCACAGACACAGGTGTCGCAGGCTGCCGACGGAGTGTTCTACGACTTTATCGCATCCTTCTGCCAGAACAGCAAATACCAGAGAAAGCGTATCCTCTTCCCGCTCAGGCATATCGTCAACGGCGACACCCTCACCATCGGCGAGAAACAGTGGCGCTTCTCTAAGCTGCATTACAACTCCGACGCCTACACAGTCTTCTTTCCCGACTTCAAGTCAATGGGCTTGGAGAAAGACGACGAGGTGAACAGCGTCACGGTGCAATGGTACAACACCGACGAAGACAAGGCCAGCAACTACAACTTTGAAAAGACTGATGGCCAGTGGATGCTCACCTCCATCGACGAGCACTCCATTGACGATGACCCCAACAGCAGTTTCGTCCGCTTCTATTCCTCCTTTGCTGCCGACCCCGACTTTCAGCAGGAGCACCTCGCAGAGACCATCACCTATGACGGCCTCGACCCCGACAACGACGATGAGTTCGATGCACAGTTTGTAAAAAACCATAAAATCACCGCCACCAACTGGAGCAACAACCTTATCCCCCTGCTGCCATCCCAGAAATTCTCCAACATCGACTTCGGACAGGACCTCACCGACAACACCACCGAGCGCATGGTCTCCCTTGAAGCCCCGGGCTCCGGATTCACCAGCAGACTCTATTTTCGTCGCAACGGCGAACAATGGCAACTCTACAAAATCGAAAACTATTAGGCAATGCTGACGATAAAAACGAACTACTCCCTCAAACCCCACAACTCCTTCGGCCTCGATGTCAAGGCCAAATATTTCGTGGAGTATGAGAATGCTGATGACTTGGCTGAGTTCCTCTCCAACAGGAGCTCAATGGTCAATGCTCAATGCTCAATGTTCCACATCGGCAGCGGTAGCGACCTGCTCTTCACCAAAGACTTCGACGGCTGCATACTCCACTCTGCCGTCAAGGGAATAGAAAAGATTGACGAGTGCGACGGACATGTCACCCTCTCCGTCGGTGCTGCCGAAAACTGGGATGACTTTGTGGCGTGGACCATAGCCCACGGCTACTACGGCCTGGAGAATCTCTCACTCATCCCCTCTGAGGTGGGAGCCGCCGCCGTCCAGAACATCGGAGCCTACGGCGCTGAGGCCAAGGACTTCATCGTCAGCGTTCATTGTGTCGACATGCACACCGGCCGACAGGTGCGCCACACCAAAGATGAGTGCGGCTTCAGCTATCGCCGCAGCAACTATAAGGAACAGTGGCGCGGACAGTATGCCATCACCCATGTAGTGTTCTCGCTCCCCACAGAGTTCCACCCCAACATATCCTACAAAGGACTCAGCGACCTCCCAACCCAAGGACTGACAGCACAAGACGTGCGCAACAAAGTCATCGAGCTGCGCCGCAGCAAACTGCCCGAACCCTCCCAGCTGGGCAACGCCGGCAGCTTCTTCCTCAACCCCATAATCTCTGCAGACCATTACAATGATCTGCGCCGGCAATACCCCGACATCCCCCATTACCCTGTAACCGACAATGCTCAATGTTCAATGCTCAATGTTCAATGTTCCAGGCTCAAAGTCCCCGCCGCTTGGCTCATAGAGAAAGCCGGCTGGAAAGGTAAGAGCCTCGGCAGGGCAGGCGTGTACCACAATCAGCCCCTCGTGCTGGTAAACCTCGGCGGTGCCACGCCCGACGAGATAGTAGCCCTCGCAGCTGCCATCATGGAAGACGTACAGCACAAGTTCGGCATCACCCTGAAGCCCGAGGTCATATACCTCGACTAGCCGTCAGCGGTTGTATCGTCTGTGGACAGCCGAGTCTTGCCCGCCCTGCAACACACTCAGAGGATTGATGACATTCGTGAAGTGCGTGATATTGAAAGGCTCCTCAGTACCAACTACAGCGATTACATCAAAACGGATCGGCCCCATCACCCCCTTCCGCTGGATATACGCGTTGGCAGCAGAAACAAGAAACCCTATCTTCTCATCGTCCACAGCCTCCTCAGGACTGCCGAAACGCTCAGAGCTACGAGTCTTAACTTCCACAAACACCGTCACACCGTCCTTAAACGCAACGATGTCAATATCCTTGTGACCAACTCTATAGTCACTCTCCAGCAGGCTGTATCCCTGCTGTATCAGATGGCGAACTGCCACCATTTCGCCAATCCTGCCAATCTCATTATGATGTGCCATACGCTGCAAAAATAACGGTTTTACACCAAATAACCCATCCAGATACACTAAAATAAAAAAAAATAACGCATTTGCTTTGCCATTTGAAAAGAAGTTACTAATTTCGCGTCGCAAAAACCAAAAGGATGGCTCCTTAGCTCAACTGAATAGAGCATCTGACTACGGATCAGAAGGTTGTGGGTTTGAATCCCGCAGGAGTCACAAATCAATGCAGCATCCACAAATAATGAGACGACAACATCGTCTCATTTTTTTTGTTTGCACGACTCACAAATAATCATCATTCATTTCCTCATACAAGAAAAAAATCGTAACTTCGCAGCAGAAATACCAAATACTAACTACCAAATAAAATCGTAAATCATTATGGCTACAGGTAACGTCCGTCCGGCCGATATGGAGCGTATTACCACCCCCACATTGGCCCAAAAATTCATTGAAGAACAGATAACAGAATTACGCGCCCAGATCGGCGACAAAAAAGTCTTGCTTGCGTTGTCTGGCGGTGTTGACTCCTCCGTTGTTGCTGCCTTGCTCATTAAAGCAGTCGGCAGGCAGCTGGTCTCGGTCCACGTCAACCACGGCCTGATGCGCAAAGGCGAGTCAGAGCAGGTGCTGCGCGTGTTTCGCGATGAGCTCAACGCCAATCTCGTGTATGTTGACGCCGTCGACCGTTTCCTCAACAAGCTCGCCGGTGTGGCTGACCCCGAACAGAAGCGCAAGATTATCGGCGCTGAGTTTATCCGCGTCTTCGAAGAAGAGGCACGCAAGCAAGAGGGCATCAGCTTCCTTGCTCAGGGCACCATCTATCCTGACATTGTCGAGTCTGGTCCTGTAAAGTCTCACCACAATGTGGGCGGCCTGCCCGAAGACCTTCAGTTTGAGCTCGTTGAGCCCATCAAACTCCTTTTTAAGGACGAGGTTCGCGTGGTAGGCAAGGAACTGGGGTTGCCCGACAACATGGTCAACCGCCAGCCCTTCCCAGGCCCCGGACTGGGTGTCCGATGCACCGGAGCTATCACCCGTGACCGCCTGGAGGCACTCCGTGAGAGCGATGCCATCCTTCGCGACGAGTTTGCCCGCAATGGGCTGGAGGGCAAGGTGTGGCAGTACTTCACCATCGTCCCGGACTATAAGTCAACAGGTGTAAAAGACGACAAGCGCAGCTGGGACTGGCCTGTCATCATTCGTGCCGTCAATACACGCGATGCTATGACAGCAACTATCGAAGAAATACCTTACCCACTGCTGCATCATATCACCCAGCGCATCATCACCGAGGTGCCAGGAGTGAACCGCGTGCTCTACGATCTCACTCCCAAGCCAACAGGCACCATTGAGTGGGAGTAAAAAAATTGAAAGCTTAAAAGAATAAAAGGGGACAATAGTCTCCTTTTATTTGTCTATTTATACAAAAAAGATAAACTTTTACCCATAAAGTATCGGGTAAAAGATATAAAATAGTAACTTCGCAGAAGAAAAGCCTTAAACCTTTTATATTACAAGAGGGATGAAAAACAACAACCAAAAATCAGACATTAGCCGTCGGCAGTTTCTCCATAAGTTAGGAGTCGGAGCCGGCTCGGCACTTACTGCAATGGCGCTGGACCCGCTGCACGCATTCGCTCAGGAGACCAACAAGCCGCTTTTGCTTGGCTATGAAAACGCGCAGAATCAAATGACGTACCGCATCCAGCACGGCACAGGTGAGAAAATATCATTGCTCGGCTTCGGCATGATGCGCCTGCCTGATGAGCAGGAAGAGGTAAACCGTCTGGTAGATTATGCCATTGCCCACGGCGTAAACTACTTCGACACATCGCCCATGTACAAACGCGGAATCAACGAGACGCAGACAGGTATTGCACTCAGCCGTTATCCTCGCGACAAATACTATGTAGCCACCAAGATGTCTAACTATAGCCAAGACCTCTGGAAACTTGACGAGGCACGCAAAATGTATGAGAACTCGTTCAAGACATTGCAGGTCGACTATATCGACTACTATCTCCTGCATGGAGTGGGGGGCAGCGGCATGGAGGACTTCACCCCTCGATTCCTCGACAACGGACTGCTCGACTTCCTGCTCAAGGAGCGCGAGGCTGGCCGAATCCGCCACCTCGGATTCTCATATCATGGCAATGTGAGTGTCTTTGACTTCCTGCTTGACCACCAAGACGAATACCATTGGGACTTTGCCCAGATACAGATGAACTACCTCGACTGGCGCCACGCCTCGCTCAGTAAGGGCAGACGCCACGATGCCGATGCCGAGTATCTCTACAACAAGCTCGACAAGACGGGCGTGCAAGCTGTAGTGATGGAGCCCCTCCGCGGAGGTGCCCTGGCCAAGATGAGCGACGAGCTCAGTCAGCGGCTTACTGCCCTCCGTCCTAACGATAGTCTTGCATCGTGGGCTTTCCGCTGGGTTGGTTCACACCCCAATATCCTTACCGCCCTGAGCGGGATGAATCAGATGAGCCACCTCGAAGAGAACGTGCGCACATTCTCCCCGCTTGACCCGTGCACAGAGGCAGAGAACAAGATACTTGAAGACATAGCCGATGTCATGGCAGGTTTCCCCATTATACCCTGCACCACGTGCCGCTACTGCATGCCCTGTCCGTATGGCGTAGATATCCCAGGCAACTTCACCTACTACAACGAGGCTGTGGAGCAGAAGCTGCTGCCGTTGCCCGACCCCAAGGCTTCCGACTACAAGCGTCGCACCAAGAAGTTCGCAAAAGGATTGCGCAAATCGCTGCCCGATGCCTCCACATGGGCCAACCGGTGCGCCGATTGCGAAGAGTGTCTTAAGAAGTGTCCTCAGCAGATACGCATACCTAACCAGATGACGCGAATCGCTGACATACTGAAGAAACGCTAAGGTAGCTAATCACCTTGCAATTATCTTCTGATAGGCCAAACGCTCATCACCCGACTTAAGATATATTATTCCGCAATACGTAAAGCCGTACTTCTTTATGTTGTGCAACATAATATTGTTGTCGCGGTGAGTATCGATGCGGATATTGCTCTCCTTCGAGAAACAATACTCCATAATGCTGCAAAATACGCCATGCACCTCTGGATAGCTGGCAATGCGATGTACCACGTGATAAGGTCGCGTGTCGTCTAGCCATTCTCCTCCGGAAATAATATTATATGTAGGTTCCGGCGAAGGTAAGAATGCAAAGTATCCAATCACACTACCGTCTTCATCAATCACGTATGCACCATCCCTTTCAATATCGCTCAAGATAATAGACTCCGACGGGTAACCCTCTCCCCATTGCAGCATATTGCTATCCTGCCGCATTATACACTTTGCTGCATCCATTACCTTCATAATAGCAGTCATGTCAGCAGGAGTGGCTTTTCTAATGATTCTTTTCATCTCTCAATCCTTCAATCTTCCAGCCTTATCTCCATACCTGTTTTCTGAACTCGCATCCCCATCTTCTTGTAAAATCCATATGCAGCATCGTTTCCTTCCCACACGTTGAGAGTGATGTTGTAACAGCCTAGAGATATAGCGTAATCTCGCACAAAATCAAACAGTGCCTTGCCTATATCCTTGCCACGCTCCTCCTCATCCACACAAATATCATCAATATACAGAGTCTTAATGTCCTGTAGCAGCCTATGGCCTTTCACTTCAATAATCTGACAGAAGGCATGGCCTGCCACCTTTCCGTTGTCATAAACGAAGATAGGCTTGTGCTCATCTTCCAATAGGGCCGTCAGCTCTTCTTCGCTATACTTTGGCGTATTGCCCTTAAACAAATCGGGCCGTATCTCATTATGCACCTTATCCGCCTGATACAGCAAGTCGATTATGCCTGCTATATCGCCTTTATTTGCCTGCCTGATCATTGGGATATATATCAAATGTTATATTTCTATATGCTCAATCCTGAACCGTTGCACACCGGCAGGCACTTGCACCTCCACCTCATCGCCCACCTTCTTGCCCAGTAGCGCTTGGGCAATCGGCGACTTGATAGATATCTTTCCTTCACGCAAGTTTGCCTCGTGAGGACTGGCTATCGTGTAGGTCATGCTCATGTTGTTGTTCAGGTTCGTCATCTTTACCTTCGAGAGTAGACCTACGCTGTCACCGCTGAGTCTCGACATATCTATCACTCGTGTGTGCTCCAGCACACGCTGCTTAAAGCGTATCCTGCCAAGTATTCTTCCATGCTCACGCTTTGCAGCATGATACTCGAAGTTCTCACTTAAATCGCCCTTGTCGCGAGCTTCCACTAGCGCCTCTTTTGCCCGTGGCAGTTCCACATGCTCCAGCTGATGCAGTTCCTCCACCAACTTGTCATAACCTTCTTGCGACATGTATTCCATACGCCTCTCTATACTTTCAGCAACCTGACTATCTTTTCCAAATACTCGCGGTCAATGTCATCAAACGCTGCCAACTCCGTGCTGTCAATATCCAGCACCGCAACCACTCTGCCGCTCCCATCAGTCATAGGCACCACTATCTCTGAGCGTGACGCCGCGCTGCACGCTATATGGCCGGGAAACTTCTCTACGTCAGCTACCACAATAGTCTGGCCTTGCTCCCATGCCTTACCACACACGCCCTTGCCATACGCAATATGCATACATGCCACCGGCCCCTGAAAAGGACCGAGCACCAGTTCCTTGCCTACCACACGATAGAAACCTGTCCACCAAAACTTCATCTCGTGATGTATCGCCGCTGCCACATTGCTCATCGCCGCAATCATGTCTGTCTCACCCTCAATGAGGGAGCTTATCTGCCTAAGCAGTAAGTCATATTTCTCTGTCTTGGATTTCATCGCACCCATAAATACAGCTATTCCTTATCAGTCAAACGGCCTGATTCTTACATCAATACCACTATCTTTGAGTAGCGCTGGCAGGGCACTGAGGTCGGTCTGCCCGAAATGATACGGATAGAGCACTTTGGGCTTGATTATCTTGGCAGCGCTGACCAGCTGCTCCACGGTCATGGTGTAGGGCTGGTTGCAAGGAAGGAATGCGATGTCAATATCGCGTATCTGCTCCATCTCAGGTATGGGCTCTGTATCACCGGCAATATATATCCTGAGACCATTAATGGTAAGGATATAGCCATTGTCACGACCTTGGGGATGAAAATGCTGGCGCCCTTCGGTGACATTGTAGGCAGGAACTGCCTCCACTCTTACATCCTCGGCAATATTTAGCGTCATGCCGTTGGACAGGGACTGCCCCATACCGGATAGCTCATGACAACGAGGATTCATCACCGTGATGGTGTTCTCGGTGGAGAGACGCTTAATGGTGGCCGTGTCGAAGTGGTCGAAGTGCTCGTGGGTGACCAAAATGAGGTCAGCCTCAGGCATCGCGCTATAGTCCGTGGTGCGGTC
>JAGCTG010000107.1 GCA_017963785.1 Bacteroidaceae bacterium | reverse complement strand
TTGGCGTTGTGCAGCCCCAGTAACGGGAAATTGTGCTCTGCTATTTTGCATAGGATAGGCTGTTGCTCTACATAGACGGCTCTTTCAAAGATTGGTGCAAGAAAAGAGAAGTCCACCCCAAAGCCTCCTGTCAGGTCAATGAGCATAGTCCGTTGGTCTTTGTCGGGCAAGAGGCGTTCGGCAATAGTGCGTTTATACTGTGCAGCGGGCTCACTCGAGCATTGTTCCATCGCAAGCTTTGGCGGAAACCACAGTCCCCTCGTCTGTGTCCATAGTGGTAGTTTCTTCTTGGCTAGTTGCCGCCCTTCTATCTGCTGCATACACCACAGCGCGTCCACTCCGTCAGGGATATGGCTCAGAGCCAGTTTGCGCACATCGTCGTTGCTATGCTTGTCAATATATTCCTCATTGGTCATGGGAGGTCAGTGATAATCGCTGTGGTGGTTTGGGTCTACGAGTTCGCGGTATTTGTCAATCACAAGTTTGAAGTCTTCCCACACGGGCCGTTTAAGCTCTGGATTGCGTAGCAAGGCAGAGGGATGATAAGTTGGCATCACCATTCGTCCTTGCCACTCCATCCACTTGCCCCGCAGTCGTGTGATGCGTGCCTCTGGGTCGATAAGGCCTTTCAGCGCGGTAGCTCCGAGCAGCACGATAATAGTGGGATTTACAATCTCTATCTGCTTGAGCAGCAAGGGCAGACAAGCCTGACGCTCCTCAGGCAAAGGATCACGGTTGTTTGGCGGTCGGCACTTTACGATATTGGCTATAAAGGTATTAGATTGACGGGAAAATCCCGAGGCAGCTAATATCTTATCAAGCAGATGTCCGGACTCCCCAACAAAAGGTCGCCCCTGCTGGTCCTCATGAAAGCCTGGCCCCTCGCCGATACACATTAGCTTGGCTGTGGGACAGCCTTCACCCGGCACAGCATGAGTGCGTGTGGCGCTCAGTCCGCAGCGCTTGCAGGCCTTTACGTATTCTGCTATCTTGTCGAGTGTAATGTTTGCCATCCCTTTACTTGTCTCCCTCTACGATATAGTTGTAGATGGCTACTATGTCAGCGGTGTTGACAGCCCCGTCGCCATTGACGTTGGCGGCTTCACGGCTAAAGCCGGAGGTCTCGCCCTTCTCAATGTAGGCATAGACAGCCACCACATCGGCGGTGTTGACGGCAGTGTCGTTGTTGATGTCGGCGGCAGGCAACTCCACGATGTTACCAAACTCTTTCCATCCCTCGAGATATTTTACCTTGTTCTTACAGCCATGAGGTACACGCAGTGTAGCCTGGTCATAGATGGCGTGGGTATTGTCGCCGAAATAATCGTAGAAAGCGGTGGAGGGTATGGGTTTGGGATTCTTGGCGAGATAGGTGACGGTGGTTATGCCCAGGCATCCGTCGAAGCAGTAGTCGTCCATCTTTTCCAGCGAGGCAGGAATAGTGACGGATGTGATATTGATGCAGTGTTCAAAGGATGCGAAGCCGAGCTCTTTCATTCCCTCGGGCAGGGTGAGGCTGGTTAATCCCCTGCAAGAGAAAAAGGCATTTTTGCCGATGGAGGTGACGGAGGAGGGAATGTTCAGGTCGCTTAGAGTGGTGCAACTCTTAAAAGCCTCTTCACCAATTGACTTGACCGATGAGGGAATCTTTATACTGCCAAGATAATTCTTGCTGCTGAAAGCACCTTTATCGATGGTGCGTATGTTGCGCGGAAGCGATAAGCTAAAGAACACCATATCGTTAAGCAAATCGCTTGTAAATTTGTCGCTGTTGCTAGTGGCTTCTCCCAGGTCGATGGTCTCAATCAGTGTTTGTTTTCCCTTATTTCTTAAGGCGAAGTAGTCGGATGCTCCGAGGCTGCCGGTTACTTTGATGGCAAAGAGTTTGTCGTTGTCTATAACGCTGAGAGCCGAGCCCAGTGTGCCTGCGGTGAGCAGTGTGGGTGTGGGCATCTTGTTGGCGGGTCTTGCGATGATAAAGTCTTCTATCTCATATTTGTCCATTTGGGGAAAGAGATAGTAGCCGTCGCCGTCGCCTCCCCATCCGAAGTTGGCGTGCAGGTAACCGCGGTCGTCATATCCGTCAAGGATAAAAGCGTGGCCTGGCCCGGAAGCGATAAGAGGTGTACCGGAAGCGAGGTATTTGTACATCACGTTCTGGAGCACTGCAGCGTCGCCTACATAGTGGGCGTCGTAGTTGAAATACTGCTTAAAGGCATTGACAGTGATTGTCATGGATGCTGCGCTGCCCTTTGGTGTGTAGCTCATGTCGCTGGCAATGCCGCATGCCACCATCAGTATTGCCACGGCATCTGCCTGTTTGGGCGTGAAGTCGGGCATCAGTTCAAAGGTGTTTTTGTCAGGATTGAAGTCGAAGGAGTAGTCATATTCGTCCAGCATGTTGGCCCAGTCGAAGTTGACCTTGTCGAAGTCCATCGCCATCACTTCTCCAGTGCCGTTGCCTTGTTTCACTGTCAGCGAGTGGCTGCCGCGCCCATGGGCAGGATAGCGGTAATAGTTCATCAGTTGGCTCATCGATGTGGCGATGCAGCCGGTCGGCATCTCTGCGTAGTAGCCTTTGTCGGATGGATAGGTCTCGGTGTCGTTGGTACCCTTGATGTAGTGGGGCACCAAGGCATTGTAGGGTTCCCATTGGCTCCACAGAGTTGTTATCATTGGCTCCACATGGGCAGGCACACTCTGGGGTATCTTGAGGCTGGGCTGTTCAAACATGTGGGAGGCCGCTTCTTCCGCCAGCAAGGAGTTGGTCTTCTCTATCCAAGAGGTCAGGGCAGGCGGCATGTCAGACTCACTATATGCCGACTCTGAGAAGCCGAGCACAGGCCTTACGTCCTTGTTTCTTGCTAGCACCACAAAGCGGTCACCGTCGGTGGCTACCGCGAGGTTTTCTTTTTGAAGCGCAAGCGTTATCTCTTCGGCGTGGTAGGCTTTGGAAGCAGCTGTGCCGCTTTGCTGACCTGCGCGGTCGGCAAAGAATGTCGCTGCTGCCTCTCTAAGTTCGTTGTCGGTGCGCATTTGGCCTCTTGCTGCGGTGAGAGTGAGCAGAGAAATAAGTACGCATAGTAGTCTGTTCATCTATAAAATTTACTATTTTGCGATTTGCTATTTATGTGCTATTTAGCTGTTTTCTTTTTATTTCCCTTTCTCCTCGCACCACTTGCGGGCATTGACAAAAGCCTCTACCCACGGGGTGATGTCGTCGGTCAGGCGGTCGGCAGGATAGGTGCCGCACTGCCAGGGGAAGAAAGCGCGTTCAGGGTGAGGCATCATTGCCAGGTGGCGACCGTCGGTCGAGCAGATGCCCGCGGTGCAGTAGTCGGAGCCGTTGGGGTTGGCGGGATAGCCTTCGTAGCTGTACTTAAGCACAATATTATATTTATCTTCAGGATATGGCAGCTGGAACCGTCCCTCGCCGTGGGCTACCCAAACTCCGAGTTTGTTGCCGCTCAGCGAGCCGAGCATCACACTGCGGTTGGTCTGCACAGTCACTCCCACGAAGCCGCTTTCAAACTTGTGGCTCACGTTGTGGAGCATCTTGCTGCTGTTAGGCAGCTCGGGATTAACGAGCCCCAGTTCCACCATCAGCTGACAACCGTTGCATACGCCGAGGCTGAGGGTGTCCTTGCGGGCATAGAAGCGGTCGAGGGCTGCTTTAGCGCGGGGGTTGTAGAGGAATGCTCCTGCCCATCCCTTGGCTGAGCCGAGTACGTCGGAATTGGAGAATCCGCCGCAGAACACTATCATTTGTATGTCGTCGAGTGTCTCGCGTCCGCTGATGAGGTCGGTCATCATCACGTCCTTTACGTCAAACCCTGCCAGATGGAGTATGTATGCCATCTCTCTCTCGCCGTTGGTGCCTTTCTCGCGGATGATGGCAGCCTTGACGCCCGACTTCTCTTTCCTGTCGGGACTGATGCCCAGTTGCGCAAACTGCCCGGTGAAATCGCGGTTAAAGGCAAACTCTACGGGCTGCTCTTTGTAGTTGCTATAGCGCTCGTCGGCGGTGCCGTTGAAGCTCTGGTGCGTGTCGAGCATGTAGGAGGTGTGATACCACACATCGCGCAGATAGTCGATGCCAAACTGATGGGTTATGCCGTCTTGGTTTACCAAGATGTGACGTTCGTCGGTGGGCTTGCCTATCTCCACGAAGGCTACGCCGGCATCGTCGAGCACTTTCTTCACTGCTGCCTTGTTGCTATTGGCTATCTGGATTACTACGCCAGGGTTCTCGGCGAAGAGAATCTTCACAAGGTCGGGCTCCTTGAAGCCGTCCACATTGATTTCCATGCCGCCCTCCACGTTGGCGAAACACATCTCTAGCAACGTGGTTATCAGTCCGCCGGCCGAGATGTCGTGGCCTGCCATCACGAGGCTTTTGTCTATTAGTTGCTGCACAGCGTTGAAGGCAGCGCGGAAGTATTCGGCACTCTTGCACATCGGCACATCGCTGCCCACATAGCCGAGGCTCTGGGCAAAGGCAGAACCGCCGAGGCGCAGTGTGTCGAAGCTGAAGTCAATATGCAGCAGGGTGGTCTTGGCGTCGTTTTTGATTACGGGGCTCACCACCTTGCGCACGTCGCTTACCTGACCACCGGCACTGACTATCACAGTGCCCGGTGAAATTATCTTGTCGCCGTCGGGATACTGCTGACTCATGGAGAGCGAGTCTTTTCCCGTCGGCACATTTATTTTAAGAGCGCAGCAGAAGTCGCTCAGGGCCTTCACAGCCTTGTAGAGGCGGGCATCCTCGCCCTTCTGTGAGCGGCACGGCCACATCCAGTTGGCACTCAGCGAGATACTGTCCATGCCTTCTTCCAGCGGTGCCCACACAATGTTGGTCAGCGCCTCGCTCACGGTCAGCACAGAGCCTGCCTCGGGACTGGCCAGTCCTGCCTGCGGCGCATGGCCCAGAGCGGTGGCTATTCCCTTGCGGCCTCTGTAGTCGAGGGCCACTACACCTACATCGCTCAGCGGCAGCTGAAGCTCGCCCTGACACTGCTGGCGCGCAATCTTGCCGGTCACGGAGCGGTCCACCTTGTTAGTGAGCCAGTCCTTGCACGCCACGCTCTCCAGTTGGAGCATCGACTCGAGGTATTCGGCAATCTTGCCTTGCTCATACACAACGTCTTGATAGGTGCGCTCCACCGTCTCGTCAACCATCACCGTCTTGGGCGAGTGGCCGAACATCTGAGCCACGTCGAGGTCGAAGGGCCTTACGCCGTCAGCTTGCTCAAAAGCGAAATGGGCGTCACCTGTTGTCTCGCCCACCACATACATCGGGGCTCTCTCCCTCTCGGCTATCTTCTGCACGTGGTCAAGGTGCTTCTCGTCGAGGAGCAGTCCCATGCGCTCCTGACTCTCGTTGGCTATTATCTCCTTGGCCGACAGGGTGCTGTCGCCAATGGGCAGCTTGGTCATGTCTATCTTGCCTCCGCACTCTTCCACCAGCTCCGACAGGCAGTTGACGTGGCCTGCCGAGCCGTGGTCGTGAATCGACACGATGGGGTTGACGTCTTCTTCGCAGAGGGTGCGCACCAGGTTGTAGGCCCTCTTTTGCATCTCCGGATTGGCGCGCTGCACAGCGTTGAGCTCGATGCCGTTGGAGTATCGGCCCGTATCTACGGAGCTCACCGAGCCGCCGCCGAGGCCGATGCGATAGTTGTCGCCGCCTACCACCACAATCTTGTTGCCCTTGTGCGGCTCCTTCTTGAGGCAGTCGCGCTTCGAGCCGTAGCCCACGCCGCCGGCGAGCATCACCACCTTGTCGTAGCCATACTTCTCTCCGTTCTCTTTGTGCTCGAAGGTGAGCACAGAGCCTGTGATGAGCGGCTGGCCGAACTTGTTGCCAAAGTCGCTGGCACCGTTAGAGGCCTTTATCAGTATCTGCTCGGGAGTCTGGTAGAGCCAGGGGCGTGCGTCCATTGCCTCGCCGTCGGGCGAAGCGGGGAGCGGGCTCCTGTAGGCAGTCATATATACTGCCGTGCCTGCGATGGGCCATGAGCCTGTGCCGCCACCCATACGGTCGCGTATCTCACCGCCGGTGCCGGTGGAGGCTCCGTTGAAGGGCTCCACGGTGGTGGGGAAATTATGCGTCTCGGCTTTGAGCGATATGACGCTCTCTATCTTTTTGATGACGAAGTAGTCGCTCGTGCTGCCGTCCTGCGGGGCAAACTGCTCCACCACGGGGCCCTGGGCGAAGGCTACGTTGTCTTTGTAGGCGGAGAGAATCTTGTGTGGGTTCTCTTTTGTTGTCTTCTTGATCATGGCGAAGAGAGAGGAGGGCATCTCCTTGCCGTCGATGATGAAAGAACCGCCGAAAATCTTGTGGCGACAGTGCTCGGAGTTGATCTGTGCGAAGCCAAACACCTCCGAGTCGGTTAGCTTGCGGCCCAGCTGACCTTCTACCTTGTGCAGGTATTCTATCTCTTCGGGCGAGAGGGCGAGGCCTTCTTCCTCGTTATATTCTTCGATGTTTTCAATGATTTTTATCGGCGCTGGCTTGATGTTTACGTCAAAGACTTTGCCGTCGAGGCCGCGATAGAGGCGCTGCAGCATGGGGTCGTGGTCAGCGTCTTCGCCTGCAACGGGAAAGAACTCCTCTATGCGCACGATTCCGTTGATGTTCATGTTTTGCGTTATCTCCACGGCGTTGGTGCTCCACGGGGTCACCATTTCGCGGCGCGGGCCTACGAAGAAACCATCCATGCTGTCGTTTTCGACAGCCTCAGCTCCGCCAAAGAGCCAGCAGAGGGCGTCAATCTCCTGCTGCGAGAGAGCCTTGTTGATTTGTACGGCAATGACACTGCCTTCAGAGGTTTTGAAAAACTTTATCATGATTATAGTGTTCTGTTTTTAGTTCTATTTAACAGCGCAAAGTTACCAATTTTTTCCCAAATAAAAAAGAAAAGTACAGACAAAAAAGCCCCCCGAAAAGAGGTGAGTGTGAGCGTGGGTTGTAGAAGCGTTCGGAGTGCTTCGGGTAGTACGCATAAATCATCCAAATTGGATGATTGGGCAAGGGGGACAATAATCTCCTTGCAAGTCCCGGAAAGTCCACTCTGAGAAAAATTATCCCCACTCTAAAAATTTTTAAAGCCCACTCTGCGGAGTACGAAAGTCTGCTCTGCGGAAAAATATAGCTACTCTTATTTGTGCGAGATTGGGTTTAGTTTGCACGAGAGTAGCTTTTTTTCACCGCGAGAGTGGGCTTAGTTTTTCGTGAGGGCGTCTTTAGATTTTTGTTTGGTTCAGTCTTCTCCCATGAATGTCGGAGAGGGGCGGCAGAGGCGACAAAAAAAGCGCGGAGAAGAAATCATCTCCGCGCGAGAAGGCTGCAAAAGTCGTCTGGTTGATTCTATTGTTCTACCTTCACGGGACGAATGGAGCACCCGAAGTAGCGCTCCTTGAAGGCGGGCTTATACATATTGGTGTAGCCGTCCCAGTGGAAGGCGTAGGCTGCTGCGTTGTCGGTGGGATAGAGATTGGCGGTCCAGTAGTAGCCGTGGGCGTGGTTGGGTGTGACGGTGCGTATGTTCTCGATGTACCGGTCACCGGCGCAGGGCATGAACATCTTCTCGTTGTTGTTTTTTGACTTAAACCAGATGCCCTCGCAGCCGTCAACGATGGCACGCTCAAAGGTGCAGTTGTCGATGAGTTCCTCTGCTTCTTCCTTGCTGGGTATGCGCCAGTCGAATCCCCACTGCACAGTGGCGATGTCCATGCGCGTGTGGCTGATATATGTGGTGTCGGGACGCGACATGTAGTAGTAGCGGTTGTTTGACTCGGTGTGGTAGCCGGTGGCGTCGCCCCATCCGTAGAGTCCTCCGAGTTCATAAGGTGTGCTGGCGCCGACGTTGCGTGTGGCCCACTTGAGTCCTGAAGGGAGTGCGAGGTCCACCCATTCGTAGTCGTCGTACTGGCGAGCAATGATGGTGCCCGGGTTGATTTGCTGGTCACCTCCCATATCGGGGTCGGCGGTGTAGTGGTCGTCGTTGTCCTCCCAGAACTCGCCCATCTCTATCTCATCGTTCTCGGGGTCGTAGTCGCGACATGCGGTGGCTGTCTGACACATTGCGTTGAGTGCGTTGTCAACGTATTCGCCCTCGATGGCGGGGGTTACGGGGTTGATGTTGAACGCGGGTAGCACAGCGGTGGAGCCGTCTTCGTAGGTGATGACATAGTCCATGGTGGCGACGATGCCTATGTCGTAGGTGGCATCGCGGTCATAGTCGTTGCGGGAGGTGTAGTTGAGGCTGAGGCCCATATCGGTGTTCTGGTCGAGGGCATTGCCGTCGGC
>JAGCTG010000106.1 GCA_017963785.1 Bacteroidaceae bacterium | reverse complement strand
GGTGCAGCAACGCCACCTTTTTTCTTGTCCACCTTGGGGGCTTTGGGAGCCTTCGGCGCCGTGGGTGTCTTCTCGGGACTCGCGACGAAACTACAGCACACGTCGTTGCTCAGCGCGAGGTGCCCGTTTTCAAAGGTGATGTCGCTTATTTCCTGTGCACCGGCAACAGCAAATGCACCGGCCAGAGCGAATGCGAGAAAGAATGTCTTTTTCATTATAAAAAAAATAAAGTGTTAAACGTAAGAGTTGAAATTTGAGATGCAAAGTTACAAAAAACTTTGAATAGGCTATGCTATCGTTTCAATTATTAAAATGTTTTTTGTTTCTTTAACAACTCGATAGCGGTCGTCGGGCCGTTGTCCTACGAGCCACACAATGTCTGCGCCATTGGAGAGCACCAGCTGGCGCTCCTTCTGGAAGGCACTGAACTTGTGGTCTATCATATAGCGACTCACTAATTTGCTGCCTTTTGCCCCGAATGGAACGAAGCGGTCACCCTGTTGTGTCGGCCGCAGGATTAGGTTGCTGCCCACCTTGTCGGCGTCAAGACAGGCCACTCTGGGGTCTTTGCTTATCTCGCTGACCTCGGCAGCACTGACGATGTGGGTGCGGAGCATCTGTCCGCACAGCGTAGCGTCCCCGCCGGCCTTAAAGACTATCTCCTCGCGCTCTTCACCTGCCTTCAATGGTCTGATAATGAGGTCCTCGCGGTCGCGTAGCAGCTCGTGCGTTGCACTGCGTAACAAGGCACCCGGTTGTTTGTCAATCCCATGCCAAATATCGTGGATTTGGGCGGGGGTGAAGCCGAGCGGATGGAGCAGCTCGAAGAGCAACACTTGGCTGCTGATGTCGCGCTTGGCTATGGCTATAGAGCCGTCACCTTGCTCTACCTTATTTATTTTATATGCTTGCTGGCGGATAAAGTTGATGGCATCGCGGGCATAGGCGGCGTTCTGCAGCAGTGTGTCGGTAATGGAAGGATTGAGGTCGCGGAGCAGCGGCATGAGCCTGAGTCTCACGATGTTGCGCTTTACGTCGGGTGTGAGATTGGTGCTGTCAGTCACATAGTCTTGCCCTATGTGGTGCAGAAAATCAAGGATATATTCTCGGCTTACGTCAAGCAGTGGGCGCACAATGCCGTCGTTGCTATAGGGCATGCCAGTGAGGCCTTGCAGTCCTGTGCCGCGGATTATATTTAGCAATATCGTCTCTGCATTGTCGTCGCGATGATGGGCCACGGCCACGGCGATGTAGTTGCCTGTATCCAGAAGCTGATGAAAGAACTCGTAGCGCTGTTCGCGGGCAGCCATCTCAAGGCTAATCGCTTGCTCACGGGCGAAGTCAGCGGTCTGAAAGTCTGTCTTATGTAGTGTCACGCCCAGCTCCTGGCAGAGGTCAGTTACGAACATTTCGTCGCGGTCTGACTCCTTGTCGCGTAGATGAAAATTGCAGTGCGCAGCCTCGCAGCGATAGCCCAGTTCCAGCAGTGCCCTGAGCAGCGCTACTGAGTCAGCACCGCCGCTCAGTGCCACTAATACGACCTCCGCACCACCGGGCTGAGGCAATAGGTCGTGTTGACGGATAGTGGCCTGTATCTGCTGTAGAAAAGACATCTTATTTACTGTTTTAATCAAAAAAAGTTACATATTCTTTGGCGCGTAACGAAAAAACCGCTAATTTTGCACTCGCTTTTTGATTTTTGGTACCTTGGCCGAGTGGCTAGGCAACGGTCTGCAAAACCGTGTACAGCAGTTCGATTCTGCTAGGTACCTCTTCTGTTTCGGAGTCGTATGCGGCTCCGAAACTTTTTTGTTTCTCGCTACATCATGGCTATTGCTCGTGCTGGCGAAACCCTGCGATGTCGTGCTTCAACTTCTTTTCATAGAAGCGCACCTTGGTGGCGAAGCGGTCCAATTGGGTGTCCACCGAGTCGCGGGCATAGATGTCGAGGCCCTGTTGTGCCGCAGCCTTTTGGGCATCAGCCAGCTGCCGACGAGCCTCTGCCAGTTCTATTGAGTCGAGCAGCAGAATGCCCTCCTCGCGGGCGTTGAAGGCCTCGGCGCACTGGCTGCGCAGACTGTCGATGGCGGCGCTAGCCTTTACAAGGTCTGAGTCGCTGAGCGCTGTGCGCGCTTTGCTGAGCCACTGCTGCCCCTCCACCTCGGGGTTGGGCGCAGTGCCCTGCCTCTCACCGCAGCTTATCATAGCCGCGGCCAATATAACAAAAAATAGTGTTGTTCTCATTTCAGCTGCGAAGTTAATAAAAAGTCCTTACTTCTAGCTCTTAACTCCTAACTTTTTTGTACTTTTGCGCAAGATACAAAGAAATAATGCGCAATCTCAGTCAAGAAGAAATACGCGAGGCCCTGAAAGCCCCTGTGTTTCACAGCATTGGCGCAGTAGCCGATGCGATGGGAGTGGAGTGCTATCTCATCGGCGGCTATGTGCGTGACCTATTCCTGGAGCGCCCGTCTAAGGACATTGATGTCGTCGTTGTAGGCAGCGGCATCGAGGTGGCCACAGCTCTGGTCAACGAGTTGGGCAAGGGCGCTCATCTCAGTGTCTTTCGCAACTTTGGCACGGCGCAAGTCAAGTGGCACGGCATGGAGGTGGAGTTTGTCGGCGCGCGTCGGGAGAGCTATCAGCGCGACTCGCGCAAACCTATCGTGGAGGACGGCACACTGCAGGACGACCTGGAGCGTCGCGACTTCACTGTCAACGCCATGGGCGTTTGTCTCAATGCCGAGCGCTTTGGTGAGTTGATAGACCCCTTCTACGGACAAGAGGATATGGAGGACCGCATCATCCGCACACCCCTTGACCCTGATATCACCTTCAGCGACGACCCACTGCGCATGATGCGATGCATCCGTTTCGCCACGCAGCTCAATTTCCGCATCGACGAGGAGACCTTCGACGCCCTCAGCCGCAATCGTGAACGCATAAGCATCATCAGCGGCGAGCGTATCATCGACGAGATCAACAAGATAATGCTGTCGCCCACCCCTTCTATGGGATTCGTGGAGATGGAGCGCTGCGGACTGCTGGATATCGTGTTTCCTGAGCTGGCGGCACTCAATGTGAAAGAGACTCACAACGGCAAGAGCCATAAGAATATCTTCTACCACACCCTCGAGGTGCTGGACAACGTGGCCAAGGTCTCCGACAATCTGTGGTTACGCTGGGCTGCTCTGCTCCACGACATAGGCAAGCCTAAGACCAAGGTGTTCAGTCCCACTCAGGGCTGGACCTTCCACAACCATAACTTTATCGGAGCGCGCATGGTGCCCGGCATCTTCCGTCGTATGAAGCTGCCTATGGACGAACGCATGAAGTATGTGCAGAAACTCGTTGACCTCCACATGCGCCCCATTGCCATCAGCGACGATGAGGTCACCGACAGCGCGGTGCGCCGTCTGCTTTTTGATGCAGGCGACGACATTGACGACCTCATGGCACTGTGCGAGGCAGACATCACTAGCCGCAACGAGCAGAAGAAGCAGCGTTTCCGTGACAACTTCCTGCTTGTGCGCCAGAAACTTGTGGACCTCGAGGAGCGCGACCGCATACGCAACTTCCAGCCGCCGGTGAGCGGCGAAGAGATAATGGCGACCTTCGGCCTCACTCCGTGCCGCGAAGTGGGCACGATAAAGACGGCTATCAAGGACGCTATCCTCGATGGTAAGATTCCCAACGAACACGACGCAGCTTATAACTTTATGCTCAAGAAGGCTGCCCAGATAGGACTGACGCCTATTAAATAACACACCATAACCATGAAAAAGACAATCATTCTGCTTCTGCTGACATTGTTCGTGGCAGGAGCGAGCGCAAAGGAAAAGACAAAAGTTGCCTGCGTGGGCAACAGTGTGACATACGGCTACGGCATAGAAGACCGCGAGCACTATAGCTATCCCGTGCAGCTGCAAGGCATGCTGGGCGATGGTTACGATGTGCGCAACTTTGGGCGCAGCAGTGCCACGCTCAACAGTCATAGCCCCATGGCCTACACCAAGCAGCCGGAGTATCGTGCGGCTATGGACTTCAAGGCCGATATTGTGGTAATTCATCTCGGCCTCAACGATACCGACCCGCGCTGGTGGCCCAACTATAGCGAGGAGTTCATTCCCGAGTACCGGGCGTTGATAGACTCTTTCCGCGTGGCCAATCCCAAGGCCAAGATATGGATTTGTCTGCTCTCGCCCATCGGCCATCAGCATCATCGCTTCCAGAGCGGCACACGCGACTGGCATAAGCAGGTGAGCGAAGCGATACGCACCGTGGCCTACGGAGCTGGCGTAGGGCTGATAGATTTGTGTACTCCGCTCTACAACAGGCCCGAGCTGCTGCCCGATGCCCTCCACCCCAATGCTGAAGGGGCGGGCATCCTGGCACGCACTGTCTATCAGAATATCACGGGCGACTTTGGCGGACTGCAGATGCCCCTGACCTATAGCGACAATATGGTGTTGCAGCGCGACCAGCCGTTGGTTATCAGCGGCACAGCCAATGCTGGCGACAAGGTGGAGGTGAAGCTCTCCAATAACTTGAAGGGCACTGCCACTGCCGACTGCTGGGGGCAGTGGCGCGTGGAGCTGCCCGCACAGCCAGCCGGCGGCCCCTATACTCTCACGATAAAGAGAGTCCTTAAGACCCTTAAAGACCCTAAAGACCTTAAGGACCTTATTAAGTATGACAATGTCTGGCTGGGTGACGTCTGGCTGTGCTCTGGTCAGAGCAATATGGAGTTTATGCTGGGCAACTGTGCCACAGCTGCCCAGGACCTCAGCGAGGCTCCGCGTCAGCAGCGTCTCCACCTGCTACAGATGACTCCCATAGCTGCCACCGACAATGTGGAGTGGCCGCAGGCAGTGCTCGACTCTGTGAACACCCTCAAATATCTTGCCTCTGCGGGATGGCAGACCATGCAGACTGCCAACGTGGCGCGCATGTCGGCTGTGGCTTACCACTTCGGTAAGTCTCTCGCCCAGAGCTTGGAGGAGGGAGTGCATATCGGCTTGATATGTAATGCTGTGGGCGGCACTCCCGCCGAGGCATGGATCGACCGCTGGACACTGCAGTGGGATTATCCCCAGATACTCTACAACTGGCTCGACAACGACCATATCCAAGGATGGGTACGCGGACGTGCTGCCAAGAATATCACTCAGGCTACCAACAAGCTGCAGCGCCATCCCTATGAGCCCTGCTATATGTATGAGACAGGCATCCGCCCCCTGGAGGGAACGGCTCTCAAGGGCGTGATATGGTATCAGGGCGAGAGCAATGCCCACAACACCGAATTGCACGAGCTGTTGTTCCCTCTGCTGGAGAAGAGCTGGAGAAAGGCGTTTGCCAAGACTGACTTGCCGTTCTATTTCGTGCAGTTGAGCAGCCTCAACCGTCCGTCGTGGCCTCGCTTCCGCAACAGCCAGCGTCTGCTTGCCGACCGTCTGCCTTACACATGGATGGCTGTCAGCACCGATGTGGGTGACTCGCTGGATGTCCACCCCACACGCAAGCAGCAGGTAGGGCAGCGCCTCGCACTCCAGGCTCTGCGCCACAGCTATGGTCGCGACATCGTGTCAGAAGGGCCGAAGCCTGCAACGATGCATATCGACGGAGCCTCGATAGTGGTCAGTTTCGACTGCGCCACCACGCTGCTCACCTCCGACGGCGCTCCGCTGCGCTCCTTCGAGGTGGCAGGCAGTGATGGTCTCTACCACGCAGCCACGGCCACGGTAGAGGGCAAGACTGTGCGTGTGAAGTCCGCGGCAGTGCCCCGCCCTGTCAGCGTGCGCTACGGGTGGCAGCCCTTTACTCGCGCCAATCTTGTGAATGAAGTGGGCTTGCCTGCATCTACATTCATTTTCTGACATAAAATAGAAGGTATAGAGGGATAAAGAATATAATTTTCAATCTTAAGATTTCAAATTCCAATTATTTTTATTATCTTCGCGACGGAAAAATTTATCCAACAAAAATAACAACCAAAAAACAATTTTCAAAACGCAATGAAAAAATTCTTAGCATTAGCGATGAGCCTCATGCTCACGCTAGGAGTGATGGCCGATGACCTCTCCGCGTTCAAAGGCCTCGTGGGCCGACTGCTGCCCGAGTTGTCTTCACAGATTGAGGGCAAGAAACTGCCTGCAAAGAAGACAGGTGACTATTTCCAGCTCTCTACAGAGAATGGTAAGCTTATTGTTGGCGGCAACAATGCCAACTCCATGGCCGTGGGCCTCAACTACTACCTCAAGTACTACTGCAACACCGTAGTCAGCTGGTTTGTAGATGAGAAGTTCGACGCCCCCAAGGCTATTGTGCCCCTCCAGGAGCCAGTCACCATCAGTGCCCGTGTCAAGGAGCGTTTCTTCCTCAACTATTGCACCTTCGGCTACACCATGCCGTGGTGGAACTGGCGTGACTGGGAGCACTTCATCGACTGGATGGCCCTCAACGGCATCAACCTCCCGCTGGCTATCACCGGTCAGGAGTCTATCTGGCGCAAGGTATGGATGAAGATGGGCCTCTCCGACGAGGAGGTACGCGCCTACTTCACCGGTCCTGCCCACCTGCCCTGGCACCGCATGATGAACATCGACTACTGGCCCGGCCAGGAGGGTGCTATCAAGGCTGTGCCCATGTCATGGCTCAACGACCAGGAGGAGCTGCAGAAGAAGATTGTGGCTCGCGAGCGTGAGTTCAACATGCGCCCTGTGCTGCCCGCTTTCGCAGGCCATGTGCCTCAGGAACTGGCTAAGTACTATCCCGATGCCAAGATCACCAAGATAGCCTCTTGGTCTGGCTACTCCGACCAGTATGCTTGCTCCTACCTCGACCCGCAGGACAAGCTCTATCCGCAGATTCAGAAGCTCTTCCTCGAAGAGGAAATCAAGACCTACGGCACCGACCACGTCTATGGCCTCGACCTCTTCAACGAGCTGGAGCCCCCCTCATACAAGTCCGACTACCTCGCACGCCAGGGCAAGCAGACCTTCGAGAACCTGAAGAAGGCAGATCCCAAGGCTATCTGGCTGCAGATGACATGGCTCTTCTACAACGAGTGGCGCGACTGGGGTGTACGCGAGAATAAGGATGGCGACGTAGCCGCCTATGGCGAGCCCGGCGACAGTTGTGCACGTATCCGCAAATACATCACTTCCTATCCTAAGGACCGCTCCATCCTGCTCGACTACTACTGCGAGAACACCGAGATATGGAAGAAAACCGACAAGTACTACGGCGTGCCCTATGTATGGTGCTACCTCGGCAACTTCGGCGGCAATACCTTCCTCAGCGGTAACCTTGCCACCGTCAACGAGCGCATCGAGAACACTTATAAGGAGGGCGGCGACAACTTCGTAGGCCTCGGCTCCACCCTCGAGGGCTTCGACTGCAACACCTTCATGTATGAATACATCTTCGAGAAGGCATGGGACATCGCCCAGACCAACGACGTGCCCAAGTGGATTGAGCATGTGGCCGATGAGCGCTCCAACAGCACCGACCCCAATATCCGCGCTGCATGGAAGCTCCTCTCTGAGACCGTCTATACCGAGGCCGACCACCCGGGACAGTGCCCGCAGATCAATGTCCGCCCCTTCATGAGCGACAAGTGGGGCGAGAGCGAAAACAAGTTCCGCACCTACTATCGCGGCACCGGCATCAAGTATGACAACAAGGACCTCCTCGACGCCGTAGAGCTCATGCTCAAGGGCAAGAGCACAGCCCAGAACTATCAGCTCGACGTTGTCAACTTCACCCGACAGCTGCTCGGCAACTACTCGCTGCCCATCTTCAGTGCTTACAAGGCTGCCTACAAGAAGGGCGACTTCACCGAGATGCAGGTGCTCGAGCGCCGTATGCTCGACCTCATGGAGGATGTTGACCGTCTCTGCGCTACACAGCGCACCTTCCTCATGGGTAAGTGGATTGAGGAAGCACGCGCAAAGGGCGGCACCGACAGCCTCGAGATTAAGTACTACGAGCAGAACGCCCGCAACCTCCTCACCACATGGGGCGAGAAGGCTGCCCTGCTTAACGACTACGCCTCCCGTCAGTGGAACGGACTCGTAGGCTCCTTCTACGCACAGCGCTACAAGCTCTTCTTCGCAGCTGTCAACAAGGCAGTCATCGAAGGCAAGGAGTTTGGTGAGAAGGAAGAGAAGGAAGCACAGCAGACCATCACCGACTTCGAGGAGAAGTGGTGGAAGGACTGCATCGGCGAGTTCCCGTCAGAGCCTGTGGGCGACGGCGTGGCCATAGCACGTGAGCTCGTGGCTAAGTGGAAACCGTTCATCCTCCAGCAGCCCGACTCCAAGTTCCGCAAAAACAAGTAACTTTCTTATATATAAATAAGGTGGCGCACCTTGGTGGCGCCACCTTTTAATTTCATGCCCGATGAAAAAGAATATTTTCAGACTGTTTCTCCTGGCATTAATTCTCAATGTTCAATGTTCAATCCTCAATGTAAGAGGTGAAACGCGCTGGCTCAACCCCCTTGACACACTGACAGGCGCCAACTACGTCTGCGGCCGTTGGTGGAGCGAGGAGCTCAAGACCAACTACCACCGCCTGCCCGACCGTGCCCAGCAGGAGGTGCGCTCCGCCGTGTGGGGACTCTCCAAGCAGTCCGCCGGACTCTCCATCAAGTTCCACTCCAACGCCCCCTCCATCCGTGTGCGCTATCAGGTCACCGGCGGACTCAACATGTTTCACATGCCCACCACCGGTGTCTCCGGCCTCGACCTCTACGCTACCGATGCCAATGGCGAACTGCGCTGGTGCGCCTCGCGCTTCAACCTCTCCTTCAAGGACACCATCAACTACGAGTTTCGCCACATCACTTACTTCACAGGTGAGCGCCGCGGCTACGACTATGAGCTCTTCCTGCCCCTCTACAATGAGGTCAAGTGGCTCGAGATAGGCGTTGACGATGGCTACGACCTACGCCTCACCCCCGTCACCCAGGAGGCCCCCATCGTTGTCTATGGCACCTCCATTGGCCAGGGCGCCTGCGCCTCGCGCACAGGCATGGCGTGGACCAACATCGTGAAGCGCGAGACAGGCTACCCGCTCATCAATCTTGCTTTCTCCGGCAATGGCATGCTGGAGGAAGAGGTCTTCAGGTATCTGAATGAGATAGATGCCAAGCTCTACATCTTGGACTGCCTGCCAAACCTCACCGAGGACAAGGTGCCTCTCATCCACGACCGCATGGTGCGCGGAGTGGAGATGCTGCGCGCGGAGCACCCCGATGTCCCCATCCTGCTCGTGGAGCACCACTATGCCAATGCCTCCAGCTCTCAGCGCGCCATCGACCGATACGCCGACTCCAACGCCGAGCAGCTTCGCGCCTACGACACACTCCTCGCCCGCGGAGTCACCAACCTCTACTATCTCAGCCACGACGAACTCGCCTTCACGCAGGAGTCGATGGTGGAGGGCATCCATCCCAACGACATCGGTATGCGCCAGTATGCCGACGCCTACATCCGTAAGATATATCAAATCTTCGGCGACACACCTTGGACAATGGTCAATGGTCAATCGTCTCCCCTCCTTTCGGGAGGGGATGGGGGTAGGCTTTTCTATCCTCGCACCCAACAGCGTGACCCCTACAACTGGCTGGCACGTCATGAGCAGATACTCCAGGCTAACTGCCTCGAAGCCCCCCAGATAGTTATGATTGGCAACTCCATCACCCACTATTGGACCGACGACCGCCCCGCATCTGATGTCAAGGACTACCGCGCCAGCTGGGACAAGCTATTCCGCGGTCGCATCGCCCGCAACCTCGGCTTCGGCTTCGACCGCATCGAGAACGGCCTCTGGCGCGTCATGCACGGTGAGCTCGACGGCTACAGCGCCGACAAGATATTCCTGCTGCTGGGCACCAACAACCTCTCCACCAACACCGACGAGGAGATAGTGGAGGGCATGCAACTGCTCATCCAGGCCGTGCGTCAGCATCAGCCCAAGGCTCGCATCTATCAGTGCGGCATCATGCCCCGCCGCGGCGAGCTGCAGCGCGTCAACCATATCAACGCCCTGCTCAGAGAAAAGCTCAATGCTCAATGTTCAATGCTCAATGCTCAATATATAGAAATGACTCCCGGCCTCGTCGATGAGCGCGGCGAACTGATAGAGTCGCTCTTCTCCGACGGACTGCATCCCAATGCCTGCGGTTACGAAATCGTGGCCCGCAACCTTGAGCGTTACGTCAAAGAATAAAGAAACAGCCAAATAATACATAAATCGTAAAAAAGAAAAAGAAAATGAAAACCAGACACATTTTAGGCATAGCAATGCTTGCCATCAGCACAATTATCTGTGCTCAAAGTATGAGTCCCAGCACTAAATGGCACTGGGACAAGGGAACCATCGTAGTGGATACCCCCGCTCGCCCTGCTGGTCAGCAGTCGGTTCTGGGGTTGACCACCCCTAAGTTAGAGACCGTCCGGGTAGGATTCGTAGGTCTTGGCAGTCGTGGCCCCTGGGCTGTGAAGAGATATTGCCACATACCGGGTGTGCAGATTGTGGCTCTCTGCGACTATGAGGAGGGTCGCGCAAGGGATGCGCAGAAATTCCTTAGGGAAGTAGGCTTGCCCCCTGCTGATATCTACAGCGGAGAATTTGGGTACGTTGAGATGTGCAAGCGAAAAGATATTGACCTTGTTTACGTAGCTACGGATTGGGACCATCACTACCCAGTTGCGAAATGTGCTTTGGAAAACGGCAAGCATGCTGCTATCGAGGTGCCAAGCGTCATGAACCTGGAACAGTGCTGGGGCCTCATCGACCTGAGCGAGAAGAATCGCGTGCATTGTATGCTTCTCGAGAATTGCTGCTACGACTACTACGAGATGTGTGCTCTGAACATGGCTCAGCAGGGGCTCTTTGGCGAAATCATCCGTGCAGAGGGAGCCTACATTCATACGCTGAACGAACCTGGCATTTGGAAGGGCTATTGGCACAATCCTGATGGCTCTGATCCTGAAAATCTTCATTGGCGCCTGAAATACAATAAGGAAAACAGAGGCGATGTCTATGCCACCCACGGACTGGGCCCCATCGCACAGGCATTGAATATCCATCGTGGTGACCGCATCAAGACGCTGATAGCCATGGACACCGAGAGCTTCTGCGGACGCGAGGGATACAAGGAGGTGACAGGCAAGGACTGTGACTACTTCCGCAACGGCGACCACACCACCACACTCATGCGTACCGAAAAGGGCAAGGTAATGGAAATCCAGCACAACGTGATGAGTCCGCAGCCCTACAACCGCATGTACAAACTGACAGGAATGACGGGTTTCTGCACCAAATACCCCGACCCCAAGATATATATAAGCAAGAAGGGCGCCAGCGATGTGGGACTGGCTGAAATGGCGGGCAAGATATCCGGGCACAACTTCTTGCCCAAGTCGGAATATGATGCCCTGATGAAGCAATACTACCATCCCATACTGAAGAAGTTTGGCGACCTGGGTCGTGAGTTCGGACATGGCGGTATGGACTATACGATGGATGCCCGTATGGTGTATTGCCTGCAAAACGGTCTGCCTCTGGATATCGATGTCTATGACCTGGCCGAATGGTGTGCACTTGCCGAACTGGGTGCCTTGAGTATGGACAATGGTTGCGCCGCAGTTGCATTCCCTGACTTTACACGAGGCAGCTGGAACGTACAGAAAGGCTTCAGCCATGCATATGCCTCACCCGAGGATGAGGCTGCCGCAGAAAAAGCAGCGCGCGAGAGTACCGCCAGACAAAAGGAATTGGCTGCGAAGAAGAAACTGTGGGAGAAATATGACAAAGCTCAAAAGTAAGATATACCTAAGCCACCTAAGCTAAATCCGGCTTATCTTAATTTTCGGACGATGCGTTTCCCCCGTCAGGGGTGCAGGGGTATTTGATGACTGCCGACAGGGAACTTGCTCACTCAAGGCAGTAAGCAAAGACCACTGGAAAGCGCGTCAGCGCGAAACGCAAAGAAACAAAGTCATTTTCTCTAATTCTCTAATTCTTGATAAAATAGTTATCGTTTTCGTTTTAGTTAATTTGTTTTTCTTGGTTTTTCTTTCGTTCAGGACTTACCCCCGTAGGGGATGATGGTGCGGATGAATGCTTTTACTGCGAGCTTGTTTGCAAGGGAAAGCATACAGTTGCGGCATCATGCCCCGCCGCGGCGAGCTACAGCGCGTCAACCATATCAACGCCCTGCTGCAGGAGCGCCTTGCCGGTCAAGAGTCAAAAGAAAAAGATTCTCCCCCTAAGCTAGGGGGAGTACCCCGAGGGGGGGAGGGGGTGTGTCCTATAGAGGCGTATGAAAATGTTCAATACATCGACCTTTCCTCCGGCCTCGTCGATGAGCGCGGCGAACCGATAGAGTCCCTCCTCTCCGGCTTCCTGCTCAGCGGCGTGTGCCCCATCAGCAAGAAGATATGGTCGCCCACCTTCGTCATGATAACGTGTGGAGCCGCCTCGCTCTTGCTCGGAGTGCTGATAGAGCTGATCGATGTCAGGCGGCGCGGTCTGCGTGTTGGCAAGTTCTTCAGCGTGTTCGGTGCCAACCCCCTGTTCCTCTACCTACTCAGCGAGGGCATCCTCTGGCCCCTCATGCTCATCAACATAAGCTCCCCCTCTAAGATAGAGGGGGTGGCAGCTTCGCTGACGGGGGCGTATGATGGTGGTCAATCCTCTATGAGTCTCTGGGAATGGCTCTTCCGCGGCGCCTATGTCCCCCTCTTCGGTGAGCAGGGCGGCGACCTCGCCTTCGCCCTTACCAACGTGCTCTTCTGCTGGCTCGTGGGCTACATCCTCTATCGCCGCAAGATATACATACGCCTGTAAGAAAATGTAGAAATTCACTCCTGAAATTTGCCACATGTAAAATAATCATTACCTTTGCAGCACAAAAAAGCATAACATCATGGGTGTAACCTACGACAAGGAACAAGATAAGTTTATCTTTAACTTTGAGCACGATGGGATTGACGACATCGTCAGTCTCACGGGTCATGGCTACCAAATGGAAGCGTTTGGCAAATGCTTCTACTATGGCTATCAGTTCCAGGATACAGTTGACGGTAGTGTACGTAGTGCATTCATTAAATATGTTAAGTTTCCAGAGTCTATACAGGCAGATAGCAGCCTCACTCAATTCATAAAAAAGGCTATTGACGACCTCAACGACAAGATCAACCTCTACGATTATGATTTGGTAGTGATGCCGGAGTCATCGAGCAAGCTCAATCAATACATGCTCCGATATATTTATCGTTTTAATCAGCCAAAATTGATAAAAGTAGATGATCTTTGTGGAGAGAAACCTGACGAGGCTCTCTGTGCCTCAATCCGCCAACAAAATGTTTTGGTGGTAGACGATGTGACGACCAGCGGTTCTACGCTCAACGAGATACTCCGTACGCTGCGTATTCTTAACGAAGACAACGCGATAACCGTGTTCAGTCTTATCGGTCATAAGGACTTGATGGCTGATGCAGTGTGAATAGTTGACCCTTTGCGATATACTCTCTTTCCTCCTTCGCGCGTACATATTTCATAGTGTACGCGCGAAGTTTTTTTATATCCCTCCGTTTTTGCAAAGAGATACGGAATACAAAAAATGAGGAAAAAGTTCAGTCCTCAATGTTCAATGAAAAGTAGATTTTTTCCCTAAAATTCTTGCCACGTATAAAATAATCACTATA
This sequence comes from Bacteroidaceae bacterium, assembly GCA_017963785.1. Classification (GTDB taxonomy): domain Bacteria; phylum Bacteroidota; class Bacteroidia; order Bacteroidales; family Bacteroidaceae; genus UBA6382. The sequence goes on along the minus strand of JAGCTG010000106.1, from coordinate 25,414 downwards.
TTTGCACCGTCTTAGGGGACAAATCCTGAGACCGAAGAAGCGTTCCGCGCTTTATCCTTTGTGCTGAAATCTGGTACATTTCTTATCAGAAGGATGAAGATGATGGCTCACTTCCTGTATGTGACTGTGTGCATACGGCCAACCTACGCCGTAATGCTGCGGCATATACGGCGTAGGTGATTCACTATTCATTTCTGAGAAGGTTTACCAGAGCCTAGCACAAGATGAGTAAGGACAGAATCCCTACGTCTTTTTTGTATGATCATATTAACACCTGATAGAGGGATTGCAGGAAAAAAACATTTTACAATGAAAAACTTTCTTTTAACAGCAATCGCTATGATTGCTTTGTGCGTGACAACAGGTGCACAAACCGAAGAGACAACAGTAAACTTCGGTGAACAACTTCCAAAGTTTGCAGAGAGAATAACAAAACTGCAGAATTTGGTCGACAATCAGCCAAAAGTTTGTGGTGTGATGAATATTGACAAGTATGCAGAAGCCGTTAAGGACGCTGCTCTGTTTGCCATTGCCAACAGTCAGCAACTTCGCACCATGTATTATCGCGAGATTGGTAAGACAGAGGATGGTGTAACTGATGTCAATGTAAAGAAGCCAACGCTTGAGGAGTGGGTTTCGCTTGGTACTACTATTGCCGGTGAAGGTGCAAAAGTTGCAGAAGCCACCAAGAGTGCCAAGGCGGCAGCAGACGAGGCTAAGCAAATTGCGGAACAAGTCAAGGCTGAGAAAAACCCGATGAAAGCTGCTAAACTTGGCAAACAGGCAAAGGCAGCTACGGCTCTTGTAACTTTTGGAAATGATGCGCTTGTCATCCTTGGTGAGGAGACTGTTGAGCAAGGTAAGGCAATCAATTCAATTATTGAGACTTTGAATTCTGGGAAAAACCTCTAACCCTCTGAGGTATATGAAAATAGCACTTATTAGTGTGATTATGCTTGCGTGCGTCCTTATAGGGCGTGCGCAAGCAGACTCACGTCCTGTGGTGGGTGTAAGCGAATTTACGAGTGATATCAGCAGTCCTTATACAGGGCTTGTTACAGAAAAGGTTGTGGAGATGCTCACTAATACACGTCGCTTTCGTGTTGTCGATCGAACGAGCCGCGATAAGATTGACGCTGAATTAGAGCTACAGAAAAGCGAAGCCTTTATAGACAGCGAGAATCTTGCTGACCAGTATTCTACAATGGCAGCAGAAAAAATGATAACAGGGCATATCGTAAAGATACCGATATATGCTATCCACAATTCTAATGGAACGCTACGCGGCTATACTGGCAGTGTTGCCTTTCAAATGAAAATAGTGGATGTTGAAACTGGTATAAGTTCAGAGGCGACAAGCTTTCAAGGAAAAGCCAGCCACGAATGCCTTTCGCCAGAAAGTGCCGTAACTATGGCAATGAATTCATTGAGTGCCCAAATTTACGAATACTTCCGTGTGAATTTTCCGCTTACAGCATCACTAAATCGCATGATTGACGAAACGACGGTGCTGGTATGTGCAGGTAAGGAGCAAGGTATAAAGATAGGCGACAAATTCATGGTTGAAACAATAGAGATGATTAAGGGCAATCCTTATCCCACGACAATTGGAGAAGCCAAGGTGAAGAATCTGGCTGGCGAGGGTTTCTCTGAATGTACTGTGTCTAGGAAAATTAGCAAGTTGATTGCTTCCAAAATGAATTCAGATGTGCAAATTCGCTGTAGCTTAATTATAAACAAATGAGGAAATGAAGAGAACAATTTTTTTCATCTTACTAATCGGATTGGTTGGCAGAACAGGCGCACAGGATCTGACCACTACTGTGGAGCCTGTAAATCCTCCACGACATAAGCCCAAGATGATGGTCATCCCGTTTACTAAAGAAGGGGAGGATATCCGAACTGTTTTGGAGGATGATATAAATAAACGTGTCGTTCTTACCAAGATAAAGGAGGCTTTTGATAAGCGAGGCTATACTACGGTGGATTTCTTCGGCCGAGTAAAAGGGCTGTCTGTGACACAGGGGCTTGGCATGAACCAACAGCAGGATTATAAGACACTGATTATACAGGGCTCAGGTGCAGACGTTTACATAGAGGCCGAAATCTATGTGCAGGATTCGCCTACGGGCAATGGCGTGAAAGTGATACTTACTGCTTATGAAATATCGTCAGGCAATTCATTGGCAAATGCTGTAGGCGAAAGCGGGAAATTCTACACTGATGATTATGGAAAATTAGCCATCAAGGCAGTAGAAACAAGCGTTGACGATTTTCTTGGCACCCTGCAGAGTAAATTCTATGACATAATGGATAACGGAGCTTCTATAAATATCACGATAGGGATTGACAACAGCTCAGACTGGTTACTTTCCAATGAGGTAGGCAATGATGGATATACGCTGGCAGACATGATTGAGTTATGGATGGCAGAGAATGCCTATCACGGAGACTACCATTTACAAGGTGTAACAGACCTTCAAATGATTTTTGATGATGTCCATATTCCTTTAAATGATGAAGACGGCCGACCATATAATGTCCAAAAGTTTGGCTTAAAGATGCTGAGCTTTTTCCGAGATTTAGGTATAAAGATTGAACGCACCCGCGGTAGTAATACCTTAGTAATAACTATCAAATAGAAAAAAATGAAGTGTACAATTTCCCTTTTTTTATTGTGCTTGCCTTTTTGGGCAGCAAGTGCTCAGGAGCATATAGAAATGGCAATCGTTATTCCATCATCACAGATTGAAATAAGCCACAACACCTGTAAGGTTCTTTGTAATAAGATTCTCCATGCAATGTCTCGTAATGGGGTTTCTTCTTTAGAGTATAGCGGCATTGTGTTACAACCCGAAGTAACTTATTCTAACAGTAATATGTCAGAAGGCGGAATACGTACCATCCATACTTATGATATACAGCTTAACATAGCTGCACGTAATTTGATATCTGGTACTGAATTCGGTAATGTTGTCCTTCCTTTGCGCGGCTCTGGCACAAAGCCTGACGATGCAGTTTTACAAGCCGTGAACACATTGAAAGAGAACGACAGAACGATAGACGCATTCATAAGCGATGCTAAACGTAAGATAATCGATTATTACGAGAGTAATACAAGTTCTCTTATCAATAAAGCTCAAAATCTAGCGACAATGCAACGTTATGATGAGGCTCTCGCTTTACTCGAAACATACCCTGTTTCGCTAAGCGGCTATCAGCAGGTAAGCAAGGTAATGTTGGATATATATAAGAAATATCAGGATGATGTATGTGGTCAAATTATGCAACAAGCCCAATCTGAATATGCGGCAGGCGACTATGGCAGTGCCGTTGTTATGCTGCAGCAGATAGATATGCATAGTTCTTGTGCTGCTGAAGCAAAAAAATTATGCAGGCAAATTAAACTTTCACGTGATGCTGAGGCTGCGCGTCAGGCAGAAGCATATGAGCGTGCTGCAGCTCGCGAGGCATCAATAAAAAAAGCACGTATTAAAGCCATTCGTGACGTTGCTGTCCAGTATTATAAAAGTTTAGATAAATACTATTATATTATGTGGTAAAAGATGTGCTCTTTGTCTGAGGAAACCATCATAGATTTTTCGCAGAACAAAGTGGTTTCCTGTCTAGGGTATTAAAGCCGTCTTGTTTTTCATCTCCTAGTGCACAACAAACGCAGACTTCGCCGAAACTAACGCAGACTTCCCAGAATCTTAGTGCGATCTCCCGAAAAATTAAGCGGACTTCGTCAAAACTAAAGCCGTTCTCGTAGAATTTAACGCAGACTTCGTGGAAATTAAAGCTGACGGCGCTGTCGCATATGTGATGTCATAGCCTTTGCCAGTGGAGGCGGTAGCGGAAGCGGCGGTTGGGGGCGGTGTCTCCTGTTGTGGCGATGGAGATGATGTCGTCGGGGTCGGTGGGGTTGTCGGCCCACTTGAAGTCGAGGGTGAAGGTGTCGCCAGTGAGGCCGAGCTTCTTGCGAGGAAGGGTTAAACTCATGACCTCTGAAAATTGTCCCTCGACTCTTGCCTCTTGCCCCTCGACTATCGAGAGGGTCTGCCAGGTGCGGGTGGCGGTGTCCCAGCGCTGGAGGCGGTGGGAGAGGACGCGGTAGTCGAAGCCTTGCCAGCCGGTGGTGGGGTCGGAGTCGGTGTCGAGGAGCAGTAAATTATTGAGATTTGAAATTTGAGATTTGAGATTTGAAATTTGATTCTCGACTCTTGACTCTTCTGCGGGGTCGGTGATGAGCTGGAACTCGAGGTGGTGCTTGGTGACCCGGACGCGGCACTCGAGGATGTCACGGCGGCCGGTGGTGTCGGTGTAGTGGTAGCCTCCATAGCCGAGGTGGTCGCGGTGGAGGTTGTCGCCACGGGTGTCGCGGAAGGTGGCTGTCTGTCGATAGCCGCGGATGGCGGGGACGGGGGGCACGCCTTTGTAGCGCCGTATGTTCTGGGCCATCTGCATGTAGTAGTTGTCGGTGTAGCCGCCGCGCATGGGCTGGATGGTGCGGTTGAACTCGGCGTTGTACTGGTCAACGAAGTAGAAGGGGTTGTCGCGGCCGAGGAAGGTGGTGGGGCCTGGCTCTGTCTGGCTGTCGGGGGCGAGGCCTGAGGGGTAGCGGCCGGCGGTCCACTCGTTCCAGTCGTTGAGGTAGATGAAGTCGGGGTCGGCGGCGAGGGCTTCGTCCCAGCGGTCTTGGAAATAGATGCCGTAGCCCTCGGGGTGGGCGACGGTGCGTCCGAGCCAGGGCACATAGGCGCTGTCGGGGAGGTCGTAGCGGTTGAGGGGCGGCTCGTGGGTGTCGCGGCGCCAGCTCTTGCCGGTGATGCTGATGGGGTGCTGTGCGGGGGTGACGGCCATCTCTTCGAGGCGCCCCTGATGGCGCGAGGCGAGCTGGGCGGGGGTGAGGGCGGCGACGCGGGGGTCGTTGAGCTCATAGCCGAAGCTCCAGTTGTCTTCGGTGCCGACATAGCGGTGGCCGCCCCACTCGTAGTAGCCCCACCACATGTTGCGCAGGGTGAAGAAGTCGAGGATCTCCTGTGGGTAGGCGCCGGTGTCGTAGCCTCCGCCATTGGCGTCGTGGGTGGGCTCGGCGTTGTAGAGGAGCAGGGGCTTGCCGTGCCAGTGGAACCAGAAGTCGCGGGCGGTGCCGGTGCGGTATATGCGGTCGTAGAGCTCCTGGACGACGCTGACGACGGGGCCGTTGAAGGCCCAGAAGCAGAACTGGGGGACGGGGTTGCCGAGGGCTCGCATGGCGGCCATCTCGGAGAAGAGGACGGACCAGGCGTCCCAGTAGCGCACGGCATTGGTGACATCGAGGATGAGCACATCGACGCCGGCATCGGCGAGCATGGAGAGGTCGCGGCGTATGAGCCAGCGGTCTTGGCTGAGGAAGTAGCCTGCCTCGGGCTCACCCCAGTGGGGGGTGCCTTCTGTCCAGGCGGGGTGGTGGGCGTCGAGGCGTGCCTCGGGGGCGGACTGGAGTATGCGGGTGACGTCGCCGCCATAGGGGGCGGGGAGGTGGTGGCGGGCCTCGTCGTGCCAGGTGACGTAGAAGATGCCTACGGTGCGCTGCTTGTCGGTGCGCAGGGGCGCGACGTCGGCTGTGGGCATCTGGCGGCCGAGGGCGTCGATGGCGGGCCAGGGGTCAGGAGCTATTGAACATTGAGCATTGAACATTGAGTCATTGACCATTGCCGCTTCGCTCTCGCGGCTCTTGAACGCCAGACCGCTGCGCGACCACTGGCGAGCCGCTCGCGACCCCTTCGGGGTTGAAAGTTTGGGCTTTATTTCACGGCCGAGGGAGTCTATGGGATAGAGGGCGTGCTCCGCACGCAGGCGGCGGGCCATCTCGCGGATGAGGCGGCGGACGAGGCGGGGCTTGGCGGCGGCGAGGTCGCGGTGCTCATAGGGGTCGGTGGCGAGGTCGTAGAGCTCGGCGGTGGGCTGGTCGGGGTGCTGGGGGTTGTAGCGATAGATGAGCTTCCAGCGGTCGCGGCGATAGGCGGTGAAGTAGTTGCTGCGGTGGTCGCCGTGGGGGAAGTGCATGAGGAAATAGGGGCGGTGGCTGCTGTCGGGCTTGGCCTGCATCATGCGGCGGAGGCTGCTGCCGTCGAGGGTGTGGCGGCGCGGCAGTGGCACCCGGGCTGCGTCGAGCACGGTGGGGTAGATGTCCATGATGGTGGCGAGCTGTGTCTGCACGGCGCCCTGGCTGACGGGCATGGCTTGCTGTGCGGGGGCGCCGTTGTCGGGCTGCGCCCAACTGATGATGCAGGGCACGCGCATGCCGCCTTCGTAGGCGGAGCCTTTCTTGCCGCGGTAGGGGGCGCAGGAGCCGTAGTCCTCGCCGCCGCCGAGGGGTGCGTCGCCGCCGTTGTCGCTCATGAAGATGACGAGGGTGTTGCGGTCGATGCCGAGCTGCTGCAGCTGGCGGAGGATGGCACCGAGGGAGTGGTCCATGCCCTCGATGAGTGTGGCGTAGGCTTCGGCCTGGGCATTGGCACCGCGGCCGCGGTAACGGCTGATGTACTGCGGGTCGGGCTGGAAGGGGTTGTGCACGGCGTAGTGGGAGAGGGCGAGGAAGAAGGGCTGGCCGTCAGCGACGGCGCTCTGTATCTCGCGGCAGGCTTCGGCGGTGAGGGCGTCGGTGAGGAAGGTGTCGGTGCCGTGGTAGCGGTCTAAGCCGGGCACGGCGCGAGAACGATTGACAATAGACGATTGGCCGTAGCTATCCTGGCCGTAGTAGCTGCCGGGCTCTCCGATGGCGGAGCCGCCGATATTGACATGGTAGCCTGCGTGGAGGGGGTCAGCGGCTTGGCTGCCGATGGGGCCGAGGTGGCTCTTGCCGATATGGATGGTGCGGTAGCCGGCGGCCTGCAGCAGCGCGGTGAAGAGGGGCTGGCGACAATCGACGCCCTGCCAGTTCCACCGGGGCGGACCGTAGGTGGTGCGGTTGTCGGACTCAGCGTTGATCCAGTTGGTGGTGTGGTGGCGTGCAGCGTTCTGCCCCGTGAGGAGGCTGGCTCGGGACGGGGAGCTGACGCTCTGGGCATAGAAGGAGGTGAAGCGGATGCCTGTGGTGGCGAGGCGCTCCATGTTGGGGGTGTGGTACCACTGGTTGAGGGGCTGGCGCACAGGATTGCCGTCGCTGTCGGTGTCGAAGGGCAGCGAGGTGTCCATCAGCCCCATGTCATCGACAAGGAAGAGGACTATGTTGGGGCGTGTCTGCGCCACTGCTGCGAGGGGCAGCAGAGCGGCAGGAATAATTGAGATTTGAAATTTCGACGTCATTTGCTGACGTATGGGAACATGGCGATGCGGTAGGCCATGAAGCCGTAGGGTATGAGCTTGATGTCGATGTCGCGCTCGAGGATGGCCGGCTCTTCGGTGGGCATGACGGGGTCGCCCTTGTCGGGCTGCCAGTCAACGAGGTGGACTGTGGCGCCGATGGAGAACGGGGCGTTGTCGAGCCGCCACGAGAAGTGGGCGGGCATGTCCTTCTGCTCGAGGAAGCCGCTGTTGAGGCTGCCCGAGTGGAGGGCGTAGCGGAACTCATGCCATAGCTCTTCGTTGATGTCGAAGTAGTCGCCGGGGCGGTCTTGCATCGAGAGGCCGAGCAACAGGGGACCGTAGCTGACGCAGGCGTAGGAGCCGCCGTCGATGAATCCGTCGAGGCCGTGCTCATTGTCGGGGCTGACCATCATGCCCCATGAGGGTGCCTTGGCGCCTTTGTAGGCAGGGAAGTGCTCCTTGCCCACGGTGAGCTGGGGCTCCATGAAGAGCATCAGGCGTATGGTGGCGGGCAGGGTGCCCTTGTCGCTCTTGGGGGCGATGAGGTAGTAGCCGTCGTGTATCTGCATCCTGTAGTTCTTGGGGTTGACGGCCTTGCCTTCGGCGTCGAAGAAGGCGATGGAGGGCGAGGTGCACCACTCGGGTATGCGCAGCCGCAGCATCTGGCCTGCGGGCATGGCGTTGATATGGAAGGTGAGCTCGTCGCGGAAGGGGTAGTTAGTCTCGCACTGCACATCGTAGCGGCCGTCGCGGCTCTTGAGACGGGCGGGGCCGTAGGTGAGCCAGAGCAGGCTGCCGTCGGTGCCGAGCATTGCCATATTGATGATGTAGTTGGGCAGGGCGCGGTTGAGGTTGGCGGGGCAGCAGGTGGGCCAGTGCATCTCTTTGTAGTAGTTGCCGTCGTCGCGTATCTTGAGGTGGAAGCCGGGTATGCGGTTGGGCGCCTGGGTGTAGAGGCTCTGTGTGAAGCTGGAGTTGACGGCTCCGGGCAGTGCGTTGAAGCAGTCGCGCTCTATGCGGTCGCCGTAGCGGCGGTCGCCGGTGGCGCGTGCCATCCAGATATTGCTCCACATGAAGTCGCTGATGTCGCAGCTCTCGGTGGCCTCGAAGGCTCCGATGCCGTGGAGGAACTCATTGCTGGAGTTGCTGCCGATGGGCAGCATGGAGTTGGCTTGCAGAAACTCGTAGCTGTTGACGGAGGCCTGCAGCCATTCGTCGCCGGCACCCCAGATATAGCCTATGGCGGGCAGCTTGGAGGCCTCGTTGTAGCTGACGCCGTGGCACATGGCGGTGTGGAGGAAGTCCTTTTCGTTGACCCATGTCTGGATGTAGGCGGGCTCATAGGCGCGGAGCACCTGCAGGGCGCGGTCGGCGAAGTAGGTGTCGCCGGTGTAGCGGGTGAGCTCAAACATATTCTCGAGGCCGGCGAGCTTGCGTATGTTGTCAAGGTCGCCGCCACCAAAGTGATGGCCCTCGCGGACATTATATGTGAAGAGTGGGAAGTCGTGATAGACGTGCTTGAGCATGTCCAATACGCGCTGGTCATGGGTGGCGGAGTAGTAGGCCAGGACTGCGCGGCAGAAGACGCCCTCGCTCCAGTAGAGGCCATAGTCCGCATCGGTGGTGCCCCACTTGTCAACATAATCCTTATTGTTGGAATGGATGTAGCCGTTGGGGCGCTGACGGGCTATGACAGCTTCCATCACACGGCGGCTGCGATTGATGAGCAGGGTGTCGTCGAGCAGGAAGCCGAGGCGGGTGAAGCCGTCGGTGTAGTAGGCTGTCTGCTCATAGTGCCACCAGCCGCCCTGGTTGGGGTCGGCCCATCCGCGCACGAACTCGGTGAAGTCTTCGCCTATCTTGCGCGTCATGCCGCGGGCAGCAAGGGTGGCCCAGTCGCGGAGCCAGCCTTCGGGTTTTATCTCGCCTACGTCGAAGGGGGTGTAGGTGAGCCTACTCCCGTCACTTGGACTCATGACCGTTGAGTTTTTAGACGGACTCGCCGTTAATGACCATCCATTAACGGCGAGAGTAAGGAGTGCGATGAAAAAAAGTTTTGTTTTCATAACATTATATTTAGTTGCAAGCGTTAACTCCTAGCCCGCTTGCGGGCATTAACTTCTTTAACTCCTTATTGTATCACCAGATGTCTTCGGCTTCCTCGCCGGCATAGATGCTCTTGGGGCAGTATTCGAGGATGTCGATCTCGAAGCTGGCGGCGGGGTTCTCAAGCACGTTCTTGACACGCATGTACAGGCGGTCGGCGGGGTCGAAGGTGCCGGTGTAAACTACGTAGCGCAGACGGGCATAGGGCCCCTTGCTGACTGAGGAGCGCATGGGCTCTTGCGGTGCGGTGCCGTAGCCGGTCTTGATGCCGTCGTGCTGTGGTGGCTTCATCCATCCGCGCAGTCGCATGTCTTTGTCAACCTGGCGGTTGATTTCCCAGTCGGCACCGTCGAGTTTGTAGCCGATGTCGTCGGCATAGACGTCGCGGCGCAGGTCAACGGGCAGTCCGCAGGCATGCAGTCGGTTGGGGTCTTTGCCGATATAGAGCTGTGCCATGCCGAGGTGACCTCCGTGTGCCACGCTGATGCGGAACTCGTAGGTGCCGCGGAAGGGCACTGGCGGCAGCTCGATGGTGAAGTCGTACTGGCCGTTGATATTGTGCTCGTCGCCCTGGTAGTTCTCCACGGTGGCGGTGAAGTAGGAGTTGTACTTATAGTGGGTGGCTTCGGTCATGCGGATATGGTCGAAGTAGTTGGCGTCGAGGGCGATAAAGGTGTTGTGCTTAACGTTGCGCAGATTGTTGGTCATTATCTCGGGCACGAGGGATGAGTAGTCCCAGCGCAGACGCTCGTTGAGCACGAGGTTGGGCACGCCTTCATCATAGACCAGGGGCTCGCTGATGAGGTAGTAGAATCCGTTGAGGGCCTGGTGGATGTAGTTGCCGTTGTTTTCGGTGATGAGGATGCCGGGGCGCACCACTGTCTTGACATTGAGCTGGTCGCCGTTCTCGCCGTAGTCGTAGATGACCTTGCGGTTGATGCGCTTGCCATTGCTCTGTGCGCCTTCGGTTATCTTCATGAGTCGGCGCTCCTGATAGCCCATGGTCTCGTAGTATTCATAGCAGTCGACACCGAGCTGGGTGGGCTCGCCATAGCCGTAGCCCATCTCACAGTGGTGGAGCACTATCTGGTCCCAGCGGATGCGCTCGGGCAGCAGGTGGTAGGCTATAAATTTGTTGAGGGCGTTGTTTTCGTCGGTGGGGTCAGGATTGGTGGCGTTGGGGTAGAGCTGCTGGCACTTGGCGAGGACAGCGTCGTACACCTCGTCCCAGTTCTCGATGGCGCCGTTGGCCTGATAGCGTATGGTGGGCAGCTGCCAGTAGAGGGCGAGCACACTGTCGGTCTCTACAAAGGCTGTGTAGCCGAAGTAGCGATGCTCGGGCGAGATGGTGTTGTAGTTGGTGATGCCGTCGTAGAAGATGCCGGGGCCGTGTGGTGTTTTCTCATACTCCATGTCGCGATATTTGGTGAGGGAGTCCTGCCAATGGGTGAGGCGCAGCAACTCGCCGAATATCTGGAGGTTAGGTGTCTTCTTGATGAGCTCGGCGAGGCTGGAGTTGGTGAACTCGAGCACGCGGTCGATGCCGTGCACCACGCCGTTGGAGGCCTGGTTGTCGCCATGAGTGATGGTGGAGTTGCTGTTGATGACGATGCGTGTCTTTGTCTCGCTTGGCTGGAAGTCAATGGCTATGAAGCGGTCGTCGAGGTTGGTGACATCGAGCACTCCGCTGTTGAAGTCGGTGGAGAAGTAGGCCTCGCGGTCACCAGTGTCGATGATTGAGTTCTTGACGATGGCGCTGGCCAACGAGTCGCTGATCTGGCTCACGGGATAGCCCGTGGTGTTGTTGATGGAGTCGAGGTAAGCCTGGATGGCTGCGTTGTCGGGGGCAAAGACGGTGTAGTTGCCTCGGGCGGAGAGCAGCTGGGCTGCCGTTGACGACTCCTCGCGGTCGGTGAAGCGCACCTTGCTGAGCAGGTCAACATAATAGGAGTAGTCGTCGTTGCTCTCAAGGATGCCGAGCACGGTCTTGCCTTTGAAGGTGTACATGTCGCTCTCGTCAACCTTGTCAACACATGAGGCGCTGAACAGAATGGCGCCTGACACGAAAAGCATTGAGAAAAACCTATAAAGTTTCATATTTGTGGATTTTGTTATATACACATTACCTTATTGACGGCAAAATTACTGAATTCCGCTGAAAAAACGATGATTTTATTCCAAAAAAGAAAAAGAATGTGTGTTTTTTGTAGAAGAATGAATAGGAATTCGTACCTTTGCACACTGAAAATATAGTGTGCATTTTCAAGATTTATGTCAACGATAAAAACTAGAAGTCTATTGATAGATGTGGCGCGCAGGCTCTTTGCACAGAAGGGTCTCAACGGCACCACGATGAACGATATAGCCAAGGCCTCGGGCAAGGGGCGCCGCACGCTCTATGCCTATTTTGCCAACAAAGAGGAAATCTACTCGGCTGTGATAGAGACCGAGGTGGACCGCATCTCCGACAAGATGGAGGAGGTGGCTGCCCGCGACATGGAGCCCGAGCTCAAGATTACCACTCTCATATACACGCATCTTAATATGGTAAAGGAAGCTGTGGTGAGAAACGGCAACCTGAGGGCGGAGTTCTTCCGCAACATCTGGATGGTGGAGAAGGTGCGCCAGGCCTTTGACCACGAGGAGCTGGAGCTCTACCGTCGCGTGATAAAGGAGGGCTGCGAGAAAGGGCAGTTCAACGTGGAGAACGAGGACCTGCTCGCCGACGTGATTCACTATTGCATCAAGGGCCTGGAGGTGCCGTATATCTTCGGTCGCCTGCGCAACGGCATGACAGAAGACAGCAGCCGCCCCGTGGTGGTCAACATGGTGAGGCGTATGCTCGGAGTGAGCCACTACTAAATGAGAATTGGCTTAGGTGGCTTATTAAGAAGTTAAAGAAGTTAATGCCCGCAGGGCGGGCAAGGAGTTAACGCTTGCTGCAAGCGAGGAGTTAAAAGACGATAGTAAATTGGCTTATAGGCTTAAGGGCTTAATGGCTTAAAAGAAAACGAAAACAAAAACTTTAAAATTTTAAATATGGGACTTTTAACAGGAAAGACAGCCCTCGTTACCGGAGCGGCTCGTGGTATTGGCAAGGCTATTGCCTTGAAGTTTGCTGAAGAAGGCGCTAACGTAGCGTTCACTGACCTGGTGATAGACGAGAGCGGCAAGGCTACTGAGGCCGAGATAGCTGCCAAGGGCGTAAAGTGTGTAGGCTATGCCTCCAATGCGGCAGACTATGCTCAGACAGAGGAAGTGGTTAACAAGGTAAAGGAGGAGTTCGGCTCCATCGATATCCTGGTGAACAATGCAGGTATCACCAAGGATGGCCTGATGATGCGTATGACCGAGGCTCAGTGGGATGCAGTCATCGCCGTGAACCTCAAGTCTGCCTTTAACTTCATCCACGCTTGCACCCCCATCATGATGCGCCAGCGCAGCGGAAACATTATCAACATGGCTTCCGTAGTGGGTGTGCACGGCAACGCAGGACAAAGCAACTATGCAGCCTCCAAGGCCGGCCTCATCGCTCTGGCCAAGAGTGTGGCACAGGAGATGGGCTCTCGCGGCATCCGCGCTAACGCCATTGCCCCAGGCTTCATCGAGACAGCCATGACCGCTGCCCTGCCCGAGGAAGTGCGCAACGAATGGATTAAGAGCATACCTCTGCGCCGCGGCGGACAGGTGGAGGATATCGCCAACACTGCCGTATATCTGGCCAGCGACCTCTCCAGCTATGTTACCGGACAGGTTATCCAGGTTGACGGCGGTATGAATATGTAAATGCAAGTCCTATACGAGGATAATCATCTCATTATCGTCAGCAAGGCCGCCGGAGAGATAGTGCAAGGCGACAAGACTGGCGATACTCCCTTGAGCGATATCGTCAAGGCTTATATCAAGGAACACTATGCCAAACCAGGGCAGGTGTTCCTTGGTGTTACTCACCGTCTGGACCGTCCCGTGAGCGGAGTGGTGGTGTTTGCGCGTACCAGCAAGGCGCTGACACGCATGAACAATCTCTTTCGCGATGGCGGTGTGGAGAAGACCTACCTCGCCATCGTTGCCAACAAGCCTCGCGAGGCAGAGGGCGAGATAACCTCGTGGCTTACACGCAACGAGCGGCTCAACAAATCGTTTGTCAGCCCCGTGGAGCGCCCCGATGCCAAACTGGCACGCCTGCGCTATCGACTGATAGCCTCTTCCGACAACTATCATCTGCTGGCGGTGCGCCTGCTCACAGGGCGCCATCACCAGATTCGCTGCCAGCTCGCCTCGATAGGGTACACCATCAAGGGTGACCTGAAATATGGGGCTCCGCGCAGCAATGCTGACGGCAGCATATCGCTGCATGCGTGGAGAGTGAGGTTTGAGCACCCCGTGAGCCACCAGATAATCGACATTAAGGCTCCGTGCCCCGACACCAATCTATGGCGCACGCTGACCAAATCTCTCGATGAAACCGCGAGAATTGGATAATAGCAAAGTCGCATAGCTGTTATGACTCTTTCCATCATCATTCCTGCCTACAACGAGGGTGCCAACCTGGCAGCGGTGCTGAGAAAAGTGCTGCAGGTGGAGTTGCCATACGGCATCGAAAAGGAGATAATTGTGGTCAACGACGGCTCCACTGACGACACCGCAGTCCAGGCAGAGGCCTTTGTGAGCAGCGACGCTGCAGCCAGCGTGAAACTGCTCAATCATAGTGTCAATATGGGAAAGGGAATGGCCATCCGCACCGCGCTGCCTGCTGTGAGTGGCGACTATGTGGTGATACAGGATGCCGACGAGGAACTCGATCCCCGCGACTATATCGTGATGCTCAACAAGATGATAGACAACAATTTGCCTGTGGTCTATGGCTCGCGTTTTCTCGTAGGCGGCAGGCAGGGCAGCCGCTTCTTCTATCACGGCAACCGCCTGCTCACGTCTTTGGCCAACATGCTCTACGGGCAGCATCTCACCGACGAGGCGACATGCTACAAGATGTTTAGCTCTGAGCTGCTGAATTCTGTCAACCTGCAATGCCGTGGCTTTGAGTTCTGTCCTGAGGTGACAGCAAAGATAGCGCGTCGCGGACTGAAGATACAGGAGGTGCCGATAAGCTATTTTCCCCGCACTCGCGAGCAAGGAAAGAAGGTACGCTTGCGCGATGGCTTCATCGCAGCGTGGTATCTGATTAAGTTTCGCTTTGGAAAAGAATAAGGACGGAAAAGCACAAAAACAAACGAGCCTGCAAGAATCGTGAAGTCGTTCATGCAGGCTCGCTTTTTGTATTAGCTGAATCTCCGCCTATTTGCGGATGCTCAAGAATTTCTCTATCTTGCGACCAATCTTGGTGCGGTGCTTATGCTCGTTGCCGTAGCCGTAGCCATAGCCGTAACCATAGCCATAACCATAGCCATATCCGTAGCCGTAACCATAGCCGTAGTTGCCCTGACCCTTGGCGTTGCTATCATTGACAACGATATTCATATTCTGGAACTTACCGTCCTTATACAGTTTCTCCAAGTCGGGCAGGAAGCGGCGGTCTTCGGCACCCACGCGGATAACGTAGAGTGTGATGTCGGCCACGCGGTTTACGATGCCTGCGTCAGCCACGTTGATGGTAGGCGTACAGTCAACGATGATGTACTTGTAGCCAAGTTCCTCACGCAGTGTCTTGATAAGAGTGTCGAGGCGGCTGCTCATCAACAGCTCGGCGGGATTAGGCGGACGCACACCGGCAGGAATCATGTCGAGATTCTCAGCCACGCCCTTCGTGATGATATCGTCAATCTCACACTGCTTGGCCAGATAAGAGGTCAGACCATAGGTGGTGCGCTTCAGACCAAGCACCTCAGATACGGAGTTCTTGCGAATATCGGCGTCAATAAGCATTGTCTTAGCACCACCGATGGCAAGGATAACAGCGAGGTTGCGGGAGATGAAACTCTTACCCTGCGACGGAGTGGATGATGTGACGGCAATCACGCCCTCCTGGTTAATCATATTGAGGTTGTAGCGCAGCACACGGAAAGCCTCGGAGATAGTCTTGCCGTTATCTTCCTTGGTAAGGAATTTCTTTTCGTTGCGCTCATCGTCCCAGCGTGGGATGTCGCCCAGGATGGGAGCGGAGAGGGTGTCTTCGATATCCTTGCGACCACGCACTGTCTTGTCCATAGTGATGAGGAACCAGAAGATGGCGGCGGGGATGGCGAGACCGAGAATGAATGCCACCAGCAGGATGCGGCCTGTGTGAGGTGACACGGGACTCTTCACTCCGTAGGGGTACTCCACGATACGCACGTTGGCATCGTTGATGGCCAGCTGCAGGGCGTTCTCCTCACGCTTGTTGAGCAGGTAGGTGTAGAGGGCTTCCTTTACTTTCTGCTGACGGGTGATATCGAGAGTCTTAATCTCTGCCTGCGGAGCATTGGTCATCTGCGAGCGCAGACGGTTGTCGGAGCCGCGTGCCTTTGCCAACTGGATGCGTATGGAGTTGACATAGCTGTCGATGCCGGCGCAGATGGTGTGGCGCATATCTCTGAGCACCTGGTCGCGCTGAACGATGGCGGGCGATGTGATATCGGAGTTAGCCAACAGGTTGTTGCGCTCAATCATGAGCTGGTTGTATTGGTTGATCTGGCTCTCCATGGAGGCGTTGCCCAGTGCACCGAGCACGGGAATCAACTTCTCGTTGTTGGCGCTGTTGACGATGAAGTCGCGCAGCGAGCTAACCACAGCGAGACGTGTCTCGAGGTCAAGCAGTGTCTGGTTGGAGGCGGTGCTCTCCTGCAGATAGTTGGTAACGTTGAGGTTAAAGTCGAGCAGGTTGCTCTCCTGCTTGAAGTTGACGAGGTCGCGCTCCACGTCGCTCAGCTGTGAGCCGATAAGGGCGATACGTTCGTCAATAAACTCGGCAGTCTTCATGCCCGAGGTGTTCTTGGAGTCCACGATGTCTGCCTTATACACATCGAGCAGTGTGTTGAGAATCTTGTTTGCTCTGCCGCGGTTGGCGTCGAGGCATGAGATGGTGATAAGGTTAGCATCCTTGTCATTCTCCGACGCGCCAATGCTACCGCGGTAGCGGGTGATGGCATCCTCTCGGCTGGATCGGGAGATGCGTATGGTCTTGTTGTCGTATTTGCGGGTGTATTTGGTCTTCTTCAGCGTCACGATACCTGCGGGGGTCTTGAATGGCTCACCAAAGGTAACTGTCTTCTGGAAACCTGTCTTTTCGCCGTCGAAGCGCAGCTTGTCCACCTTCACGGAGTTGCCGCTAATCTCTGCCTCAAACATCACATGCCCCTTAAACGGCTCAAGGAAGCAGGCCTCAATGGGCGAGTCATCAAACAGAGATATAGGAGTGAAGCGCATGGTGGTGTTGTATGACACATCGAGCTTCAGCTTGTCAACCACGCGACCGATAAGGCGTCGCGAGGTGAGGATGAATATCTCGTCCTTGAGGTTGTCGTTGGCCGCGATACCACTCAGGTCCTGCAGATTGTTGAAGGCCCTGTTCTTATTGCTCTTGGGCTCTCCCTCACTGATAAGGATAGTGGCACTCTGACGGAAGATGCGTGGCTGGCGCTTGGCATACAGATAGGCGAGCCCAAGGCATATAATGACGCTAAGCAGAAACCAACGCCAATTTTTCCTAAGCACTGTCAAACAAAACAGCGCAATGTTAAGCATGTTATTACTGCGTTCCTCCTCTTGGACAGAACTATGGTTTTCGATAACTTCAGCCATAGATAATAAAGTTTGGTAATAGACTTTGTAACTTTGTGACTAGGTATTATCTGGTCAATGCAATTATTAGTGAGACAATCGACGCTACCATGCTCACCAGCGTACCTGTAACGGTGAGGTAGGTGTAGGAGGTGCTACCCTTCACCTTCACCGACTTGTTGGACTCCACATAGATGAGGTCGTTCTGCTGCATGTAGTAGGCAGGCGAGTTAAACACCGACTCAGGATTGGTGAGGTCCACCTTGTAGGAAGAGCGCTTGCCGTTCTCCTCGCGAATGACCAGCACATTGGTGCGGATGGCGCTGGCGTTGAGGTCACCGGCGCGGCCCAGAGCTTCCAGCAACGTCAGGCGCTGGCCAGTGTAGCTCTGAGTACCAGGCGTCTTAACGTCGCCGAGCACCGTAATCTTGAAACTCATAATCTTGGTGGACACCTGCACGTCATTGACATCCTTCGACAACTGCTGGCGGATATTCTCCGACAGCTGGTCCACGGTCAGACCTGCAGCCTTTACCTTGCCGATGATGGGGAACTCGATGGTGCCGTCTTGCAGCACATAGAAGTAGCACACACCGCTCTGCGTCATTGCCTGACTAGAACCGCTCTGCGAGTTGCCCGAGCCAACGAGGATGCTGTTGTTAAACTGCTCAATCAACTGCTTGTCGCGCGAGGTGATAGAGATAGCCAGTTGGTCGTCGCTCTGAATCAAGAGCTGGAAATTCTTGTCGATAGCAACGGTGTTGGCGTAAATAGAGTCGGCACCCTGCAGGTAGATCATCTCCTTGTTGTTAACGCAGGAGGTCATCAGGGCAGTGGCCGCAACAGTGAGAATCAACAGAATCTTCTTCATATCGTATTTTTTTTTAAGCCATTAAACGATAACGCCATGAAGGCTGCAGATATACTTAGCGCGGCAAAGTTACTAAAATCTTGTATATAATAGGGCATAAATGCCCTTAAACTTTATAAAAAGGGCAAAAAAGTTGCTATGCGCACCAAAGCAATATAATCAACTGTGCACTAAGGATGCGCAAAAACATCGACAAAGGATAGACAGTAGAGTATCCCACTGCAGGAGCATTGTTGCCGGCAGACTCGGTAGCTAAACCCAGCAGCGGAGGGTCGGTGTAGGTGCCTGCGATGAGGCCGCTGAGAGTGAAGTAATTCAGTTTGAGGCGCAAACGAGCCCAGATGCCCATGATGAAGATAGGCAAGACAGTGATGATGAAGCCCACCCACACATACTTGATGCCGTCGCCTTGCGAGAGAGTATCCCAGAAGTTGGCACCAGCCTTGATGCCGACGGCTGCGAGGAAGAGGCTGAGCCCCAGCTCGCGCACAAACATATTAACACTCGTAGTGGTGTAAGATGTGATGTGAAGCCTGTAGCCCTTGGCGCCAATCAGGATAGCCACAATCAACGGACCGCCTGCCAGACCGAGTTTCACAGGAGTGGGCACGCCGCTGATGGCGAAGGGAATGCTGCCTAGCAGCACACCCAGCAGCACACCCAGGAAGAGTGGCCCTATGTTGGGATGTTTCAGTCGCTTAATGGAGTTGCCTACGGCGTTCTCGGCATGGCTGATGCCCTCCTGCGGTCCTACCAGCAAGAGGCGGTCGCCAATCTGCAGTCTCAGATTGCGGTCGGCAAAGAGGTCGATGCCTGAGCGTGTCAGTCGCGTCACATTCACACCTAGCACACTGCTGAAGTGCATCTGCGCCAATGTCTTGCCCTCCACCTCAGGTTTGGTAACCACCACGCGCTTGGAGATGATGGGCGACGGAGCCAGTTGCCAGTCTTTGTCTTCCACCGTGCCCATAAAAGCAATGACGGCCTCAGCGTCGTCTTCTGCACACACGATGCTCAACAGGTCGCCTTCCCTCAGCACCGAGTCGATGGTGGGAGTGCTCACTTCGCCGTCGCGTTCCATGCGAGAGCACACAAAGTTGCGGCCCACAAAGTCGCGAATCTTGCGTATGGTGATGCCGTCGAGGGCTTTGTTTTGCATGCGGAGAGTCATGCGGTGAGGCTTTGCGTGGGGATTGTCTTCCATCTCATGCCTTACTTGCGCCTGCTCGCGGTCCATCTTAATGTTCATAATGTAGCGCAGCACCACCACAGCGCCAATCATGCCCAGCACGGCGAGAGGATAGGCACATGCGTAGGCACTGGCAATATCGTTGCCCTCCATAGCTTGCAGCAAGGCGGGGTTGTTGGCTGCCGCCTCACCTAGCACTTCGTTGGCAGCACCCAGACCGGGCGTGTTGGTCACCGCACCGCATAACACACCTACCATCATAGGCAAATTCTTGAGGTCGCTAGTATCGAAAAACAGATAATAGCATCCTATCATGACCCCGATATTGAGCACAATGGTGAGCACGGAGAAGAGGTTGAGTCTCAGCCCGTCTTTTTTGAAAGAAGAGAAGAAGCCGGGGCCGACCTGCAGACCGATACAATATACAAAAAGGATAAGGCCGAAGTCTTGCACAAAGTTCAGCACAGGCAGCGGCAAGGCAAAACCGTCGTTAGTGGCCACCCCTGCAGCATGATACAGGTGGCCTGCCAAGATGCCTGTAAACAGAACGAAGGTGCTACCCAGCGTAACGCTACCTATTTTCAGCTTGCCCAGCTTGTAGCCGAGCGTGATAACCAGTGCAAGCAGCAGTACAATGTGCGCCATGCTGTTGGTGTCCGTAAATAGTCTGTCCAGCCAGTCCATTCCTTGGTGTACTATTAAAAAACTTTCACTTTTAATATAAAAAATCCCGACGCGCGGGCATCGGGACTATTGGTTGCGGAGGCAGGACTCGAACATGCGACCTCCAGGTTATGAGCCTGGCGAGCTACCAACTGCTCCACTCCGCGATCATAATTGCGACGGCAAAGTTAGAAAAAAAATGAAAAACAAAAAGCATAAACACGAAAAAAAATGCGTCGGCATAGCATTTTCTTTCTTTTTTGTAACATAAAATCCCACTTTTGCCACGCAACAATGACAAAAGCTATGTGCTTAGAATGGGTATCCTATGGCGAAGTGTAGGGCGAAACGGTCGGAGAATTTGCCGGTGGCGAAGTAACCAGAGCGTGTAGAAGCTGGGTCATGGAGGGCAAATCCGAGATCAAGACGCAGCACGAGGAAGTCCATGTCGTAGCGGAGTCCTACGCCGGTGCCGAGGGCGAGGTCCTTTAGGAAACTGCGTGCGCGAAGGGTGCCGCCCTCGCGGTATTCGTCTTTTCGTAGCAGCCATACGTTGCCGGCGTCAACGAAAGTGGCTCCATAGATGGTTCCGAACAGAGGGAAGCGTAGCTCTACATTGCCTTCAATCTTTATGTCGCCAGTCTGGTCAAGATAGGCGTATTTGTCGCCGCTACTGACGAAGCGACCCGGGCCTACGCGACGGATGGGGAAGGCTCGGATGCTGTTGGCTCCGCCTGAGTAGAACTGGTCGCTGTAGGGCACTATGTTGGAGTTGCCGTATGCCCATGCTATACCACCCATTACTCGTGTTACGAGGCGCGTGTTGGTGTTGAGGCGCCAGTTGTTGTGGAGCTCGCTGGTTACTTTGATGAACTGGGCGAAAGGATTGTTGAAGAGTTTTTTGTCTTTCTCGTTAAATTTTCTGCCACCGAGTGCGTATGCAGTGGAGGTGAAGAATCCTGCCTGCTTGATGCTTAGCTGCCATGTGACGGGGTGGCGAGTGTTGCGGGGCGAGGTGTAGGCGTAGGTGTATTGCAGTGCCGGCACGAGGCGGTCTTGCATCGACACGGCGAGGGCTGGGCTCTCGAATAGTATCGAGTCAAACTTGTCGGTGGTGCGGTTGAGTTTGCTGTAGGTAAGTGAGGGTGTGACTTCGTGGCGCGAGGTGCGGTTGCGTCGCCATGAGTAGGTGAGGCTTGTGCCGAAGGATAGCATGCGGAAGAATGCGGCGCGGTTGAGCAGGTCGCCGTATATGCTGATGCTTGTGGTGGCGGGGAAGCGAAGCCGCTCGGGTTTCATGCCTGGCAGTAGCATACGCGGCAGGTCGAGGGATAGCTTTGTGCCTACCTCGTATGAGTTGAAGAGTCCGTGCTGTCGGTCACCTTTGAGGTTGGTACTCCATTCGTAGGAACCATAGAGTTTGAAACTGAGCATTTCTGCTCCTCGGAAGGCATTTTTCTTCTTGAGGCCTATGGATAGGCCGGGGCCAATTCGGTCGCTGTTTCGCTCGGTGACGTTGATTTCTAGGTCAGCGTTGTAGCGGGGCTCCATCACTGCGGTGATGTAGAGGTCGAGGGTGTCTTTGATTGACTGATGAACGTTGACTACTGGTGATTGATCGTCTTCAGTAGAGAGTCGGCGGAGAGCCGTGGTATCGCGCGGAGTGTAGCGCAATGTGAGGTTTGAGAAGAGGGCGAGTTCGTTGAGCAACTCTTGTGTCTTCTCCTGACCGAAGGCTCGGTAGATGCTACCTCTGCGGTGGAGCACATTGCGCATGAGGGCATCGGGCTTTATGGGTGGCCTATGGCCGGAGTAGGTGTAGGTGCCTCGCGGCAAGGTGATTGTCTGGTCGGGTGTGTCAAAGGCGTTTCGCAACACGGTGAGGTGTATGTCGCCCATTTGCCATTGGCGGGTGACAATCGGGTGCAGGTTGGGGGAATATTGCATGCGTAGCTGCACTTTGTAGGGCTTGGCCACGGTGTCGGCCTTGTAGGTGGCGAAGGTGGGCTTGTAGTAGTAGTAGCCGCGGTTGCGGAGCATTGTGGAAATGCGTGTCTGCTCGTTTTGGAGTGTGACGGCGGTGAAGGGTGCGCCTTTCTGCAGGTGGCTTTCGGTGTGCGTGGCGCGGATGAGGCTGTCGGCATAGTCGGGGAAGCCGAGGTATTCTATGGAGTCGATGCGCCACACCCTGCCTGTGTGTACGTAGTAGTTGACCTTGGCCTTGCGGGAGTTATGCTTGTGATGGACGATGTCGTAGTCTATGCGGCCGCGGAAGAATCCGTAGTTGTGGAGCACAGTTTCGCCTACCTTGACGCGTGTGTCGGGGCTTACGGAGGATATGAGCACGGGCTGGCTGCCTACGGCTTTGAAGAGGAATCGGCCGAGTCCTTTTTCCTTGTCACCCCATGCGTTGTATGCCCAGAGGCCGATGGGCAAGGGTGTGCGCACTCTCGAGCTGCCGAAGAAGGAGTTGTTGGGTGGGTAGGCAAGCACGGCTTCGATTTCTTCCTCTACTGGCTCGAAGGCGAGGTCTTCGGCGTCTCGCTCATCGGGTGTAAGGGCGAGGATGCTACTGTCAATGGCGCTTTCCTTGGTGTTGACATGACGCTTCTTGCCCTCAAAGGCGCTCTTGACGTGCTGTGCGGCATCGGCGATGGCCACTATCACTCCGCCTTTCTGATGATACTGGTGCGAGTCCTTGTCCTTGCCGCCCTGGTCCACGTAGCTCACGGTGCCGATACCGGTATAGAGGGTCTCGCCTTCAGGAAGCCGATCGGTGGTGGAGCAGGCGCTGAGTAGGAGGAGGAAGCCTACCCCTATGAGTTTTGATATCTGAAATTTAGTTTTCATTTTCGGACTCTTGAGTTTCTGCTTCGTTTATTTGTTTCGCCACTTTCTTCTTGCGCTTGAAGAGAAGCAGGTCGCCGAAGTGCTGGGTCTTGCTTCGCCAGATGTAGCCTGCTCCGGCTGAGGAGTAGTTGCCCTCGAAGGGGTCGTGGGTGTCGTTGTCGTAGAACACTTGTATATAGCGTGTGCCGAAACGGTTGAGCCGGTATTCGAGCGAGATGTTGTCGATGAAGCTCTGCGATGATGAGGTGTTGTCTTCGGCTCCGGTGGTGACTTTTCCTCCGATGACAAAGGTGACGCGGTCGTTCCAGAATTTTTTGGAGAACTGGAAGGTGTAGTCGGTCTGTGTCTCACCTGTGGCTGTGGTGTTACCCTCTACTCCGACGCTGATGTCAATGGTCTTGAGGGCGTCGCCAGCAATGCCTTGTATCTGGCTCTCGAGGAAGGAGTTGAGGGCGTTGTTGGCCTTGAAGCCTGCCTTGTTGCCTGACGACATGTAGAGACCAGTGGCTAGCATGGTAATGGCAGCCTTGTTTTTTGCTTCTACGCCCATGGTGGCGAGTTCGGTCTGCACTTCGCTGTCCTCAGGGGCATCGATGAGGAACTCTATGCCCATGTTGCTGAGCGACTTGGATAGCTTGACTCCTACGTCAAAGACTACCATGCGGCTCACATCATTGTCGCCTGTGACTGCTGCCTTGGTGCGCTCGGTGGCGGTGATGTTGAGGATGGGATTGTCGATGTCGCCGTTGAAGAGAATGTAGTTGCCCTCGGCGAAGGTGAAAGTCTTGAGCGGGATGAAGGGCAGGGTGTATTTCATCTCTCCGCCATTGATGTTGTAGCGTCCCTCCATGCTCATATCGCCGGCGGGGAACATGCGCATGGTGAGATTGCCGCCGCCTTGGCAGTCGACATAGCTCTTGCCGTCTTCACTGAGGTCGCAGTGGAGGTGGGTGGCCTCATCTACGTGGAGGTTGAGGTTGACGAAGAGTCCGCCGCGGTCGGTTTGCTCTTCTTCCTCGCTGCCCTCGTCGCTGAAGTCCACAAACTCTACGAGGCCGCTGAACTGGTCGTCCACCTGCAGGGGACCGTCTCGCATGATATAGGCAACGTCGGTCTTACCGAGAACATTGAGGTCACCGCGCAGCATCATGAAGCCTGAGCGTCCCTTGAGCGTGGCGTCCATATCTACATATACCTTGCCGTAGAGGAGGGTCTTCTTTGTCTTCTGTGCGTTGATGAGTTCAAAGTCTTTGGCCTTGATGGTGAGGTCGTATATGATATTGCTGAGGTCGCCGAAGTCCACTGAGCCATCGATGTAGAGGGGGTTCTGGCTCTGATGGCCGAGCAGCTTCATCTGGTCGAATAGTATCTTGCCGTTGTTGATGGCTATGTCTTTGTTCTCCATGGTGAGGTTAAAGCCGTAGAGCTCTGAATAGACATGGACAGAGTCGGGCTTGAGCAGTCCATTGAGGGTGAGTTGGTCGGTGGGACCTTTGACGGTTATTTCGCCGTTGGCCCATCCCTGCAGGGCAATGGTGCCGTCGTCGCTGAGGAAGGTGTTGAGCAGCATCGTGGGGAATCTGTCGAGGTTGAGGCTGGCATCAAGGGTGCCGCCCTGGCGCTCGTAGTAGTGACCGTCAAGCACAGCCACCTCTTTGTCGTCGCTGAGTATCTGGGCCACCACGTAGTGGCCGTCTTCCTCGGGCATGTAGAAGAGCTCGGTGCCGAGTTCGCCGATGTAGAGGCCATCGAATTCGAGTTTGCGGCTCTGCAGCTGGCCTACGGCAGTAAAGCTTTGCGGGGTCTTGATAACATGGATATCGCCGTCGAGCCATCCGCCCATGCTGGGCATGAAGGGCACTACGTTGCTTATGTCGCGGAGGTTGATATTCGCCAACGAGAGGGTGATATCTTGGTTGGGCTCATGGTTGAGGCTGTCGCCTTGTGCAATGGAGAATAGTTTGATATTAGTGTGGTCGTCGGCCAGCAGGTCGATGTTGGCGTAGAAATAGCCTGCCGAGTCGAGGCGCAGATAATTGTCGGGATTGACCTTGAAGTGTCGGTAGGCGAGGGTGGACACCTCTGGGATGAGGGTGAACGACATGCCGCCCCTGCCGTCGAGCTTGACGCGGGTGCCCATGTTGATGCCTTCGCGGCCCTTGTCGTCCTTGAAGTTTGCCATGAGTTGGAATCCGTCGCTGAGCAGACTGCCGTCGAGGTTGGCCTTGAAACGGTTGGGGTTCTTCTTGCTGCTGTTTTCTATGTAGGCGTTGAGGTGGATGGCGTCGCTGTCCTGCACCACGGTGAGGCGTGAGTCCTCAAACACCACAGCGCCGGTGCGGACATTTGTTATCATTACATCGGCGTTGATGCCGGTGGCGGTATTGGTGGTGATGTCAGCGCGAAGGGTATCGAAGCTGTATCCGTTCATCAGCAGTACTTGGTGGAGCGGATTGTCGTTGCCTGCGTTGAGATGGAGCCTCATATTGGGAAGCAACTGGCGTAGCGCATTGTGGTCAAGCTGTGCGGCAGAGAATTTGGTGGTCAGCTCGTCTGCCACATTGCTGAGGTCGCTTATGAGCTGGGCGAAAGGTTCCTCGGCACGTGCCTTGAGTATCATGTCGCCAGAGCTGAAGAAGATGTGTGTGGAGTCGGGACTGGTGCCGAGACCGAAGTTGATGGCACCGCCTGGGTAGCCGAGACGCGAGTCAACGGCGTTGAGGTGG
>JAGCTG010000105.1 GCA_017963785.1 Bacteroidaceae bacterium | reverse complement strand
TGGGTGCCCAATACCCACTTAGCGTCAACATTGCTCATCATTGCTCCCATAAGAATGGTAAGCATCAAAAGTAAATACTTTTTCATAGAGTTTAATGTTTAAATAAAGGGTTAATAAAATTGAAAAGAATGTTCTTGATACAATATTTCAGCGTGCAAAGATAATATTTTTTTTTGATATAACGTTAATAAAGTGTTAAAATATTCTTTTTTCGTATAGTTGTGTAGGTTGATTCTGAATTTTTCTTGTATTTTTGCAGCGAAAACATATTTAAAGCAAATTAAAAACACAAATAACCCTAAAAAAACACAATCATGATTGCACTTATCATTATCATTGCTATCGTTGTGATCCTCGCCATTTGGTGTGTGAGCATCTACAACAATCTTGTGCGCATGCGCAACAACCGCGAGAATGCGTTTGCAAACATTGACGTACAGTTGAAGCAGCGTCACGACCTTATCCCTCAGCTTGTGGCCACGGTGAAGGGCTATGCCGCCCATGAAAAGAGCGTTTTAGAGAACGTGACCGCCGCCCGCGCTGCCGCCATGAACGCCACCAGCATTAACGACAAGATCCAGGCAGAGAATCAGCTGACCTCCGCATTGGCAGGCCTCAAGATTAGCCTTGAAGCATATCCGGATCTCAAGGCCAATCAGAACTTCCTGCAACTGCAGGGCGAGATTAGCGACATTGAGAACAAGCTCGCCGCATCACGCCGCTTCTTCAACTCTGCTACCAAGGAGCTCAACAATGCCGTGCAGACCTTCCCCTCAAATATCTTTGCAAATATGTTTGGTTTCCACACCGAGCCTATGTTTGAGGTTCCTAAGGAGGAGCGCGCCACTTACGATCAGGCACCTGAGATTAGCTTTTAATGAAATACGTAGGACTATATAGTCAGCAGCGCAAGAACAATCTGCGCTCCACCTTATTATTACTATTGTTTCCGGCGGTGGTGATAGGCTTGGTGTTGGCATTCAGCTACATCATGGCGTATATTGAAACTCATGACAGTTCATTTTACAGTCCCGGAGCCATACACACCATCGCCGGTGACTATTTTATCAGCATCGCGCCGTGGGCAGTGGCGGTGGTAGGCATTTGGTTTGTGATAGCCTACTTCGCCAACACCAGCATGATACGCCACGCCACACGCGCCGTGCCTCTCCAGCGCCGCGACAATCCGAGAGTGTACAACATAGTTGAGAATCTGACAATGACCTGCGGTATGGACATGCCAGAGATCAATATCATCAACTCGCCAGAGCTGAATGCCTTTGCCTCGGGCATAGACCGCAAGTCATACACCGTAACCGTCACTACGGGCTTGTGCGACATGCTCGACGATGACGAGCTGGCGGGCGTAATCGGTCACGAGTTGACGCACATTCGCAATCGCGACACACGCCTACTAATTGTCAGCATAGTATTTGTGGGCATCATGGCCGCGCTGATGAGCATCTCCCTTAGAATACTGTGGAACACCTTCCTCTGGGGTGGCAATGGGCGCAGCCGCAGCCGTGACAGCCGCGACTCCAACGGTGGAGTGGCCATCATAGTCATTTTTGCCATCGCCGCTGTGCTGGCAGCCTTGGGCTATTTCTTCACACTGCTTACGCGCTTTGCTATCAGTCGCAAGCGCGAATACATGGCCGATGCCGGTGGAGCAGAGCTCTGCGGCAATCCTCTTGCCCTGGCCTCGGCCCTGCGCAAGATCAGCGAAGCGCCATATGCGGCTCGTGACGGGCACGAAGATGTGCAGCAGCTGTTTATCATACAGCCGATGGCACTAAAAGGTGGCAGCGTGAGCAACTGGTTCCGCAGATTGTTTAGCACCCACCCCTCAACGGAAAGCCGAATCGAATTTCTGGAGCAACTTTAACGCATCCGACGTGGCTTCATCCACTCATGATAGAGGATGTGAGCCACAAAGAGCAGGATGAGGACTGAGTTGATGCCGAGTCGCAGCCATGCCGGCCATGACTTGGGCATCAGCATCATTGCGGCAGTAAACAAGGCGGCAATCAACACATAGACGGCAATAGAACCGAGTGGGTAGCGGATAGGGAACTTACGCTGCCCGACGAAATAAGAGAGCAATGTAGCGGTGCCATAGCCGGCTACACCTCCCCATGCACACGCCATATAGCCATACTTGGGAATAAAAATAACATTTACCGCTATGAGCACCAGGCAGCCGGCCACCGAGAACCAGAGCCCCCAGATAGTGCGGTCGATGAGCTTATACCAGAACGAAAGGTTGAAGTATACACCCATAAGAATCTCGGCAACCATCACTATCGGCACCACGCGCAGGCCCTCCCAGTAGTCACGACCGATAATATACTTCAGCACATCGAGCCATCCGACTACGACAAGGAATGCCAGCAGAGTAAATACAATAAAATACTTCATCGCCTTGGCATAGGTCTCACGACTATCGCTATCCTTGGCCTTGCCAAACACAAAGGGCTCGTAGGCATAGCGGAAAGCCTGGGTTATCATAGCCATAACCATTGCTATCTTAACACACGCGCCATAGATGCCCAACTCCACTTCGCCCTGCAAGCCAGTACGCACATAGGGATAGATAATTTTATCAGCAGCCTGATTAAGTATACCCGCCACGCCCAATACCAATATAGGCCACGAATAAGAAAGCATCTGACGCATCAGCCGAGGGCTGAAACTCCAGTGTATCTTTATTAAATCGGGAATAAAGAACAAAGTGACAAATGATGTGCAGACCAAATTGATGCTAAACACATAAAATACATCAGTCTTGCCCAGCACAATGAAATACAACACATTGATGCCGATATTCAGGACAATGAACAGCAATTTAAGCGAGGCAAAACGCACAGCCCTGTTCTGAAACCGCAGGAAAGAAAAGGGAATTGCCTGCAACGCATCGAAAGCCACCACCGTCGCCATCATCAGCACCAAGACCTGACGGTCGCCGTAGCCGATGAGCTCCCCAATTGGTCCGAT
>JAGCTG010000104.1 GCA_017963785.1 Bacteroidaceae bacterium | reverse complement strand
AAGCTCAACACCCTTGCTGCCGGCACCCCCGCACTGGTGCGCAAGGTAAGTGGCGACAAGATCACCCCCATAGCAGGCAACGTCACCATCAGTACCGCATTGGCCGATGGCAGTTCGGCTGACATAGTGAAGATGTACGGCTCTTATGAGCAAGGCAAGACCATAACCGATGCTGACGCCTACTACATCAAGAACGACAAGTTTTGGCAATGCAACGGCAGTTTCTTCTGCGATGCCTTCCGTGCATATTTCAAATCATCAGGCAGCAGCTCGCCCTATTATGAGATAAGCATTGACGATGACATCAGCGGCATCCATAGAGTTGAGGGTGAGAGAGAGAGAGAATCAGTCTATGACTTGCAAGGCCGCAAGGTCAACGGTAAGAGCAGGCTCCCCAAAGGCATCAACATTGTCAGGCTGGCCAACGGTAAGACGCAGAAAGTGGTCACCAGATAAGGCAACCGACATAAACACAGACACAGCTATGCTACGAACATACAAGCAACCATCCATTTCGCTCGTCCGGATGTCCCCCACCGCACTCCTGATGCTTTCAGGAGGCGGCAAGGGCACCGCCGGCGACCACGCCGACAGTCGCAAATTCTGGGGCGATCTCTCACCCTGGGAGGAAGAAGACAACGACGAAACAGACGAATAAAAAGCTAGAAATACCCGTTTGCCCTTTTTGCAATTTGTACGCAAAATGCAACAAATTGTGCGCAGTACGTGAAAAAAAACGCGAAAATGTTTGGAAGGTAAATAGAAATACGTAATTTTGCTCCCAGAAATCAAACGAAACTAATCGCGATGAATCTTCATTCTATCAACTTTTGGTGGTGGCAGAACTCAGAATTTCATAATTGTGAGTAGCGACGCCCTATGTAAAAGTTGAAGAATTGACAAATTGAATAGAGAGCCCTGTCGTAACACTCACGACAGGGCTTTTTCTTATGAATAATTCGGTAGACGAGTTGACAATTGGACAAGCAGATGAATAAACAAGTATTTTAACCATTAAACAATGACATACCACATTGATCAAAACGGATTCTATGGCGAGTTTGGCGGAGCCTTCGTGCCTGAGGTGCTTCACGCATGCACCGAACAGCTACAGCAGGCATACGCCTCCATCCTGGAGAGTCAAGAGTTTCAGCATGAATACCGCTCATTGCTCCGCAACTACGTAGGCAGGCCGTCGGCGCTGTATGAAGCAAAGAAGCTGAGTGCCAAGTATGGGGCACGCATCTTTCTGAAGCGCGAAGACCTCAACCACACGGGGGCGCATAAGATTAACAACGCGCTGGGGCAGGTGTTGCTGGCAAAACGAATGGGCAAGACGCGCATCATCGCCGAGACGGGGGCAGGACAGCACGGCGTTGCCACGGCCACGGCGTGCGCCCTGCTCGATATGCCATGCGTGGTGTATATGGGCAAGACCGACATCGGGCGCCAGATGCCCAACGTAGAGAGGATGAAGATGCTTGGAGCCGAGGTCAGACCTGTGACCTGCGGCAACATGACTCTCAAGGACGCCGTGAACGATGCCATACGCGACTGGTGCTGCCATCCGCAGGACACCTTCTACGTCATCGGTTCGGCAGTGGGGCCACATCCCTACCCCGACATCGTGGCAAGGCTGCAGAGCGTTATCAGCGAAGAGATAAAATGGCAGCTCCAAGAGCAGACGGGCCGCGACTACCCCGACTATCTGATGGCATGCGTGGGCGGAGGCAGCAATGCTATCGGCACTTTCTATCATTACCTTGACGACCAGCGCACCCACCTGGTGCTCGCTGAAGCCGGAGGTCTCGGCAGCGACACCGAGCAGACGGCAGCCACCATACACAGCGGTAGCGTAGGCATACTGCACGGCAGCCGCATCATGGTGCTGCAAGATGCTGACGGTCAGATACAAGAGGCATACTCCATTTCTGCCGGCCTCGACTACCCCGGCATCGGTCCGGTGCATTGCAACCTGGCTAAGCAACACAGGGCAGAGGTGCTGTCTATCAACGACGACGAGGCACTCAATGCCGCATTCGAACTGACTCGCATGGAAGGCATCATCCCCGCCCTGGAGTCAGCCCACATCCTGGCGGCGCTGCCCAAGATGCACTTCAAGCCCTCCGACATAGTGGTGCTGACGGTCAGCGGACGTGGTGACAAAGATATGGCAACGTACTTGAAACATTGAACATTGAACATTTAACATTATGTTTACATACACACTAAGATGCAAGACGATTCTTGCCGACAGATATACACCAGTCAACGCGTATATCAAAGTTAGAGACATTTCGCCCCAGTCGTGCCTGATGGAGAGCAGCGACTACCATGGCGAGGAAAACAGCCATTCGTTTATCGGCTACAACCCCATTGCCAGCATCAGCATCAATCACGGCAAGGTGAGAGAACTCTACCCCGACGGGTCGTTCAGGGAGCGTATGATAGACGGTGCGCTCACCGTAGAGGATGCCATAGCTGGGTTTATGGCGCAGTTTAAAATAGAGGATGACACCAACGGCTATGCAGGCCTGTTTGGCTACACCGCCTTTGACGCCGTGAAGTATTTCGAGCGTATCAATGTCATGGACGAGCCCGCAGAAAAGAATGACGCCCCCGACATATACCTTATATTATATAAGAACCTGCTCGTGTTTAACCACTACAACAACACCCTCGACATAGTAGAACTCACCACTCCTGCCGACAGTCCGTCGGGCATGCGTCAAGGGTCGATGGCAAATGTGGAGGCGCTGCTCAACACAGCCAATGGCGAAACATTCGGATTTCATCCCATCGGCGATTGCTACAGCACCCTCACCGACGGGCAGCATAAAGAGAACATTCGCCGCTGCATAGCCCATTGCAAGCGAGGCGATGTGTTTCAGATTGTAATAAGCAGACGCTTCATTCAGAAGTTTGAGGGCGACGACCTCAACCTGTACAGGGCATTGCGGCGCATCAATCCCTCCCCCTACCTCTTCTACTTCGACTTCGGAGGATTTCGCATCCTGGGCTCCTCCCCCGAGACCCACTGCCGCATACGCGACCGCCGTGCATATATCGACCCCATAGCAGGCACCACCGCACGCACCGGCAATCCCGTCAAGGATCGCGAGAACGCCGAATACCTACGCAACGACCCCAAGGAGAATGCCGAGCATGTGATGCTGGTGGATCTGGCACGCAACGACCTGTCGCGCAACTGTCACGACGTGACGGTTGACACATACAAGCAGATGCAGTACTATAGCCACGTAATCCATCTGGTGAGCCGTGTGAGCGGACAGATGGACACCGAGGCAGACAGCATCAAGACCTTTATCGACACCTTTCCTGCCGGCACCCTGTCGGGCGCGCCCAAAGTTAAGGCGATGGAGTTGATTACGCGCTATGAGCCCCACAACCGCGGAGCATACGGCGGATGCATAGGCTTCACGGGGTTCAACGGCGACCTCAACCAGGCTATCATCATTCGCTCCTTCATCAGTCGCAACAACGAGCTGTGGTTTCAGGCCGGCGGCGGCATAGTGGCACGCAGCGACGAGGACTATGAGTTGCAGGAAGTCAACAACAAGCTGGGAGCCCTCAGGCAGGCAATTATCATGGCAGAAAAGATATAGCAATATGAATATCACCATCATTGACAACTACGACTCCTTTACCTACAACCTTGCCCATCTGGTGAAGGCATTGGGGGCAGAGGTCACAGTCTTGCGCAACGACCAGTTTCGCATGGAGCAGCTGGCTGATGCCGACAAGCTGATACTCTCGCCGGGCCCCGGCATTCCCGAAGAGGCAGGCATGCTGCTGGACGTCATCCGCACCTATGCGGGCAGGAAGCCTATGCTGGGCGTGTGTCTCGGGCATCAGGCCATCGGCGAGGTCTTCGGCGCCACGCTGGTCAACCTCAGCGAGGTCTTCCACGGAGTGCAGACACCTGCCGTCATCGAGCGCAGCGACTATCTCTTTGAAGGTCTGCCACAGGAGATAGCCGTAGGGCGCTACCACTCGTGGGTAGTTGCCACCGACGG
This sequence comes from Bacteroidaceae bacterium, assembly GCA_017963785.1. Classification (GTDB taxonomy): domain Bacteria; phylum Bacteroidota; class Bacteroidia; order Bacteroidales; family Bacteroidaceae; genus UBA6382. The sequence goes on along the minus strand of JAGCTG010000104.1, from coordinate 13,557 downwards.
CCTCCCCGCTCAGCTGGAGGTGCTGGCAAGCAGCCATGAAGGTCAGATAATGGCACTACGCCACAAGGACTACGACATACGCGGCATCCAGTTTCATCCTGAGTCGGTGCTCACACCTGACGGGCAGACTATCATCAACAATTGGCTAAAACAATAACACTCTACAAATATGAAAGACCTATTGACCCGCCTCATAGCAGGCGAATACCCCAAACGCGAGGAAATCAAGCAGGTAATGATTGACATTACCGAGGAGAAATATCCTGCCGCCCAGATTGCAGCCCTGCTGATGGCGCTGCAGATAAAAGGCGTGACACCCGATGTGCTGCTGGGCTTCCGCGACGGACTGCTGCAGACCGGCACACCGGTCAACCTGGCACCTTACAAAGTGATAGACATTGTGGGCACCGGCGGCGACTGCAAGAACACATTCAACATCTCCACCTGCGCATGCTTTGTGGTAGCCGGAGCAGGCTACAAAGTTGCCAAGCACGGCAACTATGCCGCATCATCCGTTTCGGGAGCCAGCTCCGTGCTCGAGAACCACGGCGTGAAATTTCAGAGCGACGAGGCCAAGTTGCGCCAGTCGCTGGAGGAGTGTAATTTCACCTACCTTCACGCTCCCTTCTTTGCCTACGGCATGAAGTTTGTGGGCCCCATCCGCAAGGCACTCGCCATACCCACATGCTTCAACCTGCTCGGTCCGCTGGTCAATCCCTGTCGCCCAGCCTATCAGTTGCTGGGCGTAGCAACGCTCGGCCAGGTGCGCCTCTATCACAACACCCTAAGCCAGATAGACGTGAAATACGGCATCGTCAACAGCATCGACGGCTACGACGAGATATCCGGCACCTCCGACTTCAAGTTCCAGACCCGAGAACGCGAACTGGTACGTGCGCCGGAAGACCTCGGCTTTTCGCGTATCAACCCCCGTGAGATATACGGCGGCAGCACAGCCCTCGAGGCCATGAAGATATTCGACGATGTGCTCAACAACCGTGGCACCGACAGCCAGAAGAATGTAGTGATTATCAACGCTGCATACGCCATCAAACTCATGGAGCCGGAGCACGACATCAACGAGTGCATCGCCATTGCCCGCGACTCAGTGGAGAGCGGCAAGGCTCTCGCCACATTCAACAAATACGTAAAACTCAATTCCTAACTCCTAACCCATGACCATCCTCGAAGAGATATGCGCCCGCAAGCGGCACGACCTCCAAGCCATCAAGCAGCAGGTGTCGCCACGCGAACTGTACCGCAAGGTAGAGGCGATAATGGACCAGCCTGCCAATTGTCGCTCGCTAAGTCAAGCCCTGCGCCAGTCACCCACCGGCATCATATCCGAGTTTAAGCGCAAGTCGCCGTCAAAAGGATGGATTAAGCAGGATGCAAGCCCCGAGATAATCGCGCCAGCTTATCAGCAGGCAGGGGCTGCCGCACTATCCATACTGACCGATGGGCCGTACTTCGGCGGCAGCAATGCTGACCTGCAGACTGCCCGCCCTCTGGTCAGCCTGCCTATACTGCGCAAGGAATTCATAGTAGACGAATACCAGGTGTTTGAGGCAAAACAAATCGGAGCCGACGCATTGCTGCTCATCGCCGCATGCCTCACACGGGAGCAGTGTCGCACGCTGTCACGCACAGCCCGACAGCTCAACATCGAGACCCTGCTTGAGATACACAGCGACGAAGAACTCGACTACATCGGCGACGACATAAACATTGTGGGGGTGAACAACCGTGACCTCCACCGCTTCCGCACCGACGTGCAGACCTCCGTCACCCTCGCTTCACTAATCCCCGCTGAGTTTGTAAAGATTAGCGAGAGCGGCATCACCTCTGCCGATGACATTCAGATGCTGCGCCTATACGGCTACAATGGTTTCCTGATAGGCGAACGCTTCATGCGTGAAGCCGACCCCGCACAAGCTCTGCAACAGTTCATAGCTGCCCTAAAATGAATGTTCAATGCTCAATACCCAATGTTCAATGGTTATTAAAGTATGTGGAATGCGTCTCGGCTCGAACATCCGCGAGGTAGAGGCACTTGGCGTTGACTGGATAGGACTCATCTTCTATCCGCTGTCGCCACGCTATGTTGCCACCATGCCCGACTACCTGCCCCTCAAGGCCAAGCGGGTGGGAGTGTTTGTCGATGAAAGCACCACCACTATCTGCCAACGGGCAACAGACTTCGGGCTCCATCTGGTGCAGCTTCACGGCAACGAGTCACCTGCCCAATGCCTTGAGCTGAAAGCCGCCATGCCCAATATAGGCATCATCAAAGCCTTCAGCATCGAAAACGCCGAGAGTCTGCACCGCACCGAGCCATACGAACAATGCGGAGCCGTTGACTACTTCCTCTTCGACACCTACTGCCCCACCAAAGGCGGCAGCGGCCACACCTTCAACCACGACCTGCTGCAGCACTACCGCGGCCACATCCCCTTCCTCCTCAGCGGAGGACTCACCCCTGACTCCTCACTCCCCACCCACCCCATGCTCGCAGGCTACGACCTCAACAGTCGCTTCGAGACAGCCCCCGCCATCAAAGACCCACAACTAATAAAGCAATTCCTAACTCTTAACCCATGACTCACTCCTCACTCCTAACTACTGACTCCCCGCTCCTCAGCGTATATTTCTGCGCCGGCCACCCCACCCTCGACAGCACCCTACCCATCCTGCAGGCGCTGCAAGACGAAGGCATAGACCTCGTGGAGATAGGCATACCATTCAGCGACCCCATGGCCGACGGTCCCGTCATACAAGACGCCGCCACCAAGGCACTTCGCAACGGCATGTCGCTCGCCACCCTCTTCCACCAACTGCGAAATGTGAGGCAGCACATCCACATCCCCCTGTTCATGATGGGCTATCTCAATGTCATCTACCATTTCGGCTTTGAGCGCTTCTGCCGGCAATGCCGAGAGTGCGGTATTAACGGAGCCATCATACCCGACCTGCCGCTCGACCTCTACCTGCGCGACTACAAGCCCATAGCCGACAGCTATGGCATCAGCATCGTCATGCTCATCACTCCCGAGACAAGCGAAGAGCGCATACGCCTCATCGACCGCAACACCGACGCCTTCATATACCAGGTGTCCACCGACGCCACCACGGGCGCACAAGACAGCTTCTCACCCGCCACCGTGAGCTACTTCCAGCGCATCAGCGCCATGCAGCTACGCAACCCCACCCTCGTTGGCTTCGGCATCTCCAACCAAGCCACCTTCAGCGCAGCATGCCAACACTCTGCAGGTGCCATCGTGGGCAGCGCATTCGTGAGACTGCTCGACCAGACCACACCCGTCGACGCCGTGCGCAAACTTAAAACAGCATTGGGTATCGCCCGTTGAAAAATAATTATTAAATTTGCACCATAAAACCAATAACCTATTAACATTTACAACTATGAGCGACAAGACAAAACGATTTTTCTTGCCCGAGAGCGAGATTCCTACACAGTGGTACAACATCCAGGCTGACATGGTCAACAAGCCCCAGCCTATGCTCCACCCAGCCACCAAGCAGCCCCTGAAGGCTGAAGACCTCTTCCCTATCTTTGCTGAAGAGCTGTGCCGTCAGGAAGTGAACCAGACTGACCCATGGATCAATATCCCTGAGCCGGTAAGAGACAAATACAAATACTACCGCTCCACGCCGCTGGTGCGCGCTTACGGTCTGGAGGAGGCACTCGGCACTCCCGCGCACATCTACTTCAAAAATGAGAGCGTGAGCCCCGTCGGCTCCCACAAGCTTAACTCAGCCCTGGCACAGGCTTACTACTGCCACGAGCAGGGCGTCACCAACATCACCACCGAGACAGGCGCAGGCCAGTGGGGCGCTGCCCTCAGCTACGCCGCCAAGGTGTTCGGCCTTGAGGCTGCCGTCTATCAGGTGAAGATATCCTACGAGCAGAAGCCTTACCGCCGCTCTATCATGCAGACCTACGGTGCACAGGTTACTCCCTCACCCTCTATGTCCACCCGTGCCGGAAAGGATGTGCTCACCCGCGACCCCAACAACCAGGGCTCGCTCGGCACCGCCATCAGCGAGGCAATAGAGCTCGCCATGAATACCCCCAACTGCAAGTATGTGCTCGGCTCTGTGCTCAACCATGTAGCTCTCCACCAGACCGTGATTGGCCTGGAGGCAGAGAAGCAGATGGAGATGGCAGGCGAATATCCCGACATGGTTATCGCATGCTTCGGAGGCGGCAGCAACTTCGGCGGTGTAGCCTTCCCCTTCATGCGCCACAAGATAAAGGAAGGCAAGCCCACACGCTTCATCGCAGCCGAACCCGCCAGCTGTCCCAAGCTCACCAAGGGCGTGTTCCAGTACGACTTCGGCGACCTGTCGGGACTCACTCCCCTGCTGCCGATGTACACACTGGGCCACAACTTTATGCCCGCCAACATCCACGCCGGCGGACTGCGCTATCACGGAGCAGGCATGATAATCTCGCAGCTGCTCAAGGACGGCTACATGGAGGCCGTTGACATCCAGCAGACCGAGTCGTTCAAGGCAGGACTCCTCTTCGCCAAGAGCGAGGGCATCATTCCCGCCCCCGAGTCATGCCACGCCATCGCAGCCACCATCAACGAAGCACTCCGCTGCAAGGAAGCAGGCGAGCAGAAAGTCATCCTGTTCAACCTCTCCGGCCACGGCCTCATTGACATGGCAGCCTACGACCAGTATCTCAGCGGCTCGCTGCAGGACTATGAGCTCAAGGCAGAGGATGTAAAGAAGTCACTCGACGAAATCAAGATTTTTGCATAGAAGCTTAACATCATCCATCTCTCATGCTGCTCGACTTCCTCGCGCCACGCCACTGTGCCGTGTGTGGCAGACGACTGCAGACTGCTGAAAAGACTCTCTGCGTGAGCTGCCTACTCGACCTCGATATCTCCGAGTATTTCAATGGCGAGAGCGGCAATAAGTTGGAGCGCACCCTATGGCAGCGGCTGCCCATAAAGCGTGCCGCTGCCTTTATGACTTACGACCACACCGATGCACAACACGCCATAGTGCTCAACCTCAAGTATCACGGCCAAGCGAGCATCGGCTACCATATCGGCAAACTGATGAGCCACCAGCTCGCAGAGCGTCATTTCTTCGACGGCATAGATATGATAGTGCCTGTGCCCATCCCCTACGCCAAGAAGCTGCAGCGCGGCTACAACCAGAGTGAGCAACTGGCCCTCGGTATCAGTCATGCCACGGGCATACCTGTCAACACGCATGTGATAAGGCGAAAGCCCTACGGCCCCAGCCAGACACAGCTAACCCCTGCCCAGCGCCAGCAGAACGTGAAGGGCTCTTTCGAGCTCAACACATCCCTGCGGCTGCCTTTCTTCAAAAGGAGAGACCCGCTGGCACTCAGAGGCAAGCACTTCCTCATCGTAGATGACGTCATCACCTCCACAGCCACGATGCAGGAGTGCGGCAAGACACTGTGTCAGATACCCAACATCACTATCTCCGTCTTGTCAATGGCAGTAAGTCGCAACCTTATTAATAATATAAGGAGGGCAAACCCTGAGGAGTGAGGAGTGAGAAATGAATAAACAAAGAAGAGAGGCTCGCGCCTCTCTTCTTTTTGTAGGTTAATCATTTAGTATTCGCTGCTTCCAGCGCGGACTGGATGAGCCGCTGCTACCGATGATGGCAGTGTAGATGGCCACTACGTCGGCAGTGTTGACATTGCCGTCACCGTTGACATCGCATGCCTCGCGGGTGAAACCGCTCTCGCTGCCCTTCTCAATGAAGGTATATACTGCCACAACATCGGCGGTATTAACCTTGGTGTCACCGTTGACATCGGCGGGATTAGCAGTTGCCGCTCCTACCACGAGCATTGCCATCTCTATCTCATCGTATGCGATGGCGGGTATGCCTCCGTTGAGCTTGAGGTATGCCTTGCAAGGCTTTACAACGGTCTGGTCCTCAACGATCTGCCAAGTGTGGGGCAGCTCGGTCTCTTCGTTGTAGTTGTAGATGGCTACGTTCTGCGAAGCCTTGATAGTGTCGTTCTGCAGCACACCGCAGAGTCCGTTAACGGTCAGGGGCGTCTGGGTTTTCTCTTCGCCTATGTAGATTGCCACTATATCGCCTTGTGCCAATATGAGGCCTGGCTCTCCTGCAGCGAGTTCTGTCTTCTCCTCAAGGGCTACATAGTGCTGCTCATCCTCGGTGCACTGTCCTGCTATGCCGTAAAGGACTCCTCCATCGACTGCAGTGACGTTGTTGACGAAGGTTACAGGATAGAGGTGGTCTTCTTCGGTGTCGCAATAGAACGGACCTATCTCGGTGTCGTCCTCATCCACAGCGACAGCCTTGAGAGATGACTTGTTGCCGAGAGTGTGCTCAATCCATGTCACTACCTCATAGCTCTGAGCTGGGTTACAGAAGTGGAGGGTGAATGGGCCCTGTGAAGGATCCTTCTCTCCGGTAAACCAGTTGTACATCTCGAAGGTGCAGAAGCCCGCACCGACAGGATTGATCTCAAATGCAGCGGGGATAAGGCTTGCGTGACAGCCCCAACCACGACCAGTTACATACGGGATGTAGAAGCCAGTGCCCTTGTTCTGGATGAGATAGCGGTTGTTTTCAACAGGAATAAAGCGGAAGTAGCTGAGCTCGGGTATTGCCAGCTCATCGTAAGGCACAGAGAAGAACTTAGACTCCTCACGAACCTCCGAAGGATCAACATACTGCTCCACGCCGGTGATGTTGCCCTCTTCGTCCTTGACAACTCCGTAGGCGTAGGTAGCCACGCGGTCGATAAGGTTGGGACCATCGTTGAAGTTGTAGGTATCCCACTCATCCTGGCTGGCGAAGCGGAACTGATACCACTTGCCTTCCTCCGGCATTACTATGCCCTCCTTGAGTTTTGCCATCTCACTCTTGAGAGTGGCGTTAGCCTCGTCGATGGCCTCCTGAGTGAAGTAGCCGTTATCCAAGAGAGTCTGTGCATCCTCGTAAGCTGTCTGCAGCGGCGCGATGTCGGTGCCGGTGCGGTATGCTCCGATGTGGTCGTCGGCAATCTTGAAGTTAGCGATGATAGGCTCTGCCAGCTTCATTGTGGCAGTGAGTGAGTCAGGATCGGCATATACGCCCATCACATCGCGGTATGCGCTAACGAGGTTGGCATCAGCCGTGCGGATAGCATCGATATCATCAGCGGTAATCTTGTCGGCATACTTGTTGGCCTCAGAGTAGGCTGCCAAGAATGTCTTGAGCACATTCTGGTCCATGGTGGCCGCCTGGCAGGTGGGCACTAGCTCGGCGCCGTCGTAAACCTTGAGCTCAGAGAACACGAAGAAGCGTGCGCTGCTGCGGTCGCTCTTATAGTTGCCAAAGCGAACATACTCGTAGGTGCCACCAAGGTCGAAAGTACCCATAATGAAGGGGTTCTCTGCATCGGTGCTGGTATTGAAAAAGTCGAAGCCATAGGATATGGTGGTCCAGCTCTTGCCATCGTGGCTTACGTCAACGTCAATCTTGGTAGGACTGTTGAATGTGGTGCTGTGACGCGGTGCAACAAGGAATGTCACCTTGCTGGCAGGCTCTGCGAGCTTCATGCTAAGGTTATGGAGTGTGGAGGGAGTTGCCCACTCTGCGGGTGTTCCGTCGTCATTGTATGCACTCCACTGCACTGCCGAGCCATTGGTGCCACCGCCGTAGAAGGTATGGAACCAAGTGTCGATATCATTGTCGATGAGTGCGCCGTAGCCCTGACCATCGTTACCCCATGAATAGCCGTGACGCTCCTCCTCGGGTGCACCACCCAACATAGCGCCATTGCTGTAGAAGTCAAAGGCACTGGTAGGAGTGATATCCTTGGCAGTAGCGGGTATCTGATACTCAAAAGCAGGCTTTAGCTTGTTGCCAAAATCATTAATATGCTCAAGGAGCGGCTTCTGCGCGCGGATAGCCTCCTGCTGGCGGGCTGCCTCTTCAAGCAGCTGCTGCATAATGCTCTCGTCAACTTCCTTAAGATACCAGGCACTCTGGCTGTCGGCACCACCGGGGAAGTCGCACAATGTATTTGCGAAAGAAGCACCACTATTGTGGCCCATAGGATGGAGACTGGTGTTGCCCGGAGCCAGATAGATATTATACTGTCCCGGAGCAAGCAGTTTGCACGTTACCGGCACATTGTCCTGGTCACCAAGATTCACACTACCACTGCGGTTGGCACTATTGAGGTACTGATCTGTACCAAGATTCTTAACTGCATAGGTGCCATTGCCTAAAGAGATGAACTGCCAGATATATGCAGCAGCCTCGGGCTCAAGCACACCCCAGTATCCCAGAGTACCATCAGCATAAGCAGCGCGCTGCTTCTCTGGCTGAACCCAGCCAGTGAATGCATTGACTATATAGTAGTATGCGCCGTCCTGAGGACCAGGAGTTCCCTTGAACAAGGAAACCAGGTAAGGCTTCAGGTTCTCTGCAGCCTCGCTGAGCTTCTCGGCGCTGTAGCCATAGGTGGCAATGATGTAGTCGGCATTGGACTCTTCAAACGTTGTGTTGAAGCCATTGCTGAATTCTGTGCCATAGTAGCCGGGACCGTCACCCACCGTCAGTGGGTAGAAGTGGTCGGCAATCTGATAAAGCTCCATCAGCTCGCTGAGTGCAGCAGCCTTCTCGTCGGTCTCCTCCTTGGCAGGGATGAGCGTCATCCATGTAGTACCATCGGTGAAGTGGGCCGTGCGTGCCTCATAGGCTTGGTAGTTAGAGTTGTAGTTGTAGTTGTTGTTGTAGATGCGGACGGTGCCATCGGAATCCTCCGTCATCATGTGCAGCACACTCTCATCCTCATCAATAACGGTGAGGGAAGGGAGCTTGTCCAATATATGAGCGAAGGCCCATACGGAGGCTTCCTCCTTATTGTCGGTAAGCACTATCAACGAAGGATTATTGTCAGATTCCTTCTTGAGCCACTTGCCTGTCAAAACGTTCTTGAGGTAGAAGCCCTGATACTCCTCGTCAATCAGTTGACCCTCGGCTATCTCGGCCTCAAAGACATAGGCATCGCCTACGTATTCGGCCAACTCACGTGTCACGAGGAAGTCCTCGTCAGTATACTTGGGGTATTGCACTCCAAGCCATCGCGGTGTGTCGAGCAGCTCAGCAGCGGTGCCAGCTTTGTACACACCCTTGATGAAGAAACGGTCTCCATCTTTCAACTCTTTAATGGGATACTTGTCCGTGTCAGGCACAAGTCTTGCCCATACATTGCCACCGCCCAGCAGGGCCAGCAGCAGTGTCACTAATAAGAAACGCTTCATAAGCTAATGATTTAAAGGGTTATTTATTATAGGTTATTGATTATAGACTATTCAGAAGCTCCAGCTTGCCGTCGTTGATGAGCTTGATGATCAGCTCGCCAAAGAGAGTATTCTGCCATGCAAACCAGTCGCGAGTATATTTAGTGGCATCGTCTTTGTTGAACGACTCGTGGATAAAGCCCTTGCCAGCATCGGTGGCCATCAGCATCTGGATACATTCCTTTATCTCTGCATCGTCCTGGCTGGTGAACGCCCTCATCATTATGCTCATAGGCCAAGGCATGTCGTAGCCCACATGGGGACCGCCGATGCCCTCGCCTGCCTTGCCGCGGAAGAAGTAGGGATTGTCTTCGCTCCATACAAAGCGACGGGTGTTCTGATAGATGGGGTCGGTGATTTTCACATCGCCCATATATGCCATAGCCAGCAGCGACGGCACATTGGCGTCGTCCATCAGCAGCTGATTGCCAAAGCCGTCCACCTCGTAGGCATAGATAGGGCCATACTTGGGATGGTTGTAGATGGCGTACTGCTTCAGCGCCTCGCTAACCTCATCGGCAAGGTCTCGGCACTGCTTGGCAAGGTCGCTGCGCTTATTCACCTTAGTCAGTATCTCGGCTGCATTGCGCAACTGAGTCACTGCCATGAAGTTTGAGGGCACGAGAAACAAGAATGTTGTGGCATCATCGCTCGGACGGAATGCCGAGGCAATAAGGCCCACAGGCTTCACGGGCGCACCCCAACCGCCGTTACACATCGTGTCGAGCTGGCGCTCGGTGCGGCGCTGAAACTTATAGTTGCCATTGCCGTCCTTGCGCTGCTGGTCGCGGAAAGTATTCAGTATATTTTCCACAGCCTGCACCCATGAGTAGCCAAAGATGGAGGTATCGCCCGTCACCCGCCAGTATTCGTAGGCAAGGCGCAACACATAGCACAGCGAGTCAATCTCCCACTTGCGTTCATGCAGCATGGGAATCATCTTGGTGATATCCTTCATCCAGTGGCCGTTAGGCTTGGGCTCGCGATTAAACGCATTGGCGTATGGGTCGATATTGATACACATCAACTGGCGCAGTATCACGCCAGAGAGCATACGCTTAAGGTGCTCGTCATGCTTGGCCAGCTGCACATACGGAAACACCTGGGCACCAGAGTCACGAAGCCACATGGCATCGATGTCGCCGGTTATCACAAAGGTGTCGGCCTGCCCATGCTCGTCGTTCTCTGTGAACTTAACCGTGGTGTCCAACGTGTTGGGGAAGCAGTTGACAAACATCCACGCCAGGCGGTGATTGGTAAGCTGCTGAACCACTTCCTTGATTTTCTCCTCTACAGCGTAGGAGCGGAACAGGCGTTCCGTCTCAGCAGGACGGTTGTTGACCTTCAGCACATCAGCGTCAGCCACATAGCCGTCAGCATGCATCGGCAACGCAGCATAGAAGAATAACAATATAACTGTAAATAGTGCCTTTTTCATAATAAGCAATCTAATCTATTAAGCCATTAAGCCACCTAAGCCATTAAGCTATTCTATCACCGCAGCCCAGCCTCCGTTGCGCTCCATGTGGACATCGACAGTGGTGGCAGAGGTCACCGTTTGTTCTACCTTATTATAATGCATTGCCTGATAGTCGGCGTTCACGCCGTCCTTAAAAGCTGTCATCTTGTGTTGCCCGGCGCCGAGGAAGTCCAGTTTCAGCTTGAAGTCGCGGGACTCACCGTTGGTGATGCCGCCCACAAACCACTTGTTGCCTTTGCGCTTGGCCACCACTACATACTCTCCGGCCTTGGCCTCGAGAGCACGGGTCTCGTCCCAGGTAGTGGGCACAGAGGCGATGTAGCGCGTGCAGTCTTCGTTCTGGTAGTAGCGAGCGGGAACGTCGGCAAGCATCTGCACACCGCTCTCCAGCACCACGTAGAGTGCCATCTGGAAGCAGCGGGTGCCTTGCGCACCGCTGTTCGGGCGGCGGGCGCTGTATTGCTGCGGCTGCATGTTAAACATACCTCCAGGGGTGAAGTCGGCAGCACCCACGGCGTTGCGGATGAAGGGAATAAGCACGGTGTTCTCAGGACGGCAACCGCCCATCTGCTCCAAGCCCAGCACTCCCTCGTAGCTTACCAGGTTGGGATACTCATACTCCAGGCCGGCCGGCGAGAAGGCTCCGTGCCAGTCAACGATAATATGATGCTTGGCTGCCTCAGCGGTCACTCGCTTGTAGAAATTCACCATCCACTGGTCGGCATGGTCCATAAAGTCTATCTTCACTGCCGTGATGCCCCATGAGGCGTAGGTCTCGAAGATAGTGTCCAGATTCTTCTCCACTGCCAGCCATGGCAACCACAAGATTATCTTCACACCCTTGGCGTTGCAGTATTTTATCAGCTCAGGCAGATGCAGGTCGTCATTTCCCTCAAAGGGGTCGCGCGTACTCTTTGCCCAGCCCTCGTCGAGCAAGATATAACGGATGCCAAACTTGGCAGCAAAATCGGCGTAGTAGCAATAGGTCTCGTAGTTGCAGCCTGCCTTGAAGTCCACGTCGGGACCGAAAGGTGTTGCACCGTTCCACCACTCCCATGACACCTGCCCGGGCTCAATCCAGCTCACATCGTCCAAAGCACAGCGGCGAGCCAACTGCACGGGCACCGTCTGCTCGATGATACCCTTGGAGTCGGTAACTGTCACCCAGCGCCAAGGCAGGGCACGAGTGCCCACGGTGCGGGCAATGCCGGGACCCTCCTCAGTGATTACCTCGCCGCGGTCACCACGAGGCTCCCACTTCACCGGCGCTTTGGGATAGGTGGGCACAATGGCAGTGCCATCGGTGGTGAAGAACTGGCGCGGATAGTCATCTACATCGCTCTCGCCAAGCAGCAACTGGCAGTCACTCTCAGCCTGCGACAGCAGCAACGGGATGGTGGCAAGACGCCTCTCAGCCTTGCTCCACTCCTGCAGCGAGCCTGCCTTGTACGACTCCTCGTAGCTGGTGTTGAAAGACCCTGCTGTCTGGTAGTGGGCGGTGAAACCCTCGGCAGGAGTGAAGCAGAAATGGTCGTCCATCACCTCGATGTTGCCTTTCTCCTTCAGCACAAAACGATAGGCCACCGCGTTGTTCATCACGCGAACCAACAGCGTGCCCTCCGCACCCAGCGCAATGGTTGCCTCGTTGTAGTCCTCCTTGATAGTGGAGAACTTCAGCGGCACCACAGGACTGAACGAATCGCTAACATGCTTCACGCCAGTCAGCTTAACGGCTGCCGACGGCACACTCTTGTCGGCAAGTTTCACACAAATATCACTCAGTGTATATACCACCTTGCCCTCGCGGCTCACACTGTAGCCTACACTACCCTTGCCCAAGCTCAACTCCACGCTGAGCTTGCCGTCAGGCGAGGTGACAACATTACTCTTCTTCGCACCGCTGGCCGTCATGCACAGCAGCAAGCACGCCGTAGCAAATAATATCTTCTTCATAAGCAATTAAACATTTAAGCTATTATGCCGTTAAGCCACCTAAGCTATTTCGCTACCTTTTTGATAGCAGCCTTCACCAATGGCTCCATGATTCCATAGCCTACCAAATTGGGGTGACAACCCTCGTCAGTGCCATCACTCCTCTTGTCGGAGATGCCAGGGCGCATGGCACCGCGCTCATCAGCCATAGCCGAGAAATAGTCCACATACTGAAACTTATTCTTCTTGGCATAGGCCTGCACACGGGCGTTCAGGCTCTTAATCTTGGCTATCACGTCGGTCACGTCGCTCCACGAGTAGCGCTCACACGGAGTAATGGATGTCAGTATCACCTTGATGCCGTTCAGCTTGGCCATCTGTGCCATCGTCACGATATTCTGGAATGTGCGGTCCTCCACGTAAGGATGGTTGTTCTGGGCGATGTCGTTGGTACCGCCGTTGATAACCACAGCCTTCGGATGCAGGGCTATCACGTCCTCATAGAAACGCAGCACCATCTGATAGGTGGTCTGTCCGCCAATACCACGGCCCACATAACCGTTCTCCTTAAAGAATTCGGGGTGGCGGCTGGCCCAGTTGTCAGTAATACTGTTGCCCATAAACACGACCTTACGTTGCGTCTGCGGCCACGTTTTAACTTCCTTGTTTGACTCAGCATAGCGCTTGAAATTAGCCCAGTCCTGCTGAGCACTCATAGTGCCCACAAATGCCATAGCGGCAAAAAATAACAATGCTTTTTTCATAATAAGTTAATTTAATATTATCGTTTTCGTTTTT
>JAGCTG010000103.1 GCA_017963785.1 Bacteroidaceae bacterium | reverse complement strand
CCTGCGCATCATCGCAGCCGATAAATCGTTTGCATACCAGCTGTCGCAAGCCACCGAGGGCAACTACTACATCTCCCAGGCCAGCTATCAGCCCTACACCATCAGCAGCAAGACCAGCTATGTGTCAGTGCAGCGCAACACCGCCGACGGAGTACTGTGGAAGCTGAAACCCGCTGACACCTATGAGGTCAAACTCAATGCTGCAGGCGTAGCGCTTATGTACGTGGACTTCGACACCTACCCATCAGATGACGTTACCGCTTACATCGCTGATCACGTAGACGCCAACGGAGTAATCAAACTCATGCAGCTCCACGACACCATACCTCATGCCACACCCGTCGTGCTCCTCGGCACTCCCTACGCCACCGTCACCCTTGGCGTGGGAGGCCAGCAAGCCGAGCCCTACGACGGCGCCAACATACTCATCGGCACCTGCCTCAAGAAGACCGGACTCCCCAAGGGCACATGCTACACACTTAAGACCTCGTCCAACAAGGCCATCATGAAGACCTCACCCGTCGCCACAAGTGTAGCCGAGAACAAAGCCTACATCCTTTTCGCAGAAGGACTGCCAGAGCTCGACACCTACACCTTTGACTTCTACAATCCAGTCAGCGCGATACAAGAAGTTGGCACTGAGCACTCTCAAACCTCAAATATCTACGACCTCAGCGGACGCAGAGTCAATGGTCAATCGTCAAAGGGCCAGATTTACATCAAAGACAGAAAGAAAACGCTGCACAAATAAAACACTAAATCACTATGAAAAAGTCTCTTTGCAACATTATTGCCATGCTGATGCTTGCAACATGCATCAACACAATGGCTACAGTCAAGACCGACAGCATCTACAGCACAGTGCTGGGCGAATGGGTAACATACAATGTCTATACCCCCACCTCCTTCGATGATAGCGGCACCACCTGCTATCCCGTGCTTTACCTCCTGCATGGCCTGAGCGACACCTACCGCGCATGGAACAACAATGCCCAGCTCGGCGAGGTAGCCGACGAGCTGCTGAGTGAAGGCAAGATTTGCCCCATGGTCATTATCATGCCCAACGCCGGAGGACCCGACACACGCAACACGTGGAATGGCTACTTCAATATGCCAGGCCACAACTATGAGGAATTCTTTTTCACCGAACTCGTGCCCTATGTAGAGGCCAAGTATCACATCTATGGCGACAAGGCACATCGCGCCATAAGCGGACTGTCGATGGGCGGTGGCGGCAGCACCGTCTATAGCCAGAAGCACCCCGACATGTTCTCCTCCTGCTACGCCATGAGTGCATGGCTCGACAACAGCGACAATCTTCAGGAGGCCGAGATAAACAAGCTATACTATGTCATTAAGGCTGTGCAGGAGAACTCCGCCATCCGTTTCATGGAGAATGCCGACGACCAAACCCTTGAGAAGCTACGCACCATCCATTGGTTCTTCGATATCGGCGACGATGACTTCCTGCTCGACCAGACACAACGCCTGTATATCATTATGCGCTACAAACGAATAAAAGCAGAACTGCGCGTTCGCGACGGCATCCACAACTGGACCTACTGGAAGAGCGCACTCTACACCAGTCTACCGTTTGCAACCAGCCATTTCGGAGAATAGAAAAAATCCCTGACTTTTCATTCCTAACACCTAACTCACGATGGAATACGATGTAATAATTATAGGTGGAGGCATCACCGGCGTAGGCACGGCACGCGACTGTGCCATGCGAGGTCTAAAGACACTGCTGCTTGAGCGAAGCGACTTTGCCACTGGAGCCACGGGGCGCAACCACGGACTGCTCCACAGCGGCGCACGCTATGCAGTGAATGACCCCGATTCTGCCGCCGAGTGTATTCGCGAGAACCTCATCCTGCGTCGTATAGCCAGCCATTGCGTGGAAGAGCACGACGGCCTCTTCATCTCGCTGCCCGAAGACGACCTGGGCTATCAATACCAATTGGTCGAGGCCTGTCGTAGCTGCGGCATCCCCGCAGAGATAATCGACCCTGAGGAAGCCAAGCGTATAGAGCCCACCGTCAACCCCGCCCTGACAGGGGCAGTGCGTGTACCCGACGGCTCCGTTGACCCCTTCCGCCTCGTCAGAGCCAATGAGCTAGATGCCCGTATGCATGGCGCCGACATACTCACCTACCATGAAGTCACCAGTCTCATCACCCAGGGTAACCGCGTAGAGGGCGTTAAGGTGCGCAACACTCATAACGGGCAGCAATTTGAGATACGGGGCAAGATAACCGTCAATGCCGCCGGCATCTGGAGCGCCGGCATAGCACGCATGGCGGGCGTAGAAATAAAAATGTTTCCCAGCAAGGGAGCGTTGCTCATCTTTGCCAACCGCGTCAATAAGATGGTCATCAACCGTTGCCACAAGGCAGCAAACGGCGACATACTCGTGCCCGATGGCGACGTCACAATCCTTGGCTCCACGTCCGACCGCGTGCCGCTCGGCGAGTGCGACGATGTGCGCGTCACCCCACGGGAAATAGCCACCCTGCTCCGCGAAGGCACCAAACTCGTGCCCATACTCTCCTCCACCCGAATCCTTCGCGCCTATGCTGGAGTGCGCCCGTTGGTGGCAGAAGATGATGAAGAAGCAGGGCGTGGCATCAGTCGCGGCATCGTATGCCTCGACCATGAGCAGCGCGATGGCCTCTCCGGCTTTATCACCATCACAGGCGGCAAGCTCATGACCTACCGCCTGATGGCAGAAAAAGCAACCGATATCGTGTGCAGCAAACTCAACGTGAAGCGCCGGTGCGAGACGGCCGTAATCCCTCTCGCCACTCGCCCCTCGACTCACTCCTCACTCCTCACCTCCCGCTCCTCACTCCTCACCCCCGACTCCCTGTATCTCTGCGAATGCGAGAAAGTCACCGTTGGAGAGATTAGGGAACTCATAGTCAGTGGCGAGGTCGCCACGCTAACACAGCTGCGCCGTCGTACACGCATGGGCATGGGCAAGTGCCCTGGCCGTTACTGCGCCTTGAGAGCCGCACGCCTTATGAGCTCGGCAGGCGGTAAGACCACCGCAGAATGTGGGCGCGACCTGGCAGACTTTATCAATGAGCGTTGGAAAGGCATCTATCCCATAACATGGGGCACCACCCTTGCCGATGCGCAATATATGGCAAGCGTTTACAAGGGACTATGCGGACTGGATAAGATTCCTCGCTCCTAACCACGTTTCACACTCTCATTTAATATTCATATTCCACACTCACATTCCATATACTGCATGCCAAACGATATAATCATCATAGGAGGTGGCCTTAGCGGCTTGACAGCAGGCATTGCTCTGCAACGAAAAGGGAGGCGCGTGACTATTGCCACATCCGGCCCCTCCACACTCAACACATTCTCCGGTTCGATGGAGCTATTCGGCTATGACAGCGAAGACCATCCCATCACCCACCCTCTGGAAGCCATTGCCCACCTCCCGGCCACCCATCCCTACAGCAAGATAGGCGCTAAACGGGTAGCCGCGCTGGCACAAGAGGCTCAGGGCATCCTCCGCGAAGCTGGCATCTCGCTCAAGGGTGATGCCACCGCCAACCACTGGCGAATCACGCCGATGGGCGTGCTCAAGCCTGTATGGCTAACCCTCGATGATTGTCTCACCTCCGACGACGGATGCACCCTGCCATCAAGACAAGCCTTGATAGTCAACATAGCAGGCTTCCTTGACTTCCCCATTGAATTTATTCGCGCAAGCCTGGATCAGATGGGCGTGCAGACCACCATCTGCACTCTGCCCATCAAGACAACGCAAGCCCGTCGCAGTAGCCAATACGAGACACGCGCCACAACCATAGCACGCATGATGGACAACGACGAGACACTGCACAACTTTGCAGAGGCCATCAACGCAGCATGCAGCAATAGTAGCAACCCGTCAGAGCAGATGATACTGCTGCCCGCAGTCTTCGGTCTTACCAATGACTCCGCGCTGCAACAACTGCGCAATTTGGTCAGCTACCCCATCTATGTCATCGCCACCCTGCCCCCCTCCCTGCTGGGAGTGCGCTTGCAGACACAGCTACGCAACCACTTCACGCAGCTCGGCGGCACGATCTTACACGATGCCAAGGTCACAGCCGGCACCTTGCGCGACAACAAGATAGTCAGCATCGCCACAGGCTATTCCGAAACAATGGAAGCCCACAGCTACATCATCGCCACGGGCTCCTTCCAGAGCCACGGGCTAGTGGCAGACTATCGCAAGGTAGCAGAGCCAATATTCGGTCTTGACATAGATGCAAATATAAAGGAGCTCAGCAGCAAGGCCACAGGCTCCTTCTTCGAACCTCAGCCGTTTATGACCTACGGCGTGCACACCGACAGCACCTTCCATCCCTTCAAAAACGGACAGCCTGTCAGCAATCTCTACGCCATTGGTTCGCTGCTTAGCGGCCACAACACCCATCACCAAAGCGATGGCACAGGAGTATCAATGCTCACTGCCCTTGCCGTAGCAGAGGAGATAGACAAAAACATAGCAAACAATGACACTTACAGTAAATAACACAACATGCGAAACCACTGCCAACACACTGGCACAACTAGCAGAGCAGCATGCGCTGCCTGCGAGCGGAGTTGCCATCGCCGTGGACAATAAGATGGTACCGCGCAGCGAGTGGGCTGCCTTCACACTTCAAGAAAACCAAAAGATAACCATCCTTAAAGCCTTCAGCGGAGGATAAAAGAAACATTAAAAGGCAATAAGTTCAATGTCCGATATTCCATGTCAAACAATTAACTATCGCGGTCGGTTGCAGTTTATAACACACAAGACCGAGCGCTATAGCGTGCTCGATGGTGCGGCAATGGCTTTGCAGGGCGGTTGTCGGTGGGTGCAGCTTAGGATGAAAGATGCCGATGCCGATGAAATACTCAAGGTGGGACGCGAACTGCGCCTGATGTGCAACCGTGCCGACGCCACCATGATTATCGACGACCACGTGGAACTGGTTAAAGAACTGAAAGCCGACGGTGTACACCTGGGCATCACTGACATGCCCATCCGCGAGGCACGCCAGCTGTTGGGCGAGGAATATCTGATTGGCGGCACAGCCAACACTGCCGCCCAAGCTGC
Source organism: Bacteroidaceae bacterium (assembly GCA_017963785.1). GTDB lineage: Bacteria > Bacteroidota > Bacteroidia > Bacteroidales > Bacteroidaceae > UBA6382. The sequence continues at coordinate 2,207 of JAGCTG010000103.1, read as the reverse complement.
GAGCCACTACCGCCAGAGCGCCGATTATATTGGGTGCGGTCCCTTTAGATTCACTGAAACGAAGCAGAATCTCGCTCCCACCCTCGGTCTTGACGGCTATCGCGCCATTGTGCACTACCTTGACGAAGAACTCATTCGTGTGCCAATCGTAGCCATCGGTGGCATCACATCCAACGATATTGACGCCATTATGGCCACCGGCGTTAGCGGCATAGCCCTCTCGGGCACTATTCTGCAAGCCGACGACCCCGTCATGGCAATGCAGGACATAGTAGTTAAAATGAATAACATACAGATATAAAATGGACAAACTCATAATATCAAACAAAGAATTTGGTTCACGCCTTTTCTTGGGCACTGGCAAATTTGGTTCTAACCAACTGATGACCGCCGCCATCGAGGCCAGTGGCACCGAGATGGTTACATTAGCGATGAAGCGCGTAGAGCTCGGCGATGAGCAAGACGATTTCATGGCTCACATCAACAATCCTCGTATCCAGCTGCTGCCCAACACAAGTGGTGTGCGCGATGCCGAGGAGGCCGTGTTTGCTGCACAGATGGCCAGAGAGGCTTTTCAGACGCCATGGTTGAAACTGGAGATACACCCCGACCCACGCTACCTGCTCCCTGACTCAGTGGAGACGCTCAAGGCTACAGAGCAGCTGGTAAAGATGGGCTTCATCGTGCTGCCATATTGCCAGGCTGACCCCACGCTGTGCAAGCAGTTGGCAGAGGCAGGTGCTGCCGCCGTGATGCCGCTGGCTGCCCCTATAGGCACCAATCGTGGTCTGCGTACCCGCGATTTCCTGCAGATAATCATTGAGGAAGCCTCTGTGCCTGTGGTCATCGACGCTGGCCTAGGCGCTCCCAGCCACGCTGCCGAAGCTATGGAGATGGGTGCCGACGCATGCCTTGTCAACACAGCTATCTCAGTGGCTGCCAATCCCGTAGAGATGGCCATAGCCTTTAAGGAAGCCGTGATAGCAGGGCGTCGCGCCTACGAGGCAGGACTCGCTGTGGGCTCCGCCACCTTTGAAGCTAAAGCCAGTTCTCCATTAACCCAATTCCTAGCATAAGGACACATGTTCTCAGACATTTTAGATAAGATAAGTTGGGAGGAAACCACCCATCGCATCAATGCCATGACCGATACTGACGTTCGGCGTGCCCTCGGAAAGGAGCGCTGCGACGTAGAGGACTTCATGGCTCTCATCTCACCGGCTGCCGAGCCCTATCTCGAGCAGATGGCCCAGCTGTCGAAACATTACACCGAGGAGCGCTTCGGTCGCACTGTGTCGATGTTCATTCCTCTCTATATTACCAATAGCTGCACCAACAGCTGCATTTACTGCGCTTTCCATAGGGAGAATCCCATGGCGCGCGTCATACTCACCCCCGAACAGATAGAGGACGAGTTCAAAGCCATCAAGCGCATCGCTCCCTTCGAGAATATACTACTCGTTACCGGCGAGAATCCCGCCAAGGCCGGTGTGCCATACCTCAGCAAGGCTGTGGAGATAGCCAAGCGATATTTCAGCAATGTCAAGATTGAGGTGCAACCCCTCAGCAGCGATGACTATCGCACCCTTGCCCACTGCGGCATGAATGGGGTAATCTGCTTCCAAGAGACCTACCACCGCGCCAACTACAATATCTACCATCCACGTGGCATGAAGTCGCGCTTTGAGTGGCGCGTCAACGGCTTCGACCGCATGGGGATGGCTAGAGTGCACTCCATCGGCATGGGTGTGCTCATCGGTCTGGAGCAAGAATGGCGCACCGACATCACCATGATGGCGCACCACCTACGCTATCTGCAGCGCAACTACTGGCGCACCCGCTATAGCATCAACTTCCCGCGCATGCGACCTGCAGAAAACCAGGGATTCCAGCCCAACTGCGTGATGAGCGATCGCCAGCTAGCACAGGTCACTTTCGCCATGCGCATCTTCGACCATGATGTCGATATCTCCTACTCCACCCTCGAGCCAGCCTTCATACGCGACAACATGGCGGGACTGGGAGTCACCACCATGAGTGCCGACAGTCGCACTCAGCCTGGAGGCTACTACACCTATCCCGAGGCACTTGATCAATTCTCTGTCAACGACAATCGTAGCGCCGCTGAGATTCGCGATGCCCTGATGCAGCGAGGAGTGACACCCGTCTGGAAAGACTGGGACGCAAGTTTCGACTCCAATAATGTT
>JAGCTG010000102.1 GCA_017963785.1 Bacteroidaceae bacterium | reverse complement strand
TTCTCTCTCCCCTGAAGGCAAGCAATCGCTCCATGATTTTGCCCTCTCCCTTATCAATCGCAGCTACTAATTTAATGCTCAATCCTCAATGCTCAATGTTCAATACATAGACACTCACGCTCACCTCTACGAGGATGACTATGCCCATGATATTGACCAGGTCATAGCCCGTGCCCGTGAGGCTGGAGCCATCAAGATACTCATTCCCCCGACGGATGTCGCCTCCACGCTCAAAGCAGTGGAGTTGTGCAACCGTTATCCCGACTTCCTCTACTCCATGGTTGGCCTCCACCCAGAGGATGTGCGCGATGACTATCACTCCGCCCTCCAACAGCTGGAGCAAGTCCTAATTAACTCGTTCTCTTCCTTCGGGGGGATAAGTGAGGGGCGTTTTATTGCTATTGGCGAAGTTGGGCTCGACTATTATTGGGACAAGACGCATAAGGAAGAGCAAAAGGATGCCTTCCGCATTCAAATAGGTTGGGCAGCCAAGTATCAGTTACCCTTGATGATACACAGCCGCAATGCAGGCAACGACCTGCTGGAGTGTCTGCGTCCATACCGCGACCAGCTCACTTGTGGCGGAGTCTTCCATTGTTTCTCCGGTAGCGTAGAGACAGCGCGTGAACTGCTTGATTTTCATCCTAACTTCTACATCGGCATCGGTGGAGTGCTCACCTTCAAGAAATCTCACCTTCCCGAAACAGTCAAGCACATCCCCCTCGAGCGCATAGTTTTGGAGACCGACTCTCCCTACATGGCCCCCACCCCAATGCGAGGCAAACGCAATGAGCCAGCATTCATCCCCCACATCATCAATACGCTGGCAGAAGCCAAGGGTATCACCCCCCAAGAAGTCGCAGAGACCACAACCCAGAATGTCCTTAATCTCTTTTTCCCCAACAAATGACCCGTACCTTTCTGGCCATTGACCTCAAGAGTTTCTACGCCTCGGTAGAGTGCGTAGAGCGAGGACTCAATCCTCTCACTGCCAATCTGGTAGTGGCTGACGAGAGCCGCACAGACAAGACTATCTGTCTTGCTGTGTCGCCATCGCTGAAAGCACTGGGCATCGGTGGCAGGCCACGTCTGTTTGAGGTAAAACAGCGAGTTAACGAAATAAATGCTCAATCGCCTCGAACCTCAAATCTCAATTCCCAAATTTCAAATATAGAATACATCGTCGCTCCTCCGCGTATGGCTTTATATATTCAATATAGTACGCGCATACATAATATATATCTTAAGTATGTTGCCCCCGACGATATTCATGTCTATAGTATTGACGAGGTGTTTATCGATGCCACCCAATACCTGCGCCTCTACAAAGTTACGGCCCATCAACTTGCCACCACCATCATACGCGATGTGCTCAACGAGACAGGCATTACTGCCACGGCAGGCATCGGCCCCAACCTTTATCTCTGCAAAATAGCCATGGACATCGTGGCCAAGCATATTCCTGCTGACGCTGACGGGGTGCGCATCGCTGAGCTCGACGAGATGAGCTACCGCCAGCAGCTTTGGGACTACCGTCCTCTTACCGATTTCTGGCGGGTGGGCAGAGGGGTTGCCAACAGGCTCGCTCCCTACGGCATTGACACAATGGGCAAGATAGCCCGCTGTTCCCTAGTTGATGAAGATCTGCTCTACAAGCTCTTCGGCATCAACGCAGAACTGCTCATCGACCATGCTTGGGGATGGGAGCCTTGCACCATAGCGGACATCAAGGCATATAAGCCTTCCACTCACTCGCTCAGCCACGGCCAGGTGCTCACTCGCCCCTACACCGCCGATAAAGCGAGGATAGTCATTGAGGAGATGGCAAACGCTATGGCGCTTGAACTCACCGCCAAGCACCTCGTTGCCAATAAGATAGGAGTTGACATCGGCTATGATGCCGAGAGTCTGCGCCGCCCAGAGATAAAGGCTAACTACCACGGTAAGAAACACATCGACCAGTATGGCCGCACCGTGCCTAAAAGCAGCAACAGCAGTTTTCCGCTTGACAAACCGACCGCGCTCGCAACAACTATTGTCAAGGCGACGCTCTCGCTATATGACAGCATCGTAAACAATAGTTTACTCATCCGTCGCCTCACTATCATAGCCGGCGATGTGATAGACGAGTCTGTCGCAAATGACAGCAATAACAAGGCACAACAGCTTGATCTCTTCGAAAATATTGATGACCAAGTATCAGATCTTAAACCTGAAACCTCAGATTCCAACGAGCAAAACCTGCAAAAAACAATTCTCAATATAAAGAATCGGTTTGGCAAGAATGCCATCCTCAAGGGCATCAGCTACAACAAAGATGCCACTGCCCGCGAGCGCAACCAGCAAATCGGAGGACACAAAGCATAACCTCCTCACTCTTGCTCTCACTCTTGCTCTCACTCTTGCTCTCACTTTTACTCTTACTCTTACTCTTACTCCTTCAACCTCACACAATGACCAACGATTACAGCGACATAATAAACCTTCCGCACCATGAATCGGGAAAACATCCTCGCATGTCACTACGTGACCGTGCGGCACAATTCGCGCCGTTTGCAGCGCTCAACGGGCATAGCGAGGCAATCAGCGAGGCAGAAAACAACTTTTCTGTAGAGTAAGAAGTCGGCCTTTCTCTCCTGCCCTATTTTGGGGCTACAAAAAAATGCAAACTTTTGTGAAAAATTTTTGGGGAAAAAGTTTGCCGTATCTAGAAATTTGAGTATCTTTGCAAACGCAAAAGTTTTCCAAAACGGGAAACTTTTTTGGGAAAGCACAAACAAAAGTTTTCCAAAATGGGAAACTTTCGTGTTCTGCGCACACTTCTGCTGACGAATAATAACTAGCAAAAAAATAATAACATGGAAATCAAAAACTTCACAATCACCAAGCGCGACGGCTCGAAGGACAACTTCTCGCTTGACAAGATTATGAACGCCATCATCAAGGCGTTCGACAGTGTGGGAGTGCCTGCCGACCTTGGCACCATCTCCAAGATTATCAACCATTTGGATATCAGCAACGATATTAAGGTTGAGGATATCCAGAATCAGGTGGAAGAAGCTCTGATGCGCGAGGGCTTCTACAGCGTGGCCAAATCATTTATCCTCTATCGTCAGCAGCACACCGAAGACCGCGAGACTCTCGCTAAGCTCACATTCTTGGCAGATTATTGCGCCTCGTCCAATGCAGCGACTGGCTCAAAGTATGACGCCAATGCCAACGTGGAGCACAAAAATATTGCCACGCTCATTGGCGAGTTGCCAAAATCTAACTTCATTCGTCTCAATCGTAAGCTCCTCACCGACCGCATCAAAAAGATGTTTGGCAAGCAACTGGCAGACGAGTACATCGACAAGCTCACTCATCATTTTATATATAAGAATGACGAGACCTCGCTTGCCAACTACTGCGCATCCATCACCATGTATCCCTGGTTACTCGACGGCACCCGCTCCATCGGCGGCAACAGCACCGCCCCCACCAACATCAAGTCCTTCTGCGGCGGCTTCGTCAACATGGTGTTCATTGTCAGCTCGATGCTCAGCGGCGCATGCGCCACACCCGAGTTCCTCATGTACATGAACTACTTCATCGGCAAGGAGTATGGCCAGGACTACTGGAAACGTGCCAACGAGCAGGCCGACATGAGCCTCAAGAAGCGCACCATCGACAAGATTATCACCGACTACTTCGAGCAGATAGTCTATTCCATCAACCAGCCCACCGGAGCCCGCAATTTCCAGGCTGTGTTCTGGAACGTGGCATACTATGACCGCTACTACTTTGAGAGCATCTTTGGCGAGTTCCGCTTCCCCGATGGCTCCAAGCCCGACTGGGAGGGCCTCAGTTGGTTGCAGAAGCGCTTCATGAAGTGGTTTAACAAAGAGCGCACCAAGACTATGCTCACCTTCCCCGTGGAGACCATGGCACTGCTTACCAGCAAGGATGGCGAGCCGATGGATAAGGAATGGGGCGAGTTCACCGCCGAGATGTATAGCGAGGGTCACTCATTCTTCACCTACATGAGCGACAATGCCGACTCGCTGTCCAGCTGCTGCCGTCTCCGCAACGAGATAACCGACAACGGCTTCAGCTACACCCTCGGTGCCGGTGGAGTCAGCACAGGCTCCAAGTCAGTGCTCACCATCAACCTCAACCGTTGCATACAGTATGCCGTCAACCACAAGTTAGACTACCTCGAGTACCTCGGCGGCATCATCGATCTCTGCCACAAGGTACAGCTGGCCTACAACGAGAACCTCAAGGAGTTGCAGAAGGCAGGCATGCTGCCGCTGTTTGACGCCGGCTACATCAACATCGCTCGCCAGTATCTTACTATCGGCATCAATGGCCTCGTGGAGGCAGCTGAGTTTATGGGCCTCCGCATCACGCCCAACGACGACTACAAAAACTTCGTGCAGGGCATCCTGGGTCTCATAGAGAAGTACAACAAGCAGTATCGCACCAAAGACGTGATGTTCAACTGCGAGATGATACCCGCAGAGAACGTGGGCGTCAAGCACGCCAAGTGGGATCGCGAGGACGGCTACTTCGTGCCGCGTGACTGCTACAACAGCTACTTCTACGTAGTGGAAGACGACAGCCTGAGCATCATCGACAAGTTCAAGCTCCACGGCACTCCCTACATCGAGCACCTCACTGGCGGCTCTGCCCTCCACATGAACCTCGAGGAGCACCTCAGCAAGGAGCAGTATCTGCACCTGCTCAAGGTGGCAGCCAAGGAGGGATGCAACTACTTCACATTCAACATTCCCAATACTGTCTGCAACGACTGCGGCCATATCGACAAGCGCTATCTCAAGGAGTGTCCCAAGTGCCATAGCAAGAACGTAGACTACATGACTCGCATCATCGGCTACCTCAAGCGCGTCAGCAACTTCTCGCAAGCCCGTCAGGAGGAAGCAGCCCGCCGCTATTACGCAAAAGCCAATTAGAGTGAGGATTTGTCAATGCTAAAATACGTAAACACCGGCATTGTCTTTCAAGAGATACCCGACGAGGTGACCCTCGCCATCAATATCTCCAACTGCCCGTGCCGCTGTCCGGGATGCCACAGCAAATATCTGTGGGAGGACAGCGGCACGCCGCTAGATGCCAATGCCATCGATGGCTTCGTGGCGCAGTATGGCCACGACATCACCTGCCTTGCTTTTATGGGCGGCGACAATGAGCCGCAGAGCGTCAATGCCCTCGCCGTATATATCCACGAACACCACCCGCAGTTTCGCGTGGCATGGTATAGTGGTCGCCTGCGAGTGCCGTCAAGCATAAACAAGGTAGACTTCGACTACATCAAGGTTGGGCCCTACATCCATCACCTCGGTCCGCTCAACAAACCGACCACCAATCAGCGGCTCTACAAGCGGCAGCCCGATGGCTCTTTTGCCGACATCACCAGCCGATTCTGGAAGAAATAGTTTACTGTTTACCGTTTACGGTTTACTGTTTACGTTGAGAGGTGAGAGGAGTGAACGCTGTCACCGATAAATCCCACAAAATAGGGCTATGTTTCTATACCATCGGCTTTAGATGTAACGCTATTTGCTTTACCCTTTCCCCTCTTTCAAAGCGTTGCGCAGCGTGCGACGCTTGAAGTGGACTTTGTATGCAATCTCGGTTCGCGCCGCTACTATTTGCAATCGGCTTACAGGTTGCCTGACGAGGAAAAGATGCTGCAAGAGAAACGTTCGTTGCAGCAAATCAATGACTCCTTCAAGAAGATTGTTGTTGTAGGTGAACGAATGAAACTGCACCGTTATGATTTTGGTATTGTATTGATGGGTATCTTTGAGTTTCTTGATGACTCTCAACTGATAGATCAATAATCAAGAGTCGAGGGCGAGGAGGTCGCGGCTCGGAGGCCGCGATGAGGGCTGGTAAGAACGGCTTTAAATTCTGCAAGAACGGCTTTAAATTCTGCAAGAACGGCTTTAGTTTGCCGCCGAGGGCTCTCAGATTTCTTTATGTCGGCCCGCGCCTAAAAAGCATCCTTGCTTTTTCGAGACGGCGCGACCACCGACGAAATCTTCGCTCAAAGAGAGCTTTGCTCGACTGAGTCTTCGCTCAAAGAGAGCTTTGCTCGACTGAATCTTCGCTCAAAGAGAGCTTTGCTCGACTGAGTCTTCGCGAAGGCTTCGCCTTTCTGGCAAGAACGGTGTTACAATGATGGGAGACGACATTTCTCACCCCTTATCCTCCCAACCTTAGCTAAGTGCTAAGGCACTAATTTTTATTTGCGCTTTTTTCCCGCACAAAAAATCGATAACTCTCTGATTATCAGGGTTTATTTTTTGAACAAAATTATTTATATAATATATAAATAATTCGTATAGATTAGGTTTTGAGAAGTAGTATAGACCCTTTAGGTAGCCTTAGCTAAGTGCTAAGTTTAGGTGTGTTTTAAGGTTGAGGTGAGGAAATTGGTGGTGGATAGTGGCAATAGGAGCTATAGGGAGTTTAAGGTAGCTTAAGGGGTTTTGCTAACGAAAACGATAACGAGTGGTTTTGCTGTTCACAACTGGCTGTTGTTAACTACAGGGGGGGGGGAGCTTAATGGCTTAGGTGGCTTAAGGCTTAGGGGTGTAAAAAGTGCGCGCGCGGACACCTTATTTATAAATAATTCCTTTGTAGTATGCAGATTTTTTGCTAACTTTGCAGCGTAGTAAAAATTATACCCATGAAAAAAATCCTATTTCTCGTTTTCGTTTTTGTTTGCGTTAATGTTAGCGCGCAGGTAAACAGCTGTGATGTGAACTATGACAACAAGGTCAACACCGCTGACGTGGTGGCCGTTTACACCAACATCATTGACGGCACAGTACCTGAGAAGCCCGAGATGACGTCTAAATCATTCGAGATAAGCGGCAGTCTGTTAAATCTGGTGATGATGCCTGTGGAGGGTGGCACCTTTATGATGGGTGGGACCGGAGAGCAGGTGAATCCCGACACAGATGAGACTCCTCACTTAGTTACCTTAAGCGACTACTATATAGAAATTAGCGAGATGCCGCAGGTGATATGGGAGGCCGTAATGGGTAGCAATCCGAGCGAGCATGTGGGTTCAGTCTATCCTGTGGAAATGGTCAGTTGGAATGATTGCCAGACATTTATAAAGTTGCTCAACCTCATGCTTGCTGACCAGCTCAACGGCATGAAGTTCCGCCTTCCCACCGAAGCCGAATGGGAGTTTGCAGCTCGCGGCGGCAACAAGAGTATGCATTACCAGTACAGCGGCGGCAATGACATTGACAAAGTAGCTTGGTACGTAGGCAACTCAGATGGTAATACACATGCAATTATGAATAAGACGAGTAATGAACTCGGCCTCTACGACATGAGCGGCAACGTGTTTGAGTGGTGTCAGGACATATATGATGGTCGTTACGGCAGCAAACCTCAGGTAAACCCGACGGGAGGTACTTCGGGTGATTTCAGAGTGCGTCGTGGCGGCAGTTATGATTACAGTAGTGTTTCGTACTTCCGTACAGCACGTAGAGTTGTCAATGGTCCGGCAACCAGGTACGATGACCTCGGCTTCCGCCTCGTACTCGCCCATCCGCTAACGACAGAATAAAAAACTATACCCATGAAAAAGATTACCCCAAGACTCACTCTGCTACTCCTCTTCCTCATGCCGCTCACCGCTGTGGCGCAGAAACTCTATTGCGTGTATACAGAAGACAACAAGACACTGACCTTCTACTACGACACTAAGGACAATAGTCGCGATGGAACGGTTTACGCATACACTACAGACTATAGACCAACTTGGGAGGAACTCTGCGGAATCAAAGTGAAAACAGTGGTGTTTGACCCTAGCGTCAAGGATGCCCGCCCCACAACATGCGCCCATTGGTTTAGTGAGTTTTATGATTTGAGTAAAATAGAGGGTCTGGAGTATCTCAACACATCCCAAGTAACAAGTATGAATGGAATGTTCTCTCATTGCCAATATCTAAGAGAACTCGATTTAAGCACCTTTGACACACGAAATGTGACCGATATTGGTTATATGTTCTACTTTTGTTGTAACCTCGAGTCTCTGGATTTAAGCAATTTCTCTACGAGCAAGGTAGAGAAATTGCACAATATGTTTATGACCTGCAGAAAACTGAAATCGCTCGACTTGAGTAATTTCGATGTAAGCAATGTGAAGAATATGACAAATATGTTTGATGATTGCCAGAATCTGCAGACCATCTACTGCAACGAAGACTGGCAGGCTGAAGCAAGATGGGGAGCATCAATGTTCAATAAATGTTATGCGCTCAAGGGTGGCAACGGCACGGCTTTATACAAAAAAAACAGTGACGGTTCATACACCTTGCTGATAGAAGACTACGAAAGCTATGCACGGCCTGACGAGAAGGACAGTCCAGGTCTGTTCACAAAGAAGAGCACATTCACCATAGGCGGCTACGGCGTATATAACGGCACCCTCTCGCTACCCTGCATCAAGAGCGGCACCGTAACCTTTGAGGCCGACGACGAAGACTGTACCACCGGCACACTTACCCTCAACAATGCCGTCATCGAAACCGCGCGTGAGGGCATCTTTGCGCCCGAGGGTCTCTATCTTGTGCTCAAGGGAACCAGAAACAGCATCACCTCGGGTGGCAACGGCATTACGTCGCTCGGCGGCGACAACACTATCACCGGTCAGGGCGACCTTAGCATCGTCAGTTCCGGCGGCTACGGCATATCAGTAGAGGAACTGCTGGATGTATCCGGCAAGGGGAAAGCACTGGTAGGCCTGTCTGTTCAAGGTCAGCGCGGAGCAATCGACGGCAGGAAGCGATGGAGCAACTACTACAGCGCGTACCGCTACGGCTCGATAAGCTTCTACAACGCCTCCGTCAACCTCAGCAGCGACGGCACTCAACCAGTGCTGCACGACATTGGCAGCGTGGACGACAGCAATATGGCCTACAACTACTGGAATTACTATTTCGACGACGACCGTATGACAATTGTTGACGGCAGCACACTGGACGATGAAGCGGAGCCTGTCACTGTAACAAAACCATTTAAGGTTGTGCCCAAGGATATGCTGCAGAACACCACTGTTGAAGTGGGCGGAAAGTATATCAACAACCACAACTTCAACGACTTCAACCCCATGTCGCTCAAGTTAGGCAAGGTATATCTTTCAGGAACTACGCTCGTGCTGGAAGACGCTAGATTCAAAACAAATTACATCCCCACCGACGACAATTATGCACTATATGCAAAAATGAATGACCTCACCATAAGGCTGGTCGGCAACAACGACCTTGTGGGCACCAGCGACGACTACGATTACGGCATCTGGCTGAAACAACAGGACAGTGGCAGTCAATGCAACTGGATCATCCGCTCTGACGACGGCGGCAAGCTGAACATCAACGGCGACATCTATATGAATAACGACAACTCGGACTCCAAGCTGACCATAGACAATGTTGACATTACCTGCAAAGATTATTGCCATTTCTGGTGCGAAGACGACGTGAACGTAGAGATTGTCAACTCGTCGCTCGAACTCTGGGACAAGGAATATGGGCAGACGGAGAAATTCTCATGGTATCTCATAGGCGCGCTGGAGACGCTGACGCTGAAGGACTGCCACTTCGAGGACGGCTGCTACTGGGATACCACAAAAGGCGTGGTGAAAAACAGCCAGGGTAAGGACGAGACTTACCACGTGAAGATAGTCCGCGGCGAAGCAAACTATAAGAAGGGCGATGTCAACGGCGATGGCAAGGTCAACACCGCCGACGTAGTGGCAGTTTACTCTTTCATCGAGAAAGGCACCGCCAGTGGTTTCACCCGTGAGGCAGCCAATGTTAACGGTGACACCAACGGCGATGTCAATACTGCCGACGTAGTAGCCATCTACGATATCATCATAAAAGGTAACTAATTAAATCATCAATAATCATGAAAAAGATTACCCCAAGACTCACTCTGCTACTCCTCTTCCTCATGCCGCTCGCCACAGTGGCGCAGAAACTCTATTGCGTGTATACAGCAGACAACAAGACACTGACCTTCTACTACGACACTAAGGACAATAGTCGCGATGGAACGGTTTATACATACACTACAGACTATGAACCAGCTTGGCTGGAAATCAGTGGCAAAGTGGACACAGTGGTGTTTGACCCTAGCGTCAAGAATGCCCGCCCCACAACATGTGCCAATTGGTTTAAAAACTTTACCTACATGAGTAAAATAGAAGGACTGGAGTATCTCAACACATCCCAAGTAACAAGAATGGACGATATGTTCTTTCATTGCCTCTATCTAACAGAACTCAATATAACCAATTTTGACACACGTAATGTGACCAATATTGATGAAATGTTCCGTGAATGTTATAGACTCGAGTCTCTGGATTTAAGCAATTTCTCTACAAGCAAGGTAACGCTTATGTGGAGAGTGTTTATGGATTGCAGGAAACTGAAAACACTTGACTTGAGTAATTTCGATGTAAGCCATGTGGAGGCTATGGTACAAATGTTTTATAACTGCGAGGATTTACGTACCATCTACTGCAACGACGACTGGCAGGCTGAATCAAGATGGGGACAAGAAATATTCAATGGTTGCATGCTACTCACGGGTGGCAACGGCACGGCTTTATACAAAGAAAACGAGAACGGTTCATACACCTTGCTGATAAAAGACTACGAAAGCTATGCACGGCCTGACGAGGACGGCAACCCAGGTCTGTTCACAAAGAAGACCTTGACCATAGGCGGATACTACGTCAAGAACGGATTGCAGCACTTGGACTGCATCAAGAGCGGCACCGTAACATACTCAGAGGATGACAATGAGCTGACCCTCAACAATGCCGTCATCGAAACCCAGAGTGATGGCATCTTTGCGCCTGAGGGTCTCTATCTTGTGCTCAAGGGAACCAGCAACAGCATCACATCGTATGGCAACGGCATTACGTCGCTCGGCGGCGACAACACTATCACCGGCCAGGGCGACCTAAGCATCGTCAGTTGCTGGGGCTACGGCATATCAGTAGAGGAACTGCTGGAAATATCCGGCAAGGGGAAAGCACTGGTAGGCCTGTCTGTTCAAGGTGAGCGCGGAGCAATCGACGGCAGGAAGCGATGGAGCAACTACTACAGCGCGTACCGCTACGGCTCGATAAGCTTCTACAACGCCTCCGTCAACCTCAGCAGCCACGCCACCCAACCAGTGCTGCACGACATTGGCAGCGTGGACGACAGCAATATGGCCTACAACTACTGGAATTACTATTTCGACGACGACAGAAGGACAATTGTTGACGGCAGCACACTGGATAGATACGGGGAGCCTGTCACTGTAACAAAACCATTTAAGGTTGTGCCCAAGGATATGTTGCAGAACACCACTATTGAATTGGGCGGAAAGTATATCAACAACCACAACTTCAGCGACTTCTATCCCATGTCGCTCAAATCAGGTTATGTGTATTTGTCAGGCACAACGCTGGTGCTGGAAGACGCTAGATTCAAAACAAATTACATCCCCACCGACGAACATTATGCACTATATACAAAAACGAATGACCTCACCATAAGGCTGGTCGGCGACAACGACCTTGTGGGCACCAGCGACGACTACGATTACGGCATCTGGCTGAAACAACAGGACAGTGGCAATCAATGCAACTGGACCATCAGTTCTCAGGACGGTGCCAAATTGAACATCAACGGCGACATCTTTATGAATAATGACAACCCAGACTCCAAGCTGACCATAGACAACGTTGACATTACCTGCAAAGATTATTGCCATTTCTGGTGCGAAGACGACGTGAACGTAGAGATTGTCAACTCGTCGCTCGAACTCTGGGACAAAGAGTATGGGCGGACATCCAACTTCTCATGGTACCTCATGGGAACGTTGGAGACGCTGACACTGAAGGACTGCCACTTCGAGGACGGCTGCTACTGGAATCCCACCAGAGAGATGGTATTTAACAGTGATGGGAAGCCCGAGACCTACCATCTGAAGATAGCTCGCGGTGAGGGCACCAGTAGGAAGGGCGATGTCAACAACGACGACAAGATCAACACCGCCGATGTGGTGGCCGTCTATTTCTTCATTGAGAAAGGCACCGCCAGTAGCTTTACCCGCGCCGCAGCCGATGTCAACGGCGACTCCGCGGTCAACACCGCCGACGTAGTAGCCATCTACGACATTATCATCAAGGGAGGGCAATAATCAACTTAGCGCGACTTGCCGTAAACTTGGCGCGACTTGCCAAGATTTTAGCGCACTCTTGCAGAAACTTAGCGCACTCTTGCAGAAAGACGAAGCCTTCGCGAAGATTTCGTCGGTGGTCGCGTCGTCTCGAAAAAGCAGCTTTTTAGGTGCGAGCCGACATAAAGAAGACTGAGAGGCTCACCTTTCTATTTGCTGTAGTCGCGGTACCAATCGAAGCAGGCCTTGCCACAGGCCTCCGGCTCAGCACCAAAGGCTGGGCGCACGGTGCCTGAGCGCAGATACTCTGGCATGTCCACATAGTCATCAGTGCTGGTGAGGGTCATGCCGATGTTGCCGTAGAAGTCTTTGACGGCCTTGAAGGCGAGGCCCCATTTCGATGTGGTGGCTGTGCCCCACGAGCCCATGTTGGCGGGCACATATTTCCCAAACTCATTCAGTTTGCCTTTGCCCGGCACCTCGGGACTCCAGTCTATCTCCGTCACCATAATGGGGTGCGTCTTCACCACAGGCACCTGCACGCCAAACTGACGGATGAATGCCTCATGGTCAGGATGCTCGTCGCTGGCCCCATACCAGCCTGGATAGACATGCACCGCATAGCCGAAGTCCTTGCCCTTGATAGGACAGCGAGCATAGTCGGCGTAGTGCGACTGCCACCCGCTGCCGGGAATCCACACTATGCCTTTGAAACGATTTTTGCGTACCTTGTCAAGCACTGGCTGGAAGAAGTCGCGCAGTGCCGTGCTGTCCTTACGCCATCCGCTGAGGGTAACATCCACGGGTTCATTGGCAAGCTCCAGCGACACCACTCCGCTATTGGCACGGATAGAGTCGTGGCGCGACACCACGTCCCACACTGTGAGCAAGTAGCGCTGATATTCGCCACCTACCTCTATATGATGCGGACACACGCCTGGCGGACGCACTATGACGTAGAGCCCACGATTGAGAGCCTTGCGGATGATAGGCCAATAGACTACGTCCATATATTTGCGCAGCCTCTCCACGCTGAAGCGCGAGATGTCGGCCTCGCCCTGAGCCTTGCCGTCAGAATTGAGCTGCGGGTCATTGGTCCAGCATGGGTCGAGGTGCAGACGAAAGACATTGCAATATGCTCCCTGTGACTTATCGGTGATAGCAGCGAATATCTTGTCGAAATAAGCGATGCAGTCGCCCGCTTTCTCGTCGGTGCAGCCGTGGCCCCAGCGGTAGCTGTTGAAGTATGGATTGGGCGTGTCCATCACTCCGTGGAGCAGCACGCGCTGCCCCTGCTTGTTGACAAGCTGGTTGCCTTTTACCCTGAGCGGCGACAGCCCTTGAGCAAACGAAAACGCTGTGCTAAGCAAAGCCAAACTCATTATAAATAATCTTCTCATAGCGGTAAAATATTTTGGTGTGCCTGCAAATTTACGAATTTTCCACGACATTTAACTATTTTTAGGTCGTATCAACTGCCACAATCGAAAGTAAATGCCTATCTTTGCAGATAATTTTAAGTAAACTGCAGCAAAGTGCAAACCACCGACACTATAGATTCTGTTCAGAAAGGCGAGATGACGCTCCACGTGGAGGGTCTCGTTAAGCGCTACGGCAAACGCACCGTGGTGGACAATGTGAGCTTCAAGGTGAAGCAAGGCGAGATAGTGGGTCTGCTTGGTCCCAACGGTGCTGGCAAGACTACCTCGTTCTACATGACCACGGGTCTGATTGTTCCCAACGGCGGTCGCATCTTCCTTGATGACCTTGACATCACGGGTTACCCAGTGTATAAGCGTGCCCGCCACGGCATCGGCTATCTGGCGCAGGAGGCCTCTGTGTTTCGCAAGATGAGCGTGGAGGACAACATCATGTCGATACTTGAGATGACCGGCAAGCCCAGGGCCTATCAGAAGGAGAAGCTGGAGAGCCTGATACACGAGTTCAGCCTCGAGAAGGTGCGCAAGAACATGGGCGACCGTCTCAGTGGCGGTGAGCGCCGACGCACAGAGATAGCCCGCTGCCTTGCCATCGAGCCTAAGTTTATCATGCTCGACGAGCCCTTTGCCGGCGTTGACCCCATCGCCGTGGAAGAGATACAGCAGGTGGTTTACAAGCTCAAGGACCGCAACATCGGTATCCTCATCACCGACCATAATGTGGACGAGACTCTCGCCATCACCGACCGTGCCTATCTGCTCTTTGAGGGCAAGATACTGTTCCACGGACTGCCTGAGGAACTCGCCGCCAATCCGATAGTGAGAGAGAAATACCTCACCAAGAACTTTGAATTAAAGAAAAAGACCTTTGACTAATATGCCCAAAAAGAATATTTCGAAAACTAAAAAAAACAATAGTGGCAAAGCGCGGAAGCAGCAAAAACGCAGCACCGCCAAGGCCAAGACCACCAAGTCTCAGAGCCTTGGTCTCAAGGACTGGCTGCGCAGCATCAAGAGTGGCGACACAGCCCGTTTCATTGTGGGGCTGGTGCTGATAGCTCTTGCACTTTTCCTCGCCATATCGTTCATTTCGTTTATCCTCAGTGGTAAAGAAGATGCCGTGAACCTCGAGATAATTACCGGTAAGAGCGTTGGCGAAATACAGAATATCAGCAATAGCGGCGGCACACTCGGACTGAGGGCAGCCAACTACTTCATGCAAGAAGGCTTTGGCTTCCCTGCCCTATTCATTCCTATCTTCATGCTACTGCTGGCCATGAAACTGATGAAGACACACTTCATCAAGATTACACAGCAGTTCATCAACTGTACCTTCCTCATGGTGTGGGGCTCCGTAGCATTGGCCTACTTCATGCCCGACGGTCTCGGCATATTCCTGCCCGGCGGACAGCATGGCATCAATATCTGCAACTTCCTCAGCTCCACCATCGGCAACATAGGACTGGTGATGCTGCTCGCCATCACTATGATAATCTTCTGCATCTACCTCACCACCAAGACCATCGAGGTGATACGCCGCATGATGCATGTGGAGAAACCTATCAAGGACATTGCCGACAAGGTGAAGAATCGCATCGCCACTGCCAACGATAACAATGGCGACGAGACAGATGACGAAGAGGACACAGACGACGCTGACGACACCCCTACCCTCGCGGAGTTCCCCGAGGAGGTAGGGCCCACCGTAATCGATTTCACTGACGAACAACCGGAGCTGTCCGAGCAAGAGACTATACCCGAGGAGGAAACCGAAGAAGAGCCGGTAGAGCCCATAGAGTCCAACCCCTACGACGAGATACCTCTAGACATAGAGATACCTGACGACGAGCCTGCCGACACCGACGAGGATATGGACGACGAGGATGACTACGACAACCGCGGTGACCTCGACACGCCCTATGACCCGCACCTCGACTTTGAGCTATATAAGTACCCCACCCCCGACTTGCTCAAGAAGTATCCTGACCAGGATGCCGCCGCCATAGATATGGACGAGCAGCAGGCCAACAAGGAGCGCATCATTACCGTGCTGCGCAACTTCGGAGTGGAGATATCGAGCATCAAGGCCACCGTAGGCCCCACCATCACCCTCTATGAGATAACCCCCGCCGTGGGCGTTCGCATAGCCAGGATACGCAACCTCGAGGACGATATAGCCCTTAGTCTCAGCGCTATAGGCATTCGTATCATCGCGCCTATTCCCGGCAAGGGCACAATTGGTATCGAGGTGCCGAATGCCAAGCCCAAGATAGTGTCGATGGAGAGCATAATCAACAGTCGCAAGTTCCAGGAGTGCGACTACGACCTGCCTATCGCCCTTGGCCGCACCATCACTAACGATATCTACATTCAGGATCTTGCCAAGATGCCCCACCTGCTAGTGGCCGGTGCCACTGGTCAGGGTAAGTCAGTGGGCCTTAATGCCATCATTACATCGCTGCTCTATAAGAAGCACCCTACCGAGCTGAAGTTCGTGCTCGTTGACCCCAAGAAGGTGGAGTTTAGTGTTTATGCACCACTGGAGTATAACTTCATGGCAGAGGTTGAAGAGAGTGAGGGCGAGCCCGTCATCACCGACACCGACCGCGTGAAGCACACCCTCAAGAGCCTGTGCCGCGAGATGGACGACCGCTATATGCTGCTCAAGAGCGCACGCTGCCGCACCATCAAGGAGTATAACGAGAAGTTCTGCTCGCGCCGACTCAATCCGCAGCACGGCCACCGCTTCCTGCCCTACATCGTGGTAGTGATAGACGAGTTTGGCGACCTCATCATGGTGGCAGGCAAGGAGATAGAATACCCCATCACCCGTATCGCCCAGCTGGCACGCGCTGTTGGCATCCACATGGTCATCGCCACCCAGCGCCCCACCACCAATATCATCACCGGTAACATCAAGGCCAACTTCCCCGCACGAATGGCATTCCGCGTTATGGCAGCCATCGACTCGCGTACCATCCTCGACCAGACTGGTGCCAACCAGCTCATCGGTCGTGGCGACATGCTGTTCCTTGCCAACGGCAAGCAGGTGGAGCGTGTGCAGTGCGCCTTCGTCGATACCCCTGAGGTGGAAGATATCTGCGACTTCATCAGCAACCAGAACGGACCGCTGCAGCCCTACCGACTGCCCGAGGTAAGCATGGACGACGGCGAGATGGGCGGCGACGGAGCGGACGGCGGCGGCTCAGTAGGCCGCTACGACGATATGTTTGTGGATGTGGCACGCTATGTAGTCAACGGACAGCAAGGCTCCACCTCATCCATACAGCGCACCTTCGCCATCGGCTACAACAAAGCAGGCAGACTGATGGACCAGCTCGAAAAAGCCAAGATAGTCGGTCCTCCCCGTGGCTCCAAGCCCCGCGAGGTGCTCATCCTCGACGAGGCTGATCTCAACGCCAGGCTGCAGGCACTGGGGCTGATGTAGTATATTGAACATTGAGCATTGAACATTGTAATTAGAAATTATATGAGAACCTTTCTGTTAACTATTCTCTGTTCGTTGTTATCTGTATTCTGCGCTCCGGCGCAGAATAGTAAGGCAAAGGCAGTGCTCGACAAGACTTCTGCCGTGATACGTAATGC
This sequence comes from Bacteroidaceae bacterium, assembly GCA_017963785.1. Lineage (GTDB taxonomy): Bacteria > Bacteroidota > Bacteroidia > Bacteroidales > Bacteroidaceae > UBA6382. Next base: position 8,765 of record JAGCTG010000102.1, on the reverse strand, counting down.
CGGTGACATCAAAGCCGACTTCTCAGCTAATGCCACCAGCGGCAGCATGAGCGGCACCGTCTATATCCATAAGAACATGCTCCACCTTGCCTCCTCCGACGTGAAGTGCTGGTTTGACGGTAAGACACTATGGACCTACCGCAAGAGCACCAACGAGGTGAACATCACCACGCCCACCGCCGCCGAGAAGCAGAGCATCAACCCCTACCATTTTATAAATATATATAAGAAAGGCTACACCTACACCATGCGCGAGACCACCCTGCGTGGCAAAGGAGCCTACGAAGTGACACTTAACGCCACCTCGCCCGCCAACAAGCTCCGCAAGATGGTAATCACTATTGACAAAACCAATTACCAACCCCTCGCCGTCAATATGCAGCGCGCCAAAAGCAACACCACCATCTACATCACTTCCTGCAAGACTAAGCAGAAGTTTAATGCCAACACCTTCTCCTTCAAGCGCTCCGACTATCCCTCCGCAGAGATAATAGACCTACGGTAATAAAGTTGATAGCTGATAGTTTATAGTAGTTTAATAGTTTATCGTTTACTCGTTATGTCTCCAATTATCATCGGCTCAGGCCCCGCAGGATATACAGCCGCCATCTACCTCGGCCGTAGCGGCCATAAAGCAACCATTATAGAAGGGCTGCAGCCTGGCGGGCAACTCACCACCACCACCATCGTTGAGAACTTCCCTGGTTTCCCCGATGGCGTTGATGCCAACCAGCTCATGGACAACATGCGCCGGCAGGCCGTCAACTGCGGTGCAGAGATAATGCACAACAGCGTAGTCAAGGCCGACCTGAGCCAGCAGCCCTATACCCTTACCCTCGACAACGGCAGCGTGCTCAGCGCCGACGTGCTCATCATCGCCACCGGTGCTACAGCTAAATACCTTGGACTCAGCGACGAGCAGAAATATCAGGGCATGGGAGTGAGTGCCTGCGCCACTTGCGACGGATTCTTCTATCGCCGCAAGACAGTGGGTGTGGTCGGCGGCGGCGACACGGCTTGCGAGGAGGCCACCTACCTTGCTGGGCTTTGCGAGAAAGTATATCTCATCGTGCGCAAGCCCTACCTGCGTGCCACACAAGCTATGCAGCAGCGCGTGATGGACAACGACAAGATAGAGATTCTCTTTGAGACCAATGTCACCGGACTCTACGGCGACGATGGCGTGGAGGGCGCTCACTTGGTACACCGCAAGGGAGAAGCCGATGAGCACACCAGCGACCTGCCCATCAGCGGACTCTTCCTTGCCATAGGCCATAAGCCCAACAGCGACCTCTTCAAGCCCTGGATCAACACCGACGAGCAAGGCTACATCATCACCGACGGCCCTACCCCACTCACCAATCTGCCGGGAGTGTTTGCTGCCGGCGACGTGGCAGACCCCCTCTACCGTCAGGCCATCAATGCCGCTGCGTCAGGATGCCGTGCAGCCATGGAGGCGATAAAGTATATGAAAGAGTGAGAACAATAACGAAAAAAGACGGTTAAGAATATTTTTCTCTCACTTTTTGCAGCTAATTAAAAAAAAAGTATTAACTTTGCGCCCGATTTTAGTCCGCCAAGGCTCAATCAAGCAGGATCACGACGATACTCGCCTTACGGAAGCGTCAATAAAAACTATATAAAATGTACGCTATTGTTCAGATTCAAGGTCAGCAGTTCAAGGTTGAGGCCGACAAGACGATGTTCGTCCATCACCTCCCTGGCACTGAGGCCGGACAGGAAGTAGAGTTTGAGGACGTGCTTCTTGTTGACAACGAAGGAGCAATCACCGTTGGCACTCCCACCGTAAAGGGCGCCAAGGTCGTTGCCGAAGTAAAGACTCCGCTCGTAAAGGGCGACAAGGTAATCGTCTTCCACAAGAAGCGCCGCAAGGACTATCAGAAGAAGAACGGTCACCGTCAGCAGTTCACAGAGATTAAGGTAAAAGCAATCGTAGGCTAAAAGGAAAAACATTATGGCACATAAAAAAGGTGTAGGTAGTTCCAAGAACGGACGCGAATCAGCATCGAAGCGATTAGGCGTTAAGGTATGTGGCGGCCAGGCTTGCGTAGCAGGCAACATCATCGTCCGCCAGAGAGGCACGGTTCATTATCCCGGCAAGAATGTTGGCATGGGCAGCGACCACACGCTATATGCGCTGGTTGACGGCACAGTACAGTTCACCCACGACCGCCGCGACCGCAGCGTAGTGGCAGTCCTGCCAGCAGAAGCATAACCCCCACAAAGATGTGAACACAACAACAACATAAGGAGAGAGGCAACACAACACCTCTCTCCTTCTTTTTTTACAATATTCCCAAAATCCTTTCCTTATGGACAACACGAAATACATCTTCGTCACGGGAGGCGTGGTCTCCTCGCTGGGCAAGGGTATCATCTCCGCCAGCATCGGCAAGCTGCTTCAGGCTAGAGGCTATAAGGTAACCATCCAGAAGTTTGACCCCTACATCAACATCGACCCTGGCACCCTTAACCCTTACGAGCACGGCGAGTGCTATGTAACAGCCGACGGAATGGAGACCGACCTCGACCTTGGCCACTATGAGCGATTCACCGACATCCAGACCACACGCCACAACAGCGTAACCACAGGGCGCATCTACCAAGCAGTCATTGACAAGGAACGTCGCGGCGATTATCTGGGCAAGACCATCCAGGTGGTGCCCCATATTACCGACGAGATCAAGCGACGCATCAAGGAGAATGCTGCCCACGAGTACTTCGATTTCGTCATTTCAGAAATCGGCGGTACCATCGGCGACATCGAGAGTGCTCCGTTTATGGAGGCTATCCGTCAGCTCAGGTGGGAGATGGGTCGCAATGCCGTCAACATACACCTTACATACGTGCCCTATCTCCACGCTGCCGGCGAGTTTAAGACCAAGCCCACCCAGCACTCGGTGAAAGAATTGCAGAGCATGGGAATACAGCCCGACATACTCATTCTGCGCACCGAGCATCATCTGGAGGACAGCATCCTGCGTAAGGTAGCTTCTTTCTGCAATGTAGAGCCAGAGTGTGTGGTGCAAAGCGAAGACCTGCCTAGCATCTATGAAGTGCCCGTCAACATGCAGCATCAGGGACTCGACATAGCCATACTGCGCAAGCTCGGCTCGCCACTGCAGGTTACCTCCAATGGCGGGGGCGACTTGCCTGTGCCCGGCCTTGTGAGCTGGTATCACTTCCTCCACATGAAGCAGGAAGCGAACGAAGACATACACATCGGCCTCGTAGGCAAGTATGACCTGCAGGACGCCTATAAGAGTATCCGCGAGAGCCTCTATCTGGCAGCCATATACAACGGACGCAAGGCACGGCTCCACTTCATCAACAGCGAGAACATCACCGGTGACAATGTGGCTGCGCAGCTCGCAGGCATGGCAGGCATAGTCATCTGTCCGGGCTTCGGCCAGCGGGGCATAGAAGGCAAGATAACGGCAGCTGAATATACCCGCACCCACGACATCCCCACCTTTGGCATCTGTCTAGGCATGCAGATGATGGTAATAGAGTATGCGCGCAACGTGCTGGGCTATAAGGATGCCCACAGTGCGGAGATGGACTCAGCCACGAAGCATAACGTCATCGACCTCATGGAAGAGCAGAAAGGCATCACCCAGATGGGCGGTACGATGAGATTAGGCGCCTACGAATGTCAGCTGCAAGAGGGGAGCAAGGCAGCTCAGGCTTATATGGCAGTGGCAAATACCCAACTGACAATCAAGGAGCGCCACCGCCACCGCTATGAGTTCAACAACAAATATAAAGAGGAGTATGAGGCGGCTGGCATGAAATGCGTAGGCATAAACCCCGCAGCCAACCTTGTGGAGATAGTGGAAATCCCCGAAAACCGCTGGTATATCGGCACCCAGTTTCATCCCGAGTACACATCCACGGTGCTACACCCGCATCCCTTGTTCATGTCGTTTGTCAAGGCATGCATTTAGGAGCTTGAAAGTTCTCTTTTCTCTATTCTCTTTTCTCTATTCTCTTATATTATGGAGCAACTAAAGCACGAATGCGGCGTAGCGTTGATAAGGCAGCTCAAGCCGCAAAGCTACTACAAGCAGAAATACGGCACGGCATCGTATGGTCTCAACAAACTCTATCTCATGATGGAGAAACAACACAACCGAGGCCAGGAAGGTGCAGGCATCGCCTGTGTCAATATGCATGCCCCAACAGGTGAGGAATACATGCTGCGCGAGAAAGCATTGGGCAAAGACGCCATCACCGAGGTGTTTGGGCGCGTAACGCCCCAATGGACAGAAGCGCAGCTCTATATGGGCCATCTGCGCTACTCCACCACCGGCAAGAGCGGTTTGCAGTTTGTCCATCCGTTTCTGCGGCGCAACAACTGGCGGGCCAAGAACCTGTGCCTCTGCGGCAACTTCAACATGACAAACATTGAAGAAGTGTTTGAGTTTATGAAGAGTCAAGGACAGTCGCCCCGCATCTATGGCGACTCCTACATCACCCTCGAGCTGATGGGCCACCGCCTTGACCGCGAAGCCGAGCGCCTGTTTCAGGAAGCCAAGACCAAGAAGCTTGAAGGCACCGACATCACGAATTATATCGAAGACAATATCCAGATTGCCAACGTGCTGCGCACTACCATGTCCCATTTCGACGGCGGCTATGTGATGTGCGGACTCACAGGCAGTGGCGAGATGTTTGCCATGCGCGACCCCTGGGGCATACGCCCGGCCTTCTGGTATCAGGACGACGAAATCATAGCCTTTGCCAGCGAACGCCCCGTGCTGCAGACCACCTTTGACCTCAGCGCCGAAGCCATCAAGGAGTTGCAGCCAGGCCAGGCACTCACCGTGCACAGAAACGGAGCCTCACAGCTGGAACAGATAATCCCCTGCAAGGGCAACCACGCCTGTTCCTTTGAGCGCATATACTTCAGCCGCGGCTCCGACCTCGACATCTATCAGGAGCGCAAACGCCTCGGTCAGCAGCTCACGCAGCCAATACTGCATGCCATCGACGGCGACATAGCCAACACAGTATTCTCCTATATCCCCAACACCGCCGAGGTCGCCTTTCACGGCATGACCGACGCCTTCCGATGCCTTGACCACAGTGTGCGGATAGAGAAGGTGGTGTGGAAAGACATCAAGCTGCGCACATTCATAACCACCGGCACAGAGCGCAACGACCTCGCCGCCCATGTCTATGACATAACCTATGGATCAGTGCGCCCCTATCAGGACAACCTCGTCATCATCGACGACAGCATAGTGCGAGGCACTACCCTTCGCGAGAGCATCCTCAAGATACTCCACCGCCTGTGCCCCAAGAAGATAGTCATGGTGTCTAGCGCCCCTCAGATACGCTACCCCGACTATTACGGCATCGACATGTCGCATCTCGACGAGCTGTGCGCCTTCCGCGCAGCCATAGCGCTGCTGCAGGAGCGGGGCATGCAGCAACTCATAGCCGATGTATATCACGCTTGCAAGGAGGAAACGAATGCCGTCAATCATGTCCGAGCCATCTATGAGTCCTTCAGCGCTGCCGAGCTCAGCGACAAGATAGCAGCCATGCTTCGTCCCTCGGGCATGGACACTCCAGTGGAGCTGGTGTTTCAGAGCATCGACGGGCTCCATGAGGCGTGCCCCAATCATCCCGGCGACTGGTACTTCACAGGCCACTACCCCACCCCGGGCGGTACGCGCATGGTCAACCAAGCCTTTGTGGACTATATAGAAAACAACCCCCAAATATAATTAACCCTTTAATATTTCAATAACATGTGTGGAATAGTAGCTATCCTGAATACCCAAGCGCCGCATGCTCTGCGCGACAAGGCACTCAAGATGTCAGCTAAGGTACGGCATCGCGGTCCCGACTGGAGTGGGATCTATGAAGGACGCTCAGCTATACTGGCACATGAGCGATTGGCCATCGTTGACCCTCTCTCGGGCAGGCAACCATTGTTTTCGCCAGACGGCAGGCAGGTGCTCTGTGTAAACGGTGAGATATACAACCATCAGGACATGCGCCGTCGCTATGCTGGGCGATACGAGTTTCAGACTGGCTCAGACTGCGAAGTAATCTTGGCATTATATCGCGACAAAGGAATAGACTTTCTTGACGAGTTGAGTGGCATATTTGCCTTTGTGCTCTATGACGAGGAGAGCAATAACTTTCTGATTGCCCGTGACCCAATAGGCGTGATACCTTTATATATAGGGCGTGATGCAGACGGCACCGTCTATGTAGCGTCTGAACTGAAGGCACTGGAACATCAGTGCGAGAGCTACGAACCATTCCCACCCGGTCATTACATGTGGAGTCGCGACGGATATGTGATGCAACGCTACTATCAACGTGACTGGATGCAATATGATAAAATGTCGTGGGCAACCGACAACCTTGAAGAGGCTGTGCTGCAAGTGAGAGAAGGACTGATGGCTGCAGTAAAACGCCAGCTGATGAGCGATGTGCCCTATGGGGTATTGCTCAGTGGTGGACTGGATAGCTCTGTTGTTTCTGCCATCGCCAAGCTCTATGCTGCCAAGCGCATCGAGACCAACGACCAGCACGATGCATGGTGGCCACAGCTTCACTCTTTTGCCGTGGGTCTTAAAGGTGCGCCAGATTTGATTAAGGCTCGCGAAGTGGCAGAACATATCGGCACGGTACATCACGAAGTGAACTACACTATCCAAGAGGGCCTTGATGCTATCCGCGATGTTATATACTTCACCGAGACATACGACGTCACCACAGTCCGTGCTTCAACGCCTATGTATCTACTGGCGCGTGTCATACGCAGCATGGGAATAAAGATGGTGCTCAGTGGCGAAGGTGCCGATGAAATTTTTGGCGGCTACCTCTATTTTCACAAGGCACCCAACGCAAGGGCTTTCCACGAAGAGACTGTGCGCAAGCTCAGTAAGCTACACTTCTACGATTGCTTACGCGCCAACAAGTCGCTGATGGCATGGGGCATAGAAGGTCGTGTTCCATTCCTTGACAAAGAGTTTCTTGACATTGCTATGCGCATAAATCCTGCTCTGAAGATGTGCCCAGGCTCTAATATTGAGAAGCGAGTGGTGCGCGAGGGCTTTGCCGATATGCTACCTGCCAGCGTTGCATGGCGACAGAAAGAGCAGTTCAGCGACGGCGTAGGCTATTCGTGGATAGACACCTTGAAGAGCGTAACCAATGAGGCCGTTAGCGATGAGCAGATGACACACGCTGCAGAGCGCTTCCCCATCAACCCACCGCTCAACAAGGAGGAGTACTACTACCGCTCCATCTTTGCCGAGCACTTCCCCAGTGACTCTGCCGCCCGCAGTGTCAATCAAGAAGCTAGCGTTGCTTGCAGCACTGCCATTGCTCTTGAGTGGGATGCAGCTTTTAAGAATATGAACGATCCCAGTGGACGAGCTGTCAAAGGCGTACACGAACAAGCGTATTAGAAAGTGTCCGAAAGTTAGTGTATTCATATATTTAAAATAATAATAAATTGAAAGAAGCAAGGCTTATTCTTGATGATGGCACTGTTTTTTGCGGCTGGTCTTTTGGCTACGAAACAGAGGCTGTAGGCGAAGTAGTGTTTAACACCGCCATGACCGGCTATACCGAGAGTCTGACAGACCCCAGCTACGCAGGACAGATTCTGGTGGCCACGTATCCGCTGATAGGCAACTATGGAGTACCCGACACAGGTGTTGGCAATGATGGTCTGCCTTTGTTTCTGGAAAGTGAACGTATACATGTCAAAGGCTTGGTTGTGGCAGACTATAGTGAGCGTTATTCTCATTGGAATGCAAAAGAGTCGCTCGCCGCATGGCTACAACGCGAGCAAATACCCGCCATCACTGGCATTGACACCAGAAGACTCACCAAACGGCTGAGGGAACATGGCGTGATGCGGGGAAAGATTGTCATTTCGGAGAACTCTGGATTTCAACATAACTCCGAAAGTACCGACTATGCCAGCGTCAACTGGGTAGCTCAGGTAAGCTGCAAACAAGTCATCACCTACAAGCCTCAAACCTCAGACATCATCGCGGCCTCCGAGCCGCGACCTCCTCAGCTCTCATCCCTCATCGCGGCCTCCGAGCCGCGACCTCCTCAGACCTCAAACAAACGTGTCGTTCTCGTCGATTGCGGCGTCAAGGCCAATATCCTGCGCTGCCTGCTCAAGCGCGGCGTAGAGGTTATCCGCGTGCCGTGGAACTACGACTTCAACCAACTCGACTTCGACGGCCTGTTTCTTGCCAATGGCCCCGGCGACCCCGAGCAGTGCACCAAGACGGTGGAGCACATTCGCACATTCTTATATAATAATAAGGTAAGGCCCTGCATGGGCATCTGCCTCGGCAATCAGTTGTTGGCACGCGCCGCAGGCGCTAAGACCTACAAGCTCAAATACGGCCACCGCTCCCACAACCAGCCCGTGCGGCTGGTGGGCACCGACCGGTGTTTCATTACCTCGCAAAACCATGGCTACGCCGTTGACGACACTACCCTCCCCGCTGATTGGGAGCCGCTGTTTGTCAATATGAACGATGGCTCCAATGAAGGCATCCGCCACAAGACCATGCCGTGGTTCTCGGCGCAGTTTCATCCCGAGGCGTGCTCAGGCCCTACCGACACAGAGTGGATGTTTGACGAGTTCGTCAATCTGCTGCACAGTCAAACCTCAACCATCATCGCGGCCTCCGTGCCGCGACCTCCTCAAACCTCACCCCTCATCGCGGCCTCCGAGCCGCGACCTCCTC
>JAGCTG010000101.1 GCA_017963785.1 Bacteroidaceae bacterium | reverse complement strand
CTTTTGGTAAAGTATGGCTACCACCATGAACAGGAAGCCAAACAGGCATACCATTGGGGCCACTTTGGTGCGGCGCACACTGAAGATGTCGGGCTCGTAAGCCTCCGTTGACGACGAGCCGCCTATCATGAGCAGGAAGCCTACGATGATTATGGCTATGCCAATGATAAGCAGTATGTAGTTGATTTTGCGGAATGCCATCGCCTTCTTGCCGCTCACCATGTCTGTTGCAGGCTGTTCGTTGTCCGTTGTCTTTGGGTTGGCGACCGTTGTGCGGGGTTTGTTGACTGTTGTCCGGTGTCTTTTGTCCATAGTTTTTTAGTTTGTGTATAGTTTATAGCGGCTCATCTTGAGGTAATGGCTCACGGAGATATAGGCGCTGAGCCATGTGATGATGAAACCGCATACAATCACTGCGCCTGCAGTGAAAGCAATTGTCTGCCAAGTGATGAGTCCCTGTATCTCGGGGTCGTATTTAATAAGGTTGTAGATGCCCAGTGCCAGAATCACGCATGCCAGCACGGCGCTGATGACGCCGATGGTGATAGCCTTGCGGATAAAAGGACGGCGTATGAAGCCATAGCTGGCTCCCACCATGCGCATGGTCTTTATCATCAGTCGGCGGGCGTAGATGCTCAGGCGTATGGTGTTGTTGATGAGCACAAACGACACCAACGTCAGCAGCAGCGCAATGATTAGTAGCACGCCGCTGATATGGCGTATGTTGTGGTTGAGGCTATCCATAAGGTTTTGCGGGGCGGTCACATCTACTATCAGCGAGTCGCTCTTCAGCGGAGGCAGTATATTGTTGAGCGAGTCGCTGTTGGCATATTCCGACTTTAGCCGCAGCTCAAAGGAGGCCGACAGCGGGTTGTCGCCCAGAAACTCTATTTCCTCCGTGCCTAGTCCCTTGGCCAACTCGCGCTGGGCCTTCTCTTTCGACATATAGTTAAGCGAGCGGGTGCAGGGCAGCTTGCGCAGGCGGGTCTGAATCTCGTATGCCTGATGCTGGGTGATGTTCTCGTCAAGCATCAGGGTCACGGTGAAGTTCTCTTTCAGACTGTTGGAGAAGTTGTGGGCGAAACATACAAAAAATATCACTGTGCCCAGCAATACGAGCATCAGTGTAGTACTAATGCAGGCAGTCACAACATTCATGCTAGTGCCCGCAGAGATTTTCTTCTTTTTAGCCATAAACGCTTCTTATTTTCTGCAAAAGTAATAAAAAAAAGAAGGAAATGCAAGAAAAAGCGCTTTAAATTACTACTTTGCCCATAAGGGTGGCACTGGTAGAGTCCAAAATATGCACCTTCAGCACCTCTCCCACGTGATGCTCGCCGCGGTCAAAGACAACCACCTTGTTTTGGCCCGTGCGCCCGAACAGTTGGTCGGCGGAGCGCTTGCTGCGGCCCTCCACCAGGACTTCGAAGGTCTTGCCCACGTCCTTGGCGTTCTGCTCGCGGCTCAGGTCGTTTTGCAAGGCTATCATCTCGTTGAGGCGGCGCAGCTTGGTCTCCTCCGGCACATCGTCGGCCAGATGGCGTGCGGCATAGGTGCCGGGGCGCTGGCTGTATTTGAAGAGGAAGGCCGAGTCGTAGCTGCACAGACGCATCAGTTCCAGCGACTGCTGGTGATCGTCTTCTGTCTCCGAGCAGTAGCCGCAAAACATGTCGGTGCTGAGGCCGCAGTCGGGTATGATGTCGCGTATCGCGGCAACGCGGTCCAGATACCACTCGCGAGTGTATTTGCGGTTCATCAGCTGCAGGATGCGGTTGCTGCCGCTCTGCACCGGCAGATGGATATGGTGGCAGATGTTGGGCATCTTGGCTATCACGCGGAGCGTCTCGTCGCTCATGTCCTTGGGGTGGGAGGTGGTGAAGCGTATGCGCATCTCGGGCACAGCCTCAGCCACGGTCCTCAGCAGTAGTGGGAAGTCCACCGTTCCGTCGTCGCTCACCCAGCTATAGGAGTTCACGTTCTGTCCCAGCAGGGTGACCTCGCGGAAGTTTTTGTCTCTGAGGTCGCGCACCTCGTTGAGGATGCTCTGCACGTCGCGGCTGCGCTCACGCCCTCGGGTGTAGGGCACGATGCAGTAGTGGCAGAAGTTGTTGCAGCCGCGGGTGATGCTCACAAAGCCGCTGATGCGGTTGCCGCCTATGCGCCGCGGTATCACGTTGCCGTAGGTCTCCGTCAGCGAGAGCTCTGTGTCGATAGCCTTGCCGCCGGCCTCCACTTGTGCGATGAGAGTGGGCAGCTGCAGATACGAGTCGGGGCCGGCCACGAGGTCCACGCCGTTTTGCTCTATTAGTTGGTCTTTCACCCTCTCGGCCATGCAGCCCAGCACACCGATGATGAGTTTGCTGCCTTGCCTGCGGCGGGCATTGAGGGCCTCCAGGCGATGAATGATTTTCTGCTCGGCATTATCTCTCACGGAGCAGGTGTTGAGGAAGATGGCGTCGGCCTCTTCCTCGCTGGCGCAGACATCATAGTCGGCCATCTTCATTATGCTGGCTACTGTCTCGCTGTCTGCCACATTCATCTGACATCCGTAGGTCTCTATGTATAGTTTCTTCATCGCAAAAACAAAATTCTTTCTCTTTCGCACCGCAAAAGTACACAAAAAGTTGTAACTTGCAGCCCGTTTCACGCAAAAACTGTTTACTATGCACCCTCAAATCACCGATGAACCGCTAAATGTGGACCTCGAAGCCCTCAATCGCACCTGCCGCACTGGTCTTGTGGAGCGTCTGGGCATACAATATACATATGTAGGTACAGCGCGAGCCGAGGCAACCATGCCTGTCGATGAGCGTACGTGTCAGCCTTTCGGCGTTCTCCACGGCGGTGCCTCCATGGCGCTGGCTGAGACCATCGCCGGTGTGGGGTCGCTCGCCAATATCGCTGACGACGAGCATGCCGTGGGCCAGCAGGTGAGTGTCAATCATGTCAGCGCCGCCACTATGGGCGACACGGTCCACGCTGTGGCCACCCTCGTCCACTGTGGCCGCACCAGCCACGTCTGGCACGTCGATATCATCTCTCAGTCGACGGGCAGGCTCGTCAGCACGGCCCAGGTCCTTTACTGCATATTGAAAAAAGACCAGACTCAACCCCACCAAAACCAAATAAAATAATTAAATTTGCAGTCCGAAAAATAGCTTTGCGGCTATGCGACGTTGCGACTAACAAACTAAAAAACAAAATAACTATGCAAGCAAAACTTTCCTTTATCCTGTCTATCGCGGCTGTCGCCGTGTTTACATCGTGTAGCAAGATGGGCCCGCTGAGTGCCGATTACTTCACCGTAGTGCCCAATCCGCTTGAGGCAACAGCCGGCAAGGTGCCCGCAACCATCAATGGCCTCTTCCCTGAGAAGTATATGAAGAAGAAGGCCACCGTCACCGTCACCCCCGTGCTCCGCTATGCCGACGGTCAGACCGAGGGACAGTCTGCCACCTTCCAGGGCGAGAAGGTGCAGGGCAACAACCAGACTATTGCCTATCGCACTGGCGGCAACTACACCATGCGCACCACCTTCCCCTACAACGAGGCTATGCGGAAGAGCGATCTGTATCTCACCTTCGATGCTCGCGCAGGCAAGAAGATTTATAAGGTGCCCGATGTTAAGGTGGCCAACGGTGTGCTCGCCACCTCCGAGCTGGTTAAGCGCACTCTCACCTCGGCATCCACTGCTTACGCTGCCGACAACTTCCAGCGCATCATCAAGCAGAAGCAGGAGGCCAACATACAGTTCCTCGTTAACCAGGCCATCATTCGCACTGGCGAGCTGAAGAGTGTCTCCGTGCAGCAGTTCCTCTCTACTCTGCGCGACATCCAGGCCGACACAGAGGCTAAGGCTGTAGAGAATGTGGAGATATCCTCCTACGCATCCCCCGAGGGCTCGCTCAAGTTCAATACCACTCTCGCTCAGAATCGTGGCAAGAATACTCAGGACTATATCAGCAAAGAGCTCGCCGACAAGGGCCTCAAGGCTGATGTCAACACCAAGTACACCGCTGAGGACTGGGAAGGCTTCCAGCAGCTCGTGGGCAAGTCCAACATCCAGGACAAGGAGGTCATCCTGCGCGTCCTCTCCATGTATCAGGACCCCGAGGAGCGAGAGACACAGATTCGCAACATCTCTGCCGCCTACACCGAGCTGGCAAAGGAGATTCTGCCGCAGCTGCGCCGTTCGCGCATCATGCTCAACTACGACCTTATCGGCCGCTCCGACGACCAGATAAAGAGCCAGTACACCGCCGACCCCTCCAAACTCAGCGTTGACGAGCTGCTCTATGGCGTGGGACTGACCTCCACCGACAGCGAGCGTGAGGAGATTCTCAAGTCTGCTGCCTCCCTCTATCCTGCCGACTATCGTGCCTACAACAATCTGGCCACCCTCGCTTACCAACGCGGCGACTATGCTGCAGCTACCGAGTATGTCAACAAGGCGCTGGCGCTCAATGGCGCTGCTGCCGAGGCTAATGTCAACAAGGGCCTGCTACAGCTGCTGGCTGGCGATACGGACGGCGCTACGCAGTCGCTCGCCAAGGGCTCTGGCGCTGAGGCGCTCAATGAGGCGCTTGGCAACCTCAATATCATGCAGGGCAACTATGCGCAGGCTGTTAAGTACTTCGGACAGACGGCTTCCAACTCTGCTGCCCTTGCGCAGCTGCTCAGCAAGGACTACCTCACTGCTAATAGCACTCTCGAGCGCATCGCCCGTCCTGACGCAATGACCAACTATCTCAAGGCTATCATTGCGGCTCGCACCAACAACAGCGAGCTGGCTCAGACGCTCCTCCGCGCCGCTGTGGCTCAAGATCCCTCGCTCGCCACTCTCGCCGCCAACGACCTCGAGTTCAAGTAAAAAGATGAAGAATCTCACATCTTACATCTTACATCTCACATCCTACATCTTACTTCTCTCCTGCTCTTCCGGCGGAGGGAGCTTTACCTTGTCCGGCAAGTTCAAGGGGCTGGAGCAGGGCGAGTTCGTGTGCTTTAGCTCCGCGCCCGAGTGGGGCACCTTCGATACTGTGCGGGTGCAGGGCGGCAAGTTTACCCTTACCCACCCGCTGGCCGACACGGTGGTGCTCACTCTGCAGTATCCCAACTTCATGCAGACGCAGATCATCGCCATCCCCGGTGAGGAGGTCACCGTGCACGGCGATGCCAACAACATGCTGGCCATTGAAGTGGGCGACGACGATGAGAACGAGGCACTCAATCAGTTTCGTGAGAGTGTGCTGAGCCAGGGTACAAGAGTCAAGGGACAAGAGTCCACTTTTAGTCTCCTTGCCGAGCAGTTTATCAGGGAGCACGCTGAGTCGTGGGCGGCCATCGCCGTGTTTCAGAAATACTTTCTTGAGGCGGAGCATCCCGACTATGCGAAGATGAAGAAACTCCTCGATGAAATGCAGAAAAAATGTCCGTGGCGCAAGGTGCTGGCCACCATGCGTGGACAGGTCGGTGCGTTGCTCAGCTATCGCGTGGGGCAGAGGCTGCCGGCCTTCAAAACCACTACTCTCAAGGGCGACACAATCAATAATGCCACGTTCAGGGGCAAGCCGCTGCTCATCACGTTCTGGAGCACCATGGTGCCCGAGTACAGCTACGCTCTCGTCGCCACCAACCGCATACTAAAATCCTCAATGGTCAATGGTCAATGGTCAATGGTCAATATCTGCCTTGACACCGACACCACTGAGTGTCGACGCATTATTCGTCGCGACACCATAGGCGGGTATAACGTATGCGACCTCCGCACCTTCGACAGCCCGCTGGTGCGCTCCTTCGGTTTGCGCGGACTCCCCGCAAATATCCTCGTGGATGCCAGCGGAGTAATCAAGGAGCGCGACATCCCCATCGACAAACTCGAGGCCACCCTCCGCAAGTATTTGAAATAAGGGGAAGGCGATATTGAGTTCAACAAATCTCTGAAGAAAAACAAGGAAAACTCTCCCTCCGAAAAGGGGGAGCTTTTTGTGAATGATTTTGACAAAAGTTTTTGCAGCGAAAGAGGTCAAAATAGAGAATAATTGACGTTTTGACAGTGGAAAATGGGGTAATTTTGGGCTGAAAGTTGAAATTTGGGGTATGAAATTCGGGATTTCGTAGAAATTTGTGTGCATTGCGTCAATATTGGGGTGCTAGAATGAGATTTTCGTGCGAAAAAATGGCTGCGGGATCTGGATTATTTGCCACAATGGACGAAATGGCTCCGACAAAGTCGGCTTTAGTTTCGGCAAAGTCGGCTTTAGTTTCGACAAGGTCCGCTTAAGTTTCGGCAAAGTCCGCTTAAGTTTCCGGTGAGAGCCGCTTTTTTTACTGACAAAGGCCGCT
>JAGCTG010000100.1 GCA_017963785.1 Bacteroidaceae bacterium | reverse complement strand
TTTTTTACTAACTTCGCTTTCAAAATGGCAGGAAATGTCAAGTCCCAACGTACAAAGTTCTAACTATTCTCGCGCTGACATCCCAACGGCAGCGGACTACTTCGACCAACTGGCGGAGATGATGCGCAAGCCTGCCGCGAGGGAGCTGTATCATGAGATGTATAGCATGATGCGGCAGCTGTGCGATGCACACACCGACGGCCAGGTGTTCTCTAACTTCTTCTCTCAGCTGGGGTGGGTGTGTGAGTCGTGTTCTATCCCCAATGATATGACGATGGCCTTGCAGGACCTTCGCCGCCGCGTGTCGCTCCATGATGATGTGGATGCCCGGCAGCTTATGCACGACATCCGACTGGTGGCAGAGTTCGTTGGGCGACTGTACGGCGTAGTGCTCCCTGTGGAGTTGATGAGTAAGATACCTTCCCTTCAAGCCCTCTCCGCCCCCATTAGAGCTGGGAGGGCAGAATATGCCTTGCTCCGTGCGAGAGTAAAAGAGGTCGGTGACAACTACATGACTGTAGTCGCTGATAGCGAAGAAACAAATGGCGATGTGCTGCGCGTGGCATACTCTGACGAGGAGCATGCCGCCGATTGGACATACCTTAAAGATTTTGTTCACGAGGGCAGTACACTCAGTTTGTTAAACCTTCGCTTAATCGCCAATGGTCAATCGCCAATTGTCAATGCTCAAAGCTACGTCGCCCGTTGGATAGTGTATGAGCCCGACTTCCTGATGTCGCCGTCTGAACTGTCCTGGGTGTTTGAACCTAATGCCGTGATGCCGGAGAACTATTTTCTGAAAAGCCTGATGCCGAGGGAGAGCACATACTACACCCTGCTGGGTAACATCTCCGGACAGATACTCGACGACATCGTCTTCCAGACTCCTGACCATCCCGCCACCTATGCCGACAGTGTGCGCAAGACATTTGCGCGCTATCCACTGGACTTCTGGCTATTCATGCGCGACAAAGATGTGTCTGAGCGTTTCCATCGCGAGGCACGGGCTCAGTTTGCCAATATCAAGCAGATAGTGGAGACGCAAATGGAGATGGTCTATGGCTTTGACCTCAGTCAGGCGATGCTGGAGCCGAGTTTTGTTCGCCCTGCGGTGGGACTTGCGGGACGTATGGACTATCTGCAGATGGATGGCAGCCGCCTGATAGAGCAGAAAAGCGGAAAGTACGATGAGTACAGGCATACCCACAAGGAGCCT
Organism: Bacteroidaceae bacterium; assembly: GCA_017963785.1. Taxonomy (GTDB): domain Bacteria; phylum Bacteroidota; class Bacteroidia; order Bacteroidales; family Bacteroidaceae; genus UBA6382. Next base: position 6,195 of record JAGCTG010000100.1, on the reverse strand, counting down.
CACTTCGTGCAGATGATGCTCTACAACCTTATGTTGGGCAGAGGGTGCCAACCTTATCTCCTCTATTCCCGTTATGCCGAGGGGCTGATGCTGGAGCGCCCCTACATCACACTGTTGCGGCAAGCTGTGGAGATGCGCAACCGTATCGTGGCTCAGTGCGAGCGCTTGGCCAATGGCGATGCGCGCCAATTCTTCGAGAGTATGCAGGTGGACGCCTTCCGTCAGCGTAATATCAGCGACAAACTGTGGTTTGACTATATCAGGCCGAGGATAGAGGCTATGCTGATGCCCTTCGCCAAGCATACGTCCGCGTCGAAGCCTACGCTGGACTTCTTCTATCGTTTCTATGAGTTCTTGGCCAAAGAGCAGTGGCTGGCGCGCATGGGCAACGGCGCAGGTGGTCACGGATACGCAGACCTGTGGAACAATCCAGCCCTTGTCCGCATAGAGAATGGCGACATGTATGCCGGTCTGCGGATAAAGCGACTGGAGAGTAGTGCCGCTGACGGCGTGGGCATCGACCTCATTACTTTCTCTATACCCGAAGAGCAGCGCCGTCGCGCCGTCATCACTAACTTCCGCCTTGGCGATACCGTGCAGGTGTATGCCTACAAGGGCGAAGAACCGAGTGTCACCCAGCAGTTTACACTCAGGGCGAGGATAGCTCGCCTAGCGCCTGACGAGGTGCACGTAGTGCTCAATAATGCCCAGCGCAATATGGATGTCTTTGGTGGCGAAGATACCCTCTTCGCATTGGAGCACGACCGCGTGGAGGCTGGCAACACCCTGCTGGTCAGCGGATTATATAGCTTGCTTACTTCTCCTCTAGAGGTGCAAGACCGTTTCTTCCTACGCCATTTGGCAGAGCCCGCCGCACAGAAAGCGCTGTGCGGTGAGTATGGTGCCTTCCGTGATTTGGTGGCTAGGGCTACGGCTGCCAAGGATTTGTTTCTGGTCATCGGCCCTCCCGGTTCAGGCAAGACCTCATGTGCCTTGCGGTTCATGGTGGAAGAGGCGCTGCGCCGCAAGCCTGACAGTCGCCTCCTGCTGATGGCCTACACCAATCGTGCCGTGGATGAGCTCTGTGTCATGCTTGAGAGCATCATCAAGGAACACCCTGACCTCCTCAACGATTACCTGCGCATAGGCAGCTCAATGGTCAATAGTCAATGCTCAATGGTCAATAGTCACCCCCGCAGGGGTCGCGAGCGGCTCGCCAGTGGTCGCGCAGCGGTCTGGCGTTCAAGAGCCGCGAGAGCGAAGCGGCAATGGTCAATGGTCAATAGTCAATGCTCAATGGTCAATGGTCAATGGTCAATGGTCAATGAAAAACCTCTCGCCAATCGTATGCTTGCCAATAGGGTAGGGCATACCGTATGCCGCATAGACGAACTGGACACCTTGTTGGCCACCACGCGTGTGATGGTGGGCACCACTACAACGATGATGCAGCGGCAGCAGGTGCTGGGCAAGTTGCATTTTGATATCGCGTTTGTGGACGAGGCTTCACAGATACTCGAGCCCTATCTGTTGCCGTTCTTCACTCTGGGAACGATTCACAAGTTTGTCTTGGTGGGCGACCAGAAGCAACTCTCGGCAGTCGTCATGCAGAATCATGATGAAGCAGCGATTACAGACGCATCTCTCAATGATCTGGGACTGACCAATTGCACATGCTCGGTGTTCGACCGCATGCTCCATCGCCTGATGGCTATGGGGCGCACCGACCTCTACATGCAGATAGAGTCGCAGGGGCGCATGCATCCCGACCTCTATCGTTTTGTCAATGCAAGTTTCTATCGGGGCATGCTGCGCAGTGTGCCGTTGAGCCATCAGCAGCGCAGCCTCAGCGATTTCTATAAGCATACCCCCATGGCAGGCACGAGTCTTATGCCGTGGCTGGCTGCAGAGCGTGTGCTATTTGTGGACTGCACCCCCGGCGACGATGGCGTCAATGACAAGATAAACTCTGCCGAGGCGACCGTCGTGGCCCAGTGCCTGACTGATATCGCGGCGTTGTATCAAGCCAACCACCGGCAGCTGACTGCTGATCATGTCGGTATCATCGTGCCTTATCGTAACCAGATAGCCATGGTGCGATCCAAACTGCACGAAAGCGGACTGCAGCGTCTCGCCGACGCGACTATTGACACCGTGGAGCGCTACCAAGGCTCGCAGCGCGACATAATAATATACTCTTTTACCGTGCGCCATGCGGGGCAACTGGCATTTCTTACCTCATCCACCTATCTCGAAAGCGACGACCCCAGCACCGAGCCATATCCCGTGGACCGCAAACTCAATGTGGCACTGACACGCGCCCGTGAACAAATGGTGCTAGTCGGTAATGCTGCTTTGTTGCGACGCAATGCTCTCTTCGCCCGTATGATAGATCACATGACAGTCGTTACTTGGGGCGACAAGTGAGAAAAAATTAGGAAAACAATACCATATTATTAAATAATGTGTGTAAATTGTGGCTCTATTCAGATAAAAATGTTTATCTTTGCCCAAATACTTTTGTAATTGCGACCCTAATAATAAATAACATGATAAAATCACAATCAACATGAAGAAGTTTTCATTTTTTGCTGCGAGCATCGCTCTGTGCCTGCTCGCCATGATGCCTCAGGGCATCAACGCCCAGCCCTACATGCAGACTAAGTGGCATTGGAACAAGGGCACTATCGAGACAGAAGTACCCGTGCGTCCTGAGGGCCAGAAGCATGTGCTTGGCCTTGCCCGTCCTGCCGAGCCTATCGTCAGAGTGGCCTTTGTAGGCCTTGGTATGCGCGGCCCCGGTGCGGTGGAGCGCTTCACCCACATCAACGGTGTTAATATCGTTGCCCTGTGCGACTATGAGCCCGACCGCGTGGAGAGGTGTCAGAAGTTCCTCACCGACGCAGGCCTGCCCAGAGCTGCTGCCTATACCGGCGAGAAGGGTTACGAGGAGCTCTGCAAGCGCGAGGACATCAACCTCGTCTATGTCGCTACCGACTGGGACCACCACTTCCCCGTAGCTAAGTGCGCCCTTGAGAATGGCAAGAACACAGCCATCGAGGTGCCCAGTGCCATGGACCTGGCTCAGTGCTGGGAGCTCATCAACCTGGCCGAAGCAAAACAGCTCCACTGCATGATTCTCGAGAACTGCTGCTACGACTGGTACGAGATGAACGCCCTCAACATGGCTCAGCATGGCGTCTTTGGCGAGGTTATCCGTGCCGAGGGTGCCTACATCCACAATCTCGATCCTTTCTGGGATTATTACTGGAAGAACCCCGACGGCTCCGATCCCGACAAGCTGGGATGGCGCATGAAGTTCAATAAAGAGTATCGTGGCGATGTGTATGCCACTCACGGCCTCGGCCCCGTAGCTCAGGTTCTCGATATCCACCGCGGTGACCGCATCACCACCCTCGTGGCTATGGACACCAAGTCGGCTCACGGCAAGGAGTATGTGGAGAAGAAGACGGGCAAGCCCTGCCCTGAGTTCCGCAATGGTGACCACACCACTACCCTTATGCGCACCGAGAGCGGCAAGGTAATAGAGATTCAGCACAATGTGATGAACCCGCAGCCCTACAACCGTCTGTATAAGCTGATTGGCACCAAGGGATATGCCACCAAGTATCCCGAGGAGCACTTCACCCTCGATGAGAGCAGCATGAAGGATGCCGGTGTACCTGTAGTGGACAAGCTTGACGCCCACGGCTTTATGCCAGCCGCACAGCAGGCTGAGCTGGTCAAGGCATACGAGCACCCCATTCTCAAGAAGTATGGTGCGCTGGCCAAGGAGGTTGGCGGTCATGGTGGCATGGACTTCGTGATGGACAGCCGCCTTGTTTATTGCCTCCAGAACGGTCTGCCTCTCGACATGGATGTCTATGACCTGGCTGAGTGGTGCTGCCTGGCAGAGCTCGGCACATTGTCAATGGACAACAACTGCGCTTCGGTGGCTGTGCCCGACTTTACTCGTGGTCACTGCTACGACCAGAAGGGCTATCGCCATGCTTTTGCCACTCCTGAGCAGGAGGCACAGACAGAGGCTATCGCCAAGGCCTACACCCAGACTCTCAAGACCGAGGGCTTGGATAAGGCCGAGAAGTTGCTGAAGAAACTTCTCAAGAAAGCGGCTAAAAACTAAAGAAGAACAAAAAAAATAATACCATAACCCGTTTTTTTTAGTTTTTTCGCCCGATATTTTGCTTACTATCAAAAAATGTGTTAAAATTGCACACAAAAATCATAAGCTATGAGTTTGATAAAGCAATTTTTTAACAAGTTATTTGGTGCCGCGATGCTATTTGTAGCGACCGGTATCGCTTTTGTCGCCTGTCAAGACAAGGTTGACGAGTCTAATATGTACACATTCACGGGACAGCTTATGTCTGACTATCTGGAGGAGGACGAGGCCTTGTCTGACTTCCTCTATCTCGTGAAGCGAGTAAGGCTCAGTGATGTCTCCGAGTCAACGGTTTATGACCTGCTCTCAGCGCGTGGCAATTTCACTTGCTTTGCGCCCAGCAACGATGCGATACAGCAATACCTTGACTCCCTCTACAGCACTCCGGGGTATGATGTGACTCTCACTCCCGACTCCACGGCAGAGTTCATCGTCAACAACTGTCTCATCGACCATGAGAACAGTCCCGCTCTGCTGAGTACAGCATTCATGGAGGGCACCATAGAGACACAGTCGTTTGCAGGCCGTTTCGTGACAATCAACTTTGACACTATCACCGGTGGACGTACCGCTGTCTATATCGACAAGTATTCCCGCATCACCGCCAGTGATATCGAGGTAGAGAATGGCGTCGTTCACAAGGTGAATAAGGTAGTGGCTCCCACCACCTCCTCGCTCAGCTCGCTCATCGAGGCTACCGAGAATCTGCAAGTGTTCTCTAATCTGCTTAAGGTGACGGGCTACAGCGACGTGCTCAATGCCCCCTTCCGCGATATGGACTATGAGAAGAACCATCCCGAGACTGGTCTTGGCTGTCCCACAGAGACGGGCGACACACCAGTGCCTACCCCAGCTCACCGCGATAGCGGCTTCACTGCTTTCGTTGAGGCCGACAGTCTCTTTGAGCAAGCCTTCGGTATTACCCTCGTGAAGGAGAATGGTCTTATCCTCAACTGGGATGAGGTGTTCCCTGTAATAGAGCAAAAGTGCAAGGAGTTCTATCCCGATGCTACCGATCCCGACTATAAGAGCGACAACAACGCTGTGCACCAGTTTGTAGGCTACCATATCACCAATCGCTCTGTGGCTTGGAACTATCTGCTCATCCACTACAACGAGCAGGGCTACGGTTACCGCAATCCGGAGAACCTCGCTATCGACGTATGGTGCTATTATCCCACCCTCACTCAGGACCGCATCCTCAAGCTGATGGAAGGCAAGCAGATTAACGGTAAGCGCATCAACCGCTACGTCAGCGAGCGCAACTGGAAGAACTTCTCAGAGGTGACAGTTCCGCGCGAGGGCATCCTTATCCACAACGATGGTGACAATGCCGCCCTTAATGGATACTACTACACCATAGACGATATACTTGTCTATGATGAAGATGTGCCCAACAAGGTGCTCAACGAGCGTATGCGCTATGACCTCTGCGACATGCTGCCCGAGCAGATGTCCTCAGGCTACCGCCGCATCACTGCCGGTAGTGCAGCCAAGGGTATGAACATACCTTCGGGCTACCACTCCACAATGACAACATCAGAAGAGAGCCGCGTGGTATTCTTGCCCGCATTCGGATACTCATGGCAGAACTACCAGGGTGATGAATACAATATCGTAGGTCAGTATGACGTGACCATCGAGTTGCCCCATGTGCCTTATCTTGGCACCTACGAGTTCCGCATCGGTATGCAGAATGTGGCCGACCGCCGTGGTATGTGTCAGCTCTACTTTGGCACAAACCCCAGAAACCTCGAGGCTATAGGCCTGCCGCTTGATATGCGTATCTATGGTGAGAACCCGCAGATTGAGTGGGAGCAGGACAACCCCGATGATGACGACTACAACACTGAGATTGAGAAGCGTATGCGTATCCACGGTTATATGAAAGCGCCTCGTTACTTCGGTACCGGTAGCAGCACTGCCACCACCGACAACTTCCGCAACAACAACCGCGTATTCCGCCGCATAGCTTACACCGGAACCTTCGATCCGCATAAGACCTACTACCT
>JAGCTG010000099.1 GCA_017963785.1 Bacteroidaceae bacterium | reverse complement strand
TAGTAAAGATGGCTGAGGTAATGATTCGTATAACTTACAAACGCTAAGGAAAGATAATAAATACAGATATGACGAAAGAAGAACTTATAATGCCCGAAAACCTGGTCTGTGGCAAACCAGCACTCATGAACGATGTGCCTATGCACTATTGTCCGGGCTGTTCACACGGCATGGTGCACAAGATAATCGCCGAGGTGATAGAGGAGATGCAGCTCGAGGAAAAGAGCGTGGGCATCTGTCCTGTCGGATGCGCCGTGTTCGCATACCGCTACCTTGACATTGACTGGCAGGAGGCTGCCCACGGTCGTGCGCCTGCTGTTGCTACTGCAATAAAGCACCTATGGCCCGACCGATTGGTATTCACTTATCAGGGTGACGGCGACCTCGCATGCATCGGTGCATGTGAAACCATCCACGCCCTCAACCGCGGAGAGAACATTACCATTATATTTATTAATAATGCCATCTACGGTATGACCGGCGGCCAGATGGCTCCCACCACACTCGTGGGTATGAAGACTGCAACCTGTCCTTATGGCCGTGATGTTAAGCTGCACGGCTATCCGCTTAACATGACAGACCTGGCAGCAAACCTGGAAGGCACAGCCTTTGTGTCGCGTCAGAGCGTACACACCGTAGCTGCCATCCGCAAAGCCAAACGTGCCATTCGCCACGCCTTCGAAAACAGCATCAACGGCATCGGCTCCAATATGGTAGAGATTGTCTCCACATGCTCCGCGGGATGGAAGATTCCGCCAGTAGAGGCCAACAAGTGGATGGAAGAGAATATGTTTAAGTTCTATAAGGTTGGAGACTTGAAAGACATTCAACATTGAACATCGAGCATTGATTATTAAAAAAATATGAAAGAAGAGATAATTATTTCCGGTTTCGGCGGACAGGGAGTGCTCTCCATGGGCAAACTGCTGGCATACGCCGCAATGATGGAAGGCAAGGAAGTATCGTGGCTTCCCGCATACGGTCCTGAACAGCGTGGCGGCACTGCCAACTGCACAGTGATTGTCAGCGACAACAAAATTCCCTCCCCTATCGTGAGCCATTACTCTATGGCTATCTTGCTCAACCAGGCATCAGTAGAAAAATTCTTGCCTGCCGTAAAATCTGGCGGAGCACTCATCTATGACAGCAGTAGTATTGCCACCCCGCCTGAGCGCGATGATATCCGCATCTACAGCATGGAGGCCGTAGAGGCTGCCGCAGAGATGCACAATATCAAGACCTTCAACATGATTGTGCTCGGCGGACTAATCAAGATTAAGCCTATCGTATCGATAGAGAATATCAAAAAGGCTCTCGCTAAAACTCTGCCGGAGAGACACCACAACCTGATTCCCATGAACGAGGAAGCCATGCTCAAAGGTATGGAGATAATCGTACAAAAATAGGCTAAACAACTGAAAGTTGTTACGAAAGCACGTGATATTGAAAAGTAATTGCTAACTTTGTAGGCAGTTACTTTTTATTTTGCCTTGAAACGACATTAAAACAACGAACGTATGAGACACATAATAATCCTGCTCTTAGCCATTATGGTCAATAGCCAATGGTCTATAGTCAATGCACAGATGGCCACCGACAACTCCTATCTGCGCGAGAACTACAAAAACTCTAAGACTGCGAAGAAAGCTGCCGCTCGCAAGGCTGCCCGCAAAGAACGCAAGGCGTTGAAGAAACAAGGCATCACACAAGCTAAACCGCAGAAGGATAAGTCCACCTACTACGTCAAGGCAAAAGACGGTAGCGTGACCACCAAGGATAAGGCCGCCGACATAGAGGCAACTATGGATACGCCATACTTGGCCGGCGCAGTACCCACCACCACTGAGGGTATTGTATGCTTTGAGCAGACTTTCAATACCGCCAACAAGAGCAAGCAGCAGGCTTTCGACATCATGAAGCAGACTGCCCAAGATATTATCAACGGCCCCAATGCTGCCCACGAAATATCGCGCATCATGCAGGAGAGCACCGACACTCTCATCGCCACCATCTGTGAGCCGATATATTTCAAAAAGGCCAAATGGGAGACTGACTCCGCGCTCATCCGCTATCAGTATCTCGCAAGTGTAGCAGAGGGTGTGGCAAAGCTACGCGTATGGCTCATTTCCTACAGCTACGAAGAGATTGGCTTCAACTACAAGGCCGAGGAATGGATTACCGACAAATTTGCCCTCACCAAAGACAAGGCTGCCCTGCGTAAGGGTAACGGCAAGTTCCGCAAAAAGACTGTCGACTATGTCAAGGAACTCTTTGCACGCATTGAACAGAAAATTAAAGAATAAATAAACATAAACAAAAATGAATCTTAGAAATATCTCCACCATCGTGGCCGCGCTGTTCACCGCAGCGTCGGCCTTGTCGCAAAACTATCAGTCAACAACAGATGTTATCTACGGCCAGCGCTGCTTTGTAGAGCTCAACGGTAAGCATTATACCACTGGCAACAAAGACGGCAACGGCTCTTACACATGGCCATCACGCAGCGACGCACAGGTATGCTACTATCTGCATGTACCTGAAGGATATATTTCTATGACGGCATTTGTCAATACCAGGACTGCAGCTCCAATACGACTCAGAGTCACTGACCCCGATACCCACGCCCTTATCTTGGAGAATGAGATGGCCACCACCGGCAACAATTCCAATGCCGAGTTGGAACTGATAAAAGACGTGCAGTTCCCAGAGGACAAATGGTATCGCTTTGAGTTTACCTCCAGCAAATCCTCCAGCGTTGCAGCTATCAACAAGTTGGAATTCAAGCGCGAGTCAACCAAACAGATTGTGACCTCCACTCGCTTCATGGCAGCCTCCACCCATCTATGGAACTACAAGCCTGTTGACCCCATGGCACCGAGCGGAGAGAGCTACGACTGGTCGTATCAGGAGGTGATGTACCCCTCCCAGTATTTACGTGTCGCCACCTACGTTGAGTCGATGGGTGTGATGGGCGGATATATGGGCATTCAGTACGACGGCGATTATAACGCGGAGAAAAACTATAAGGTTATCTTCTCTATGTGGGATAACGGAGATGTGGACAGCGATCCCAACCTGCCCGAATATATGCGCTCTGGCAACCTCGACCACAACCCCGACATTACCATCGCCCGCTTTGGCGGTGAGAAGACCGGCATACAAGCTATGTATCACTACGGACAATGGTGGAAGCCCGACCAGTGGGTACAGTTCCTCTTCAATACACGCCCCGAGCAAGTAAACGTTATCGTAAAGGATGAGAACGGCAAGGACTCTACCTTTGTTTATGAAAACAGCATCGTAACGGCATGGTACAAGATGGCCAGCGACCCCGACTGGACATATCTTGCCACCCACCGAGCTTCCGGCAAGTCATACCTCTTCTCCACCTTCTATTCCTTCCTCGAGAATTATGGTGACTGCGGCGAGATTTACACCCGTGCCTATTGGAGAAAAGGATTTCTGCGCTCCGCCGGCAGCGGCAAGTGGTATAGCATCTCTGGCTACACCTTCACCAACAACGATGGCGGCTCGGCCCGCACCTCGCGCCACGACTTCGGCAGAGGAGCCACCGACGCCATACCCAACGCCTATTATATGGAGCACGGCGGATACACCTCTGCCGTCAACGACTCCTCCCACTATGTTGGCGTGCCGCTTGACCGCTCATGCGTTGACACCATAGACATTGATGCCAAGGTGGCTCGCGTCAACGAGGCCATAAAGAAAGATGCCGCCAATCAAGCCGAGGCTCGACTCAAATCTACTGGCGAGACATACGACCTCACCAAATGGACTCTGCTTGGATTCTCCGACCAGGAAGAGGTGGGCGATGGCGACTACGGCCGTGCCGCGCAGGCTATCGACGGCGACACAAAGAGCTATTGGCGCAATAGGTGGAAAAACGGCGGCATGCTCTATCCTCACTGGATTGCCCTAAAGGCTCCCAACAAGGTAAGTGTCAGCGAGATAGGTATATACACCGACAAGAAGTCTTATCTCTATTGGCCCGCAAAGGCTGTCATCTTTACCTCAGAAGATGGCAACACATGGACACAGGCAACTGACACGCTGCTCATCGACCGTGCTGCCACGACCACCACACAACTGGCCGAACGCATCAACTCGCAGTATTTCAAGATAGAGTTCACAGAGGGACACGGCGTAATGCTCTACATCAACGAACTGACATTGGCCACCGATCTCAGCTCTAACAAGATTTATCAATACGCTGCCGAACTGCTCGACAACGGAGGCTGCTTCAACTCATACCCCATCCGCGACCTCCCAGCACTGCGACGTGTATACAACAACGGACAGGGCGACATCGATGAGATGGCACAAGCTATCACTGACCTCAACGCCACGAGCTCACTGCTCAAATTCGGACGCGCCATCAGCAAATACTCCATCATTACCACACACCGCTACCAGCTTAGCAGCCACTACGGCTACGGCAAACTGATTGCCGACTCTGACAACCACCTTAGTGTAGGGCAGGCAACCACGAGCAATGCTCTTGATAAGTACAAAAAGAATGTTGATGTCACCAATATCAACAACAACTGGATGATTATCAAGGCTGAAGGCTACGACAAATACTACCTCTACAATCCAGGCATACGCCGCTACGTAGATGCCGATGCTGAGAACTGTCTCAGCGAAACTCCCGCTGAGGTGAGCATCGACTTTATGAACCGCCAGTCTTCATTCCTCATCACAAGCCGCGGCAAATACATCACACTCGACCCTGCCGACGCTGACCAGCCTGTCAAGGCACTCTCTATCGGCAAGGAATCCAGCTACTTCGACTTCTACGACAACTACTACCTCACCCCCACCGACGCTGAGGCAAAATACATTATTAATAAATGTGTGGACTACGCCAAGTTTGACACCTATGTTGCCAAGCTACGCGATATCCTCAAGGTGCCCGAGGGATTGGTTGGCTCTGTGCCCGACGGCGAAGAGCGCGACAACCTCACCCAGCTATATAACAACGGCAATATCTCTATCGACCAGCGCAGCGAGCTCTATAGAGCCGTTGATGAATGCAACCGCATTCCTTTCGACCCGACAACCTATGTCTATCGCATACAGTCAATGGCCAGCAACCAGAGCTCCACGCCCATTCTCACTGCCACCGACCAGCCATCAACGCAATACAAAGCTATGACTGCCAACAACGTGGCACAAATATGGGGTTTCCCCAACAATGGCGAGGCACTCAGCCCCACAAGCCAAGACGTGAGCCTTGGACGCCTGACCGACAACGCAGGCAACACCATCAACCATGCACGACGCGGCACCAAGCAGGCAGGGCGCTACTATGTCACCGAAGACAAACCGGGCGTCTTCTCCATCTCCACCACACAGCAGGGCGGTATGGCTCTATCTGCCCTCTACAACAATACCACAGCATATTACGGAAACACTAACTCACAGTTCCAGCTGCAGATAGTCGACAATATCAACATCACCCTCAACACCGTAGGCTTGAAGAGTATCAACTACGCCTTCGACATCATCGTACCCGAAGACTTACAGGTATATGTGGCCGACCACCTTGAAGGCAACAAGCTCTGCTTCCTGCGCGTCTATGGCCGTCTGCCGGCTGGCACTCCCGCCATCATCCGCGGCGAGGACAGCCAGCAGCTTACTCTCCAGATTGCTGCAGCTTCCGGCAGACCTATAGCCGACAATATGCTCAAGGGCACATACTTCGCCCGCAATGGTCTCAAGGGCAACATCTACGCCCTCAACACTCTCGGCGGAGGACGCTTCACCAAAGTCACTTCGGGCAATATACCCGAAAACAGCGCATACCTCCAGTTGGGCGACGATGCCCCCACTGGCATGCTCAGTCTTGAGTTTAGCGACGAACCAACTGCCGTACACGAAGTCAATGCTCAATCTTCAACGTCCAATATTCAATCGGCCTATGACCTTCAAGGCCGCAAACTTAATGGGCAATCACCCAAGGGTATCTTTATCCAAAACGGCAAAGTGATTAAGAATCAATAGAATGAAGCCACGAAAGATAACCATAATATTTTCCCTTTTCGCGGCCATAATGGTCAGTGGTCAATGGTCTATGGTCTATGCACAAAGTGCCCCCAGCTCCCCTGACATGCGCTCTCCCTTTGCACTGAAGGCAGAGAGCATTGCGCAGCATTACCTAGACACGCTGCATATCATGAGGGCAGCCTTCGACTCCATTGCCAGCAAGCGAAATGTGACTCAGAGCGGTGACCTTCTCATCAATCCCTACTACTATCGCCTCTTTGTGCCACCAATGCTCTATCGCAGCTCACTCAAAGAGGCTATGGACATCCCCAAAGGACGCACTGCCAGTTCCGGCAACCTGAGGCTTAACAGTGCCATCAATCACTTCTTCCTAGACATGTACACCCAGCACCCACACCTGGTTCGCTACACCGACGCGGACCTCGACCGTGAGGGAGGCATACGCAAGGACATAGAGAAAAAAGTTGACTACAATGCCACGGTCTCCGACAAGGTAAAAGTGCAAGAGGTGGAAGGCGTGGTTGAGCCTATCGTGGCCATAAGTCGCAAACCTAATTTCTGGACTTTTGGCGGCAAACTCAAGCTTCAACTGATGCAAAACTATATCAGCGACAACTGGTATAAAGGTGGGTCGAGCAGCAACTCCATGATTTACAACTCCACCTTCTGGGCCAACTACAACAATAAGCAGAAAATCCAGTGGGACAATAAACTGGAGATGAACCTGGGCTTCCAAACCAACAAAGACGACACTCACCACAGTTTCAAGACCAACACAGACCTCCTGCGTATGACCAATAAACTGGGCATCAGGGCCAGTGGACACTGGTACTACACCGTATCGCTTCAGAGCTGGACACAGTTCTACCGCAAATACGCCAACAATAGTGACTATATCTACTCAGACTTCATGTCACCATTTGAGAGCCTGCTCTCCGTCGGTATGGACTACAAACAAAACAAACCAAAATACAACCTTACCATAGTGTTAGCGCCCCTGTCCTACGATTTCATCTTTGTGGGACGACATGACCTCACTGCCCGTTATGGTGTACCCGGGCGTCATCACAGCTACGAGAAGATTGGTTCCAATATCACATGCAACATCGACTGGAAGATTTGCAAGGAACTTACGTGGACCTCACGCCTCTTCTGTTTCACAAACTACAAAAGCGTAGTGGCAGAGTGGGAAAACACCTTTAACTTCAAAATCAACAAGTTCCTGTCCAGCACATTATATCTTTACCCACGCTTCGACGATGCCTACCACAGCGACAAGAGTCATGCCAGAATACAATTCAAGGAATACTTGTCAATGGGCTTG
>JAGCTG010000098.1 GCA_017963785.1 Bacteroidaceae bacterium | reverse complement strand
CGTACGCTAACGGGCGCCCCAACCTCGGCTTGCGCCTGGTGCTTGGCAGGTAGCCTCCACCCAATTTTTGCCTGCAAAGTTTCGGTATGTGAAAAGAATTGTTTTACTTTGCACCCCGAAAGAACAATTTTTGCATTGTGATGGAAATAGCCAAGACAATAAAGAAACTGAAGGCTGTGCTTGATGCCGCCCGTAAGGAGGGCAAGACAGTGGGCCTGGTGCCCACCATGGGTGCGCTGCACGAGGGCCATGCCTCACTGGTCAGGCGCAGTGTGAAGGAGAACGGCTTTACGGTGGTGAGCGATTTTGTCAACCCCACCCAGTTTAATGACAAGACCGACCTAAAGAACTATCCCCACACTATGGAGGCTGACTGCGCCCTGCTTGAGAGCATTGGGGCCGATGTGGTGTTTGCTCCGTCGGTAAAAGAGATGTATCCGGAGCCCGACACGCGCCAGTTTTCCTACCCGCCTACCGATACGGTGATGGAGGGAGCCTTTCGTCCGGGGCATTTCAACGGAGTGTGCCAGATAGTAAGCAAATTGTTTTATGCTGTAGAGCCCGACCGTGCTTATTTCGGTGAGAAAGACTTCCAACAGGTGGCCGTAATCAAGGCTATGGTGAAGGACCTGGGGCTGAAGCTGGAGATTTGCCCTTGCCCCATCGTGAGAGAGAAAGACGGTCTGGCACTGAGCAGCCGCAACGCCCTGCTGACTGACGAGGAGCGCAAGATAGCCGTTAATATATCCAAGTATCTCTTTGAGAGCAAGGTGCTTATGAGTAGCCATTCGCTTGCAGAGACCAAGGCTTTTGTGGTCGACAACATCAATGCCGTAGAGGGCCTTGAGGTGCAGTATTATGACATAGTGGATGGCGATAGCCTGCGCAGTCTCAGCGAGTGGAATGACAGCGACTCAGTGGTGGGATGCATCACCGTGTTCTGCGGCCAGAGGCCCGTGCGACTGATAGATAACGTGAGATATAAGTAAGGAGTAAAGGAAACAGGAGAATATGAATATAGAAGTTCTGAAATCCAAGATACATCGTGCCACGGTGACTGATGCCAACCTCAACTATGTGGGCAGCATTACTATCGACGAGGATCTCATGGATGCCTCGGGCCTTGTGAGAGGCGAGCACGTCTATGTGGTGGACAACAACAATGGCGAGCGCCTCGAGACCTATGTCATCGCCGGCGAGAGAGGCAGCGGTTGTGTATGCCTCAACGGTGCCGCGGCACGTAAAGTGGAGGTGGGCGACATAGTCATAATCATGGCGTTCGGTTCCATGACGGTAGAAGAAGCCAAGACTTTCAAGCCGCAAATCATATTTCCTAAAGAGGGAAACAAACTATAGCACAGCAAACATACATTTGTTTATTGCTTTTTTTATAAACGAATGTGGGCCGTTGGATGCCTGGGGGGGTGCCAACGGCCATTTTTGCGCCCTGACGCACGCAGCATATTTTGTCGATAGGGGATCGAAGACGCAACTAAAATGCGCGAGAAACGCTAAAAAAGCCTAATTTTTGGATTTGGCGTTATTTTTGTTGCTCGAAATGACGGTCTGTTTGAAAGAAAAGTCGTAACTTTGAAGTCGAAAATTAAATATTATTTATAAATAAGGTATAAGTATGGACGAAACACAAAATCTGAACAACGACAGGATTATAAAAGTGGACCTGAACCGCGAGATGCGGAGCAGCTACATCGATTACTCCATGTCGGTTATCGTGGCGCGTGCGTTGCCTGACGTAAGGGATGGCTTCAAGCCTGTGCACCGCCGTATCCTCTATGGTATGCTGGGCATCGGCAACACCCATAACAGCCCTTACAAGAAGTGCGCCCGTATCGTGGGTGAGGTGCTCGGTAAGTATCATCCCCACGGCGATAGCTCGGTGTATGGCGCTTTGGTGCGCCTGGCCCAGCCATGGAATATGCGTGAGGTGCTCGTGGACGGGCACGGTAACTTCGGTTCGGTAGACGGCGACTCTCCTGCAGCAATGCGTTACACTGAGGCACGCCTCAGTCTGCTGGGCGAGGCGATGATGCAAGACCTCGACAAGGAGACCGTGGATATGCGCAATAACTTCGACGACTCTACTCAGGAGCCGACAGTGATGCCGACGCGCATTCCTAACTTCTTGGTCAATGGTGCTACGGGTATTGCCGTAGGTATGGCCACCAACGTGCCTACCCACAATCTGGGCGAAGTTATCGATGGCTGTGTGGCATACGTAGATAATCCAGACATCTCTGTGGATGAGCTGATGCAGTTTATTCCGGCTCCCGACTTCCCCACGGGTGGCATCATATGCGGCCTGCAGGGTGTGAGAGACGCTTACTCTACCGGCAAAGGTCGCGTGGTGATGCGTGCGCGCTATGAGATAGAAGACCTGGGTACTCACTCAGCCATTGTGATAACGGAGATTCCCTACGGGGTAAATAAGGCTGAGCTTATCAAGAAGATAGCGATGCTCTCCAACGAAAAGAAAGTGGTGGGCATCAGCAACGTTAACGATGAGACAGGCCGCGAGGGTATGCGTATCGTGGTGGATGTGAAGCGCGATGCCAATGCCAATGTGGTGCTCAACAAGCTGCTCAAGCTCACTGACCTGCAGTGCTCTTTCAGCGTTAACAATATAGCGTTGGTTCACGGGCGTCCGCGTCTGCTTACTTTGAAGGACTGCATCAAGTACTTCATTGAGCACCGTCACGATGTGGTAATCCGCCGCACAAAGTTTGATTTGCGCAAGGCACAGGAGCGTGCCCATATTATCGAAGGTCTCATCATTGCATGCGACAATATCGACGAGGTGGTTCGCATTATCCGTGCCTCGGAGACTCCGCAGGATGCGGTGGAGAGCCTGATGAAGCGCTTCGAGCTGGATGAGATACAGGCGAGAGCCATAGTGGATATGCGCCTGCGCCAGCTGACTGGCCTGCAGCAGGACCAGCTGCACGCGGAATATGAGGAGCTGATGCAGAAGATTGAGTATTACAACCGCATACTGACTGACGACGAGCTGTGCAAGAAGGTTATCAAGGATGAGCTGATTGAGGCCAAGGAGAAGTATTCAACGCCGCGCATGACGGAGATTATGCCCGGCGAGGCCGACAACTTCAATCCGGAAGACTTCTTCGCAAATGACCCGATGATGATAACGACGAGTCATCTGGGTTATATCAAGCGTACCCCATTGAGCGAGTTCCATGCTCAGGGTCGTGGTGGTATTGGCAGCAAGCTGTCATCGACGCGCGATGCGGACTTTATAGATAAGGTTTATCGCGCCAATATGCACGACACATTGCTCTTCTTCACCCAGAAGGGGCGCTGCTATTGGCTCAAGGTATATGAGGTGCCCGAGGGTGTGAAGAACTCCAAGGGGCGCGCGATACAGAACTTGCTGAACATTCCGGGTGACGACTCGCTCAACACGATGATTCATGTGCAGAATCTCAAGGACGAGGAGTTCTGCCGCACCCACTACATCACGTTCTGCTCCAAGAAGGGTGTGATTAAGAAGACGGTGCTGACCGACTACTCGCGCCCGAGGGCTAACGGCGTGAATGCAATTAACATCAGGGAAGACGACTCTATCGTGAGTGTTTCGCTCACTGACGGCAACAGCGAAATCATTATCGCCACACGCAACGGCCGGGCCATCCGCTTCAACGAGAGCAAGGTGCGCGCCATGGGTCGCAACGCTACGGGTGTGAAGGGCGTGACCCTGGACGGCGCCGATGACGAAGTGGTAGGCATGATCTGTGCATGGGCACAGGATATGCAGAGCACCATACTTGTGGTCAGCGAGAATGGTATCGGCAAGCGCTCGCTGATTGAGGACTACCGTCTCACCGGTCGTGGTGGCAAGGGCGTGAAGACCATCAATATCACTGAAAAGACGGGTAAGCTGGTAGCAATACTGTTGGTACACGACGAGAATGACTTGGTGGTAATCAACAAGAGCGGTACGGCTATCCGTGTGCCGGTAAAGAGCATCAGTGTATTGGGTCGCATCACCCAGGGTGTGAAGATTATTGATATTGCCAAGCGCAATGATACTATCTCTTCAGTATGTCACGTGGAGGCTGAACCGGAGACTGACAATGCAGAGACGCCTGAAGCTCCAGAGTTTCCCGAACTGCCGGAGGATTCAGATAATGAAGAATAATATTAAAAACAAAACTTTAAACTCTAAATTTTAAACGCTATGAAAAAGATTATCTTATCTCTTGCAGCCGTGATGACTGCCGCCATCGGCTTTGCTCAGGACGGACAGATCTACAAGGCTCAGGAGCAGATTAATGAAGGAAAGTTCATGGAGGCCCGAGAAACGATAAAGGGTGTCCTTGAAAATCCCAAGACAAAGAAGCTTGCCTATGCCTACAATGTGGCTGGGCAGGTAGAGTTGCGTCTTATCAATGAGCAAATCACCAAGATGCAGCAGGCTGCCGACATTGACACTGCCCTCTTTATTTCGAGCATGGACAATGCCGTGGAGTATCTTACAAAGTCCTATGAGATAGACCACGCCCCCGATGCCAAGGGTAAGGTTAAGCCGCGCTTTGACTATGGCACCAAGAAAAACGAGTATGATATCGGTGAGCATAACGGCAATGTGGAGTGGATGAAGAAGATAGTGGGCTACTACCTTATCTCGGCACAGCTCTGCTATAGCAAGGGCGACAACGCCGGTGCATACAAATACTACATGAAGCACCTGGAGCTGCCCAAGGCTCCCCTGTTTACCAAGGCAGAGACCGACTCTATCTACAAGTCAGACAAGAATTATCCCAAGGTGGGATACTTCGCTACCATTCTGGCATTTAAGGACAAGGACTACGACCGCGTGCTCAATACCGTTGACTACGCCATACAGTCTGAGGACGAAACGACGCGTGAGGACGGTTACCATATGAAGACCACTTCGCTGCTTCACAAGGGAGACACCGTCCAGTGGCTGAGTACCCTTAAGGAAGCTATGGAGAATACCACCAATGTAAATTATCCTCAGATAATCCTTAAGTATTACTATGACCAGCATAAGCAGGATGAGGCCATGAAAGTTGCCGATGAGTTTATCCAGAAGGCACCGCAGAACAAGATGGCTCACTACATCAAGGGCGTAGTGCTGATGGACCAGACCAAGGACAAGGAGGCTCTTGCCAGCTTCAACAAGGCTCTGGAGATAGATCCTAATTTCGTTGAAGCCATCGCCAATGTGGGCGTAGTTAACTTTAATGAGATACGCGACCTCAACCAGAAGGCTACCACTAACAACCGCGACCCGCAGTATAAGGCGCAGCAGCAGGAGCTCAAGGACAAGCTCACCACCACTCGCGTTTATTTCGCCAAGGTGCAGGAACTTGCTCCCGACCGCAGCGACCTCTGGCAGAGCAAGCTTGACAACATTGACGAACTTATCTCCGTGGTTGACAAGAACCTCAGCGAGGTAGCCAAGCGTGACAAGAAGTAGGACGTCACGAAGCCCAAAGCAAACACCAACGCCCCTGCACTGAAGCGGGGGCGTTGATTGTTAGTTGAGGGGCCACTTCATTCGGGCATTGTGACCTTGAAGTGCGGGTTGGGTGTGTGCTCTTTATGGGCGATGGCCTTGAGTTGCTCTACTATGTCAGGATGCTGTGCAGCAACATCATTGTCCTCGTGGAGGTCGTCGGCAAGGTTGTAGAGATGACACTTGCCGTGGATGCTAATAAGTTTCCAATCGCCTCGACGCACAGCCACTTGGTCGGTCTCGTCAAACTCCCAGTAGAGATAATCGTGTTTCTGCTGTCTTTTTGTTTTTCCCTTTAGTGTGGGCAGGAATGATATGCCGTCAAAGTGGTCTTCTTTATCTTTGTCGGCGTAGCGGGTGGCATAGTCCTTGACTCCGATGATGTCGCAGAAAGTGGGCATGATGTCCCAGAAAGCTATCTGCAAATCGCTGCGGCTGCCAGCTTTGATGTGCCCTGGCCATCTCACGATGAAGGGTATGCGTATTCCGCCCTCATAGGTCTGGCGTTTCAGTCCGCGCAGCAGTCCGTCGCGATTGAAGAATGTGGGGTCAGCGCCTCCTTCTTCATGGGGACCGTTGTCGCTGCTGAAAATAAGGATGGTATTGTCATCCAGCCCTTTCTCCTCCAGTTTAGCCATTATCTGGCCGACATAAGTATCGAGGCGTGTTATCATAGCGGCAAACTGGGCATGCACATGGGGGGTGGCATTGTAGCGACTGCCTTCGCTGCCACTGAAATCACGGTCATCAGCGAAGCGGCTCTTGTAGTGGGAGAGGATAGAGTCTTCGGGCTGCACCAGCTCGGCGTGGGGGAGGGTATACGTAAGGAGGGCATAGAACGGCTGCCGGTCATCCTGGCGGTCGAGCCACTCCAGAGCTTTGCGGTGGATGATGTCGGCAGAGTATTGGCTGCGGTTGGAGTAGTCGGGGCCGTACATGGCGTGCTCCACATTGTGCTCCATCACTTGGCGCACCACTCCCGTATCGCCGAGGGCAGCGCTGTAGCGATTAAGGAAATTGGGATAGTAGAGGTGTGCCTGAAACTGGCAGATATAACCATAGAACTCGTCAATGCCGCGCTTGTCGGGAGTGGAGACAGAGCCTTCGTAGCCTCCTGCCCATTTGCCAAACTGCGCGGTGGTGTAGCCGTTGTCCTTCATTATCTCCGGCAGCACTATATGGTCAGGGTCCAGAGGGTGCTGTCCTGTTACGGCATATTCTCTGTTGTTGCCATACATCGTGAGACCACCCCAATACTCCTTATTACCGCGTATCTCGCAATGTCCTATGTGCTGTCCTGTCATTAGGCTGGCTCTGGATGGTGCACTGACAGGGCTGCCGGCATAAGCTTGTGTGAAGAGCATGCCTTGTGAGGCGAGGCGGTCGATGTTGGGAGTGTCGATATAGCGCTGACCATAGCAGGCCAGGTCGCCGTATCCCATGTCGTCGCAGAGGATGAAGATGATGTTGGGCTT
>JAGCTG010000097.1 GCA_017963785.1 Bacteroidaceae bacterium | reverse complement strand
TGACGGCTCCGAGTGTGGCTTGGTAACTACTGAGGCTCTTATAGACAAGTTGAGGACAGCAGTAGAAGCAGGTAAGATTGCGGTCGCTAACGAAGAAGATAACAATGCTGTGCTGGGCCCGCTATGCGATGCAATAGAACAAGCTTATGCGGCGTGTGAAGTCAAGAATAACCCTATACAGGATGGTGGTTATTATTATATTATACATGGTTTTGCAGCAGACGCCAACAATGCCGGCACAGGCTTGGGGCTGACTTATTCCAGTGCTGACAATTATGTCTATAAATCCGCGCTGATGCCGAAGAATACGGCTTTTATCTTCCACCTCACTCGCAACGGCGACTACTGGAATCTGCAGAATGTCGGTAACGGCAAGTATCTCAGCTCTTTGGAAAAGAGTAACCATATTTGGTCAGACACTCCCGTTGACCTTAAGATTGTCAATCGTTATGAAGAAAACCTTACCTATTGGACCAACGATGCTAACGACAATGTACGCAAACGCCTCTGCTATGATATTACTTCTGCTGATGGCAAGACTCATCTCATGGGTCCGGCGGGTCAGGACAACAAGATAACCAAGGGCACAACATGGTGGTTCTGCGCATGGATGTTCCGACCGGTAGACTATGTGCCTGCTGCAGTGGGCGATGTCAATGGCGATGGCTCTGTCAACACCGCAGACGTGGTAATGGTTTATAGCTACATCATCAACGGCATCAAGTCCGGAGTAGGCCTTAATTGCGCAGATGCTGATGAAAATTCTAAAGTAAACACTTCTGATGTGGTCAAAATTTATAATCTTATTATAAATGGCGAAACACCATAAATTCTTAAGAAAAATAAGGAAATCTTAAGGAAAAAGCGGTTTTTCACTTGCGGAAAACCGTTTTTTTTTACTTTTTTTTGCGTCGTTATAAATAAAGTTGTATCTTTACACTCGCAATTTTAACGCAAACGATTTTATTCACTTTTTTATTAACCCTAATTATTAACCAAATGAAAAGAGTTCTTAATTCTTTGATCGCTCTGTTCCTGCTATTGCTGGGGACGGGCGTTGCTAACGCTGCGGTCGGCGACGTGATTACCACGCTCGCAGGCGTCAGCGCAAGCAAAGTCTACACAATCAAGGCTCCGCGTGGTAAGATTGTTCTTAACACCGCGAAGACTGGTATTGTGTCGGACTACAAGAGTGGGGGCGCCACTGAGAACACTGGTAATTATAGCACCGAGGAAGGTGCTGACCAGTGGGCAGTGCTGCCTTACAAGAGCGGCGTCCTTCTTTACAATCCATTGAAGGGCGAGTTCTTGAGTCCTTCAGGCTCTTTCGGATCTGTTGCTTCTGAAGCCTTCCTTTGGTCGCTGAAGCAGGCTAGTAATCCGACAGGAGACTATGTATTCAAGTTCCAGGATCTCGCTGGCGCGAATACCCTGAACAACAACAACTCGGGCGCATGGCCATGCAACAGCTGGAGTACCGAGGACGATGGCAACCGCCTCGCATTCATTGAGGCAGGTGACTTCTCTGGAACTGTTGGCGAAATCAACTGGAAGGTGGTTGACGGCGACAGCAACGAGAAGTATTCTGTTGCAGGTGCAGCTATTGTTGGCTCGACCATTGGTCTGACCTTTCCTTATGCAGGTCTTGTTATTGATCCTGCTACTGTGGTGGTTGCTGATGGCCTGAACGCTACCAGCACTTACACTGTTGACGAAGACGCTCTGCCGTTCAAGTACAGCAGCAGCTTCGACAACGCTACTTGGTATCGTATGACCGTACGTGGCGGTGCCAAGAATTGTATGTTTGACGGAACAAATGTCAAGAACTCTACCGATGCGATAGAGACTTTGACTGATGACTACTATTTCGCCCTCGTGGGTGATCCGTTCGGCTACAAGCTTTACAATTACACTGCTGGCAAGAGCGCTCCTATGGGCCCTGCTACCAGTGCAGAAAATCCCCGTCTCGCTGCAGCAGCTTCTGCTGAAGAGGGTGGAACATTCATCTTCGAATACAGCTCTGCTGGCAACGGCTTCCAGCTGTTCCGCTATGCTGATGGCGAACTGGCTTACATCAACGATGTAAGTGGATACATGGGCGTTTGGAAAACTGCTGGCAACCGTACTGACAACGGTTCTGACTGGAGGTACATCCCGGCTCCTACTTTTGCTGAGCTTGGTGAACTGATCGCAATGTATGGCGACATCAATGCAACTTCCGCTCAGGGTGTTTACACCGCTGAGTCAGCTGCTGCTGTCTCCGCTGCTGCTAAGGCTGCTAAGAGAGTTAGAGCAAAGGCAGGTCCCGCAGCTATCGAAACTGCTTACAATGCTTTGGCAGAGGCTGTTAATGGCCTTGTAGCTGCTGAAGGTTATTGGACAGTTGGCGAGACTGCTACTATGCCTGAGCCCGGCAAGATGTATGCCGTACAGAACGCATACAACAATACATACCTCGGAGCCAATAATGGTTGTACCGAGAAATTCGGCGAGATTACCAATGATAACATCTGGTCGGTAGAAGCTACCGATAACAACACCACCGACGGCTATGGCACTTATGTGCTAAAGTCTATCGAGAAGGGCGGCTACTGGCAGTATGTTAACTATGGTGCTCAGACTTGGGACGAGTCCACACCGTACGACGGCTACGACTGGTACAGCTATGCAGGCACAAATGCAGACTTCGGTGCTTTGGCTACCGCTCAGCAGATCACTATCCTTGCCGCAGAGGCAACTGCTGATGACAGCCGTACTTCCGTAGGTGAAGGCAAGGCTGTAGAAAACGTTTATGTGCTCACCGCTGCTGAGACCATCATGGACAAGTACTTCAAGATCGGTACCCAAAATCATCCGCCAATGAACGTGGCATTTGAGCCCTGGCGCGAGGATGTAGGATGGAAGTTCTTCGAGGCTACCTTCGTAAACGACCTCAATGGCAAGCTTGCCAAGGTTATCGAGTCCTATAGCGACCTGCCCACCGAGGGTTCCGAGGATCCCGGGTTCTACTCAGACGCTGTTGTGGCTCCGTTTGTGGCTGCAAAGGCCGCAGCTGAGGCTCTCTTGGATTCTGATGATGATGACGCTATCCGCACCGCCATCGCTAACCTCGATGCCGCTGCTGCAACCCTCCAGGCTGCTGACGTTAATCCCGTTACCGAAGGCGACTACTTCATCGTTAGTGCATACAAGGGCTTCTACACTACTCAGGGAGTCGAGAAGGCTTTGAAGGTTGATCCCGCGTTGGTTGGTACTGATACTGACTATCTGCGTTGGGGTACATTCGACAACTCT
>JAGCTG010000096.1 GCA_017963785.1 Bacteroidaceae bacterium | reverse complement strand
GAAATAGGTCTGCAGTCCGCGGCTATCCTTAGGACCCTCGATAACAATCCAGGAGGAGCGGGTGCTCCAAGGCTTCACATTGTGGAGGGCACCAGCCTCATCCACACCCATGTAGTAGTCGGTGTTGTTGCCCTGGGTTCCGCACCAAAGGGCAATAGTATCACCGCCTTTAATCTCGTCGGCAGCGACACGCTCGCCCAACACATAGCGGGCTTGAGCCGTCTGCCACATAGCTGCACTCATGAGCGCAACCATCACGCAAAGTAAAAGTTTCTTCATAGATATTAATGGTTATTGGTTATTGGTTATTGGTTATAGAAAGTTTAATGTTTATGATGACGATGGTGTCGATGATGATGGTGTTTGTGGTGATGGCCGAAGCGGTGGAGATTGTCGAAGCCTTCGGGACGATGGAAGAACTTCGATTTGTAGAGTTTCCTTGCTATCGCCATAAAGATGATGGCCGACACCCAACCGGCAACCACGTCGATAGCGTAGTGGGCACCAATATACACCGTGGATAGACATAGCAGCACATAGAACGGCAGCATCAGTAGCGCCCAGCGCGCCTTGAGCCTATAGAGCATGATCATAATCACCGTTGACACACCCACATGGCTGCTGGGGAAAGCGGCGATGGGTGTCTCGCTGCCGTGGAGCAGATAGACCAGATAGCTGAAGGGGCCTGAGTAACTGGCGGGCAACTCAGAGTGGGTGCGGAACCAGTCGTCGACAAAGGGAAAAACACCATTGGCAGCATCCACACCAGGGGCAGTGAAATAGAACTGAGGCCCTGCGCTATTGAACAGTAGGAACACCACATAGTAAAGGAAGAAGGTGCACATCAGCACAAATGTGACACTGTCGAAGCGGCGTGGCCTTCTGGTCATAACTATCAATACAATAATCGCTATCATAGCGAAATAAGAGAAGTAGCCGAAACAGAACAACTCCTTCCAGAACGCACCGCTCAGCACTTGGCTGAACACCAATGCCGGCTGACAGCCGAAGATGGTCTGCTCCACATTGGCCAGCAGGTGATCCTGATTGGGCAGCATGGAGGAGAAGTTATAAATGTCTGGGTACCAATAAGCCAGCAGTGCCACCTGAAAAACAACACGCAGCTGATATGTGGCATGGCACGGACGGCGCTGATAGAGCAGATATAGCAAGAAGGTTACCGCCACTATAGCTATGCGCCCTCCCACCACGCTAACCAGCGCAGAAGTCTCCATGTCGCCGTAGTAGAGCGCCGTAAGCAAAAGGGTAAAGCCTATATAGACAGCCGCCAGTTTCTCCACTCCTAGCAGTCCGGGCATAGGGAACTGCTCCTTAAAGTAATTTCTTATATCCATGAAATACGTTTACTATTTGACAATTTTATGATTTTACAATTTACTTTCTCTTATAGTTTCTGCCACACCGCGGGCGAGGTCGTACTGCGGTTTGTAGCCAAAATCCTCCACTGCCCGCGAGATATCGCATCGCCAATCTCTGCGTTTTAAAATGTTATACTTATCTCTGTTGAGTGCATTCATCTTATGAGTGATGCCGCCCCACCATTGCCCCACGCAGCACACTGCCTTGAGCAGCCACAGCGGAGCCGTGATATGCATCACGCGGCGCACGCCCAACTCCTTTTGGAGCAGACGGCTGAAGTCGCGGCTTGTGTAGGTAGCTCCGTCAGACAGAGGATAGATGGCTCCAGGCCTACCGTCAGTCAGTGCCAGCATAGTTGCGTCGCACAGGTCTTTGACATATATAAAGGTTATATACTGCGGCTTGAAGCCCACGGCAAAATCCACGTGCCTCTTTATGCTCTTGGCCATAAGCATATAGTCCTGCTCGCGCGGTCCATACACTCCCGTAGGGCGCAGCACTATGCAGTCCATCTTGTCGGCAGCATCCTTGACACGCTGTTCCGCCGCCAGCTTGGAGCGGCCGTAAGCCGTGTCAGGTTGAGCATCCCCTACCGGGGCGGCACTCAGCGAACTCATCAGCACAAAGCGCCGGGGAACCATATCGAGCGCATAGAGCGCATCCAGCAGATTGGCGGTAGCCTCGCAGTTAGCTCGCATAAACTCTGCCTCGTTGGTAGCCTTGGTGGCACCCGCAACATGAACCACGTAGTCCCATCCTCCATGCTCTTTCCTAAACGCGCTAAGCTGCTTGCCCAGTTTCTGAGCATCATTGAGCGACAGAGTGATGAAATTGATGCGCTCGTCTTGCAGCCATCGCCGCGACGAAGTCTCGCGCATGCCAGCCCATACCTTCATACCGGCTGCTAAGGCGGTCTCCACGAGGTGACTGCCCACAAAGCCGCTGGCGCCGGTGATGAGGAGAGATGACATTTTCGATTTGATTATTTACTTTGAGATTTCGCCTACGCGGAAAGAGTGTCAACTGTTTGCGTTCAGTTTTTCAACCAGCTGCTTCATGCCCTCGGTGGCACCTGCCATGATATGGGTAATGTTGAGGCCGTAGGGCACCTTGACCTCCTTGGGGTCAATCAGATAGATGGGCACCCCAGGCTGAGCATAGTTGATTAAGCCAGCTGCGGGGTACACATTGAGCGACGTGCCGATAATGACGAATATGTCTGCCTTGCCCACCTGCTCAGCAGCAGGGGCAATCATAGGCACCGCCTCCTCAAAGAACACGATGTAAGGCCTCAGCAGGGAGCCATCGCCAGCCTTAGTGCCCGGCTTCACCTCCCAGTTGTCGCGGCTGAGCACCTGCCAGTATTTGGGGTTCTCAACATCGCGGCTGGAGCACACCTTGAGCAGTTCGCCGTGGAGGTGGATGACATGTGAGGAGCCAGCCCTCTCGTGGAGGTCGTCAACATTTTGCGTCACCACAGTGACGTTATAGTCCTTCTCCAACTCAGCCACCAGTCGATGGCCTCCGCAAGGCTGCGTGTCGAACAGCTGGCGACGGCGTTCATTGTAGAAGCGTGTCACCAAGTCGGGGTCTTCCAGCCACCCCGTATGGCTCGCCACCTGCATCACGGGATATTGTTCCCACAGTCCGCCACTGTCGCGGAAGGTAGAGATGCCACTCTCAGCGCTCATGCCTGCGCCGGTAAGAAAGACTATGTTTTTCATTTACTCTTTGACAATTTACTATTTACAATTTATGTTCTATTTTGCCCTTTGGCTATTTTACTAATAAGTAAAATCTGTGCAAAGATAATAAAAAAGTGAAAAGTGAGAAGTGAGAAGTGAAATGTTTTTACTATTTTTGCTACGCAAATACATTTTTCTTATGAAAAACAAGACAAACCTGCAGAGCCGTGCCAGCAAGCGCGAACTCGCCCATGCCCTAATGGACTACTTTGTAGCCAACCCCAACCAAGAGTTCACACCCACCGACCTCTACAAGCAGTTTAAGATTAAGAGTCATCCCTCACGCAAGGTGCTTGCCGATATCCTTGACGACCTCGTCATGTGTGGATACCTCGCGGAAGGCAACCGCGGGCGTCGCGCCAGCTACAGGTTACTCCAGCAGCAGACCTTGACGGAGGGCACCATAGAGCGTCGCGGATTTCAGGTAGCCTTCAAGCCCGATGGCGAGGAAGAATCCGTGTATGTCAGCGACCGCCACTCATGCAACGCCCTCGATGGCGACCGCGTCAGCGCAGCTGTCATCTTCAACCGCAAGCGCAACCGTCGCGAGGCAGAGATAGTCAACATCGTGCACCACGCCAAGGACACCTTTGTCGGAGTCATCAATGTGGAGAAGCACTTTGCCTTTCTTGACGTCAATGACCGCTACCTGCCGTGGGACATCTTCATACCCAAGACAGAGATAGGCAATGCCCACAGCGGTGACAAGGCGATAGTGAAGATAATAGAGTGGCCCTCCAAAGAGAACCGCTCCCCCGTAGGCAAGATAGTCGAAGTGCTGGGAGCCTCTGGCGACAACAACGTAGAGATGCATGCCATTCTTGCCGAGTTTGGGCTGCCCTACAGCTATCCCGAGAATCTGGAAAAACTAGCCAACAAAATCACCCCTCACATCACAGATCGCGAGGTAGAGCGCCGCATTGACTTCCGCGATGTTACCACCTTCACCATCGACCCTCGAGATGCCAAGGACTTCGATGACGCCCTGTCGATAAGGGAGGTCAAGAGTCAAGGGGCTGGAGTAGTGTGGGAGGTAGGCGTGCATATTGCCGATGTGACCTTCTACCTCAAGGAGGGCTCGCCCATCGACCAGGAAGCCTACAAACGTGCCACGAGCGTATATCTTGTGGATCGCACCATCCCGATGCTTCCCGAGCGGCTGTGCAACTATATCTGTTCGCTACGCCCCGATGAGGACAAACTGACCTACAGCGTCATCTTCCAACTCAACGACCGCGCCGAAGTGCTTGACCACCAGATAGCCCGCACCGTGATACGCAGCAACCGCCGCTTCAACTACGAAGAGGTGCAAGCCATACTCGAGCAAAACGGCGAAGCATCGCCCGAAGACCTCACCAAGCCCGGCGAACATCCCAAGCGCGTGGAGCCCAATGCCGACGGTAGCCCCGTGGGCGAGTACGCCGCAGAGCTCATCACCCTCAACCGCCTCGCAAAGCACCTCAAGGCAGAGCGCATGAAAGGCGGCTCCATAGAGTTTCAGCGCGACGAAGTGCACTTTGAGATAGACGAACAGGGACACCCCATCGGCACATACATCAAAGCATCCACCGACAGCCACAAACTGATAGAAGAATTCATGCTGCTGGCCAACAAATACGTGGCGCAGAAGATAGGCATGGTGCCCAAGGGAACCAAAGCCAAGACCTTCCCCTACCGCATCCACGACGTGCCCGACCTCGAGAAGCTGCAACGCCTCTCCACTTTTGTGTCGCGCTTTGGTTACAACATAAAGACGGAGGGCAGCAAGACCGACATCTCGCGCTCCATCAATAAGATGCTCCACACCATCAGCGGTCAGCGCGAGCAGGGCGTAGTAGAGGATCTGGCCCTGCGCTCCATGATGAAAGCGCGCTACTCCACCCACAACATCGGGCACTACGGACTGATGTTTCGCTACTACACCCATTTCACCTCTCCCATACGTCGCTATCCCGACCAGATGGTGCACCGTCTGCTCACGCGCTATCTAGAGCAAGACGGGCGCAGCGTCAACCAGCTGCGCTGCGAGGAGCAGTGCGAGCACTCGAGCGAGATGGAGCAGCTGGCAGCCAACGCCGAGCGCGCTTCCATCAAATATAAGCAAGTGGAATATATGGCAGACCGCCTAGGGCAGGAGTTCACGGGCAAGGTAAGCGGCATCACCGACTTTGGCATCTATGTGTTGCTTGACGAAAGTCACTGCGAGGGACTCGTGATGATGCACACGCTACTCGACGACTACTACGCCTACGACCCCGACCGCCTGTGCGCCACGGGACGCACTACCCACCGGCGCATCAATATCGGCGACCCCGTGACCATACGCGTGGAGGCAGCCAATCTAGAGAAGCGACAACTAGACTTCCGCATGCTCGAAATCAACGGGAGAAAACTTGTGAACTAGAAAAAGTTACTTAATAAACAACCTTTTTCTTGTTTCGAATGTAGATCTTGCCCTTCACAGGATCAGTTACCTTGTGCCCTTGCAAGTCGTAATAGATGTCAGACTCTTGACTCTCGACTCTTGACTCTTGACCTTGAATACCGGTCACGACGGCATTGACTTCCACATCGTGGTCGGGCATGGTGGCAGGCAGTTTGTCCCAGCGATAGGTGTAGTCGTCGTCCTCGTAGTCGTCGATGAGCAGCTCGCTACCATAGTCAACGAGCTCAGTCTTATAGACTACGCCGTTGACGAGCAGGGTGAGCGTGTACTGGATGGGCGTGAACTGCGCTATATAGGTGAGGTCGTAGTCGGGCACGGTGGTAGCGGCATCGAGCATGTTGCCGTCCTGATCCATCCATCCGCTGAAGGTGTGGCCTTTCTTGGTCGGTTCGCGCGGCGGTGTGATGGAAGTGCCGTACTTCTGCTGCATATTGCCCCACTTCACGTCGTCAGGCAGATAGAAAGTAATGAAGTAGCTGTTGACGGTGAACTCTGCGCGCACCTCGACGTCGTAGGCGGGCATGACGGCGGGCGCTCCTCGCCAGCGCACAAAGGTGTGCCCCTCTTTCACGGGATTGGCTATAAGCACCACGTCTGCACCATAGGCTATGGAGTCGGTGTGGTATGCCTCACCATCGACGGTGTAGCGCACAGCGTAGCGGTTGACCTCAAACTGAGCAGTGTAAGTGAGGTCGTAGGCGGGCACAGTGGTTGTGGTGTCGAGCAGGATGCCGTTTTGATCCATCCAACCAGTGAAGGTGTGGCCGTTCTTGCTTGGCTCACGCGGGAAGGCAATGGGAGTGCCGTACTTCTGCTGCATGTTGCCCCACTTCACATTGTCGGGCAGATAGAAAGTAATGAAGTAGCTGTTGATGGTCACCTCTGCGCGCACCTCTATATCGTGGTCGGGCATGGTAGCGGGCACGCCTTTCCATCGGATAAAGGTATAGCCCTCCACCTCGGCAGGCTCTAGGGTGCCCAGCTCAGTG
>JAGCTG010000012.1 GCA_017963785.1 Bacteroidaceae bacterium | reverse complement strand
TCGAAGAATGTGCTGCGCTCCCCCAAGAGCTACACTGGCGCCCTATTACGCCTGATGATACCCACCTCCTTGCTGGCCGCCATGCTCAACTCGATGAACGTGGTCGCACTTTTCATCGATGCCATAAAGTTGTGGGCCAACAAGCTAAAGATGGCACCATCCAAGCTGCTCCTGCCACTGAGCTACGCTGCCACACTCGGAGGAGTGTGCACACTTTTGGGTAGTTCGTCAAACCTGGTGGTGGCTGGTCTCTATATGAACAAGACCGGGCAGACACTCAACATCTTCACACCACTGCTGCCAGGCCTTATTCTCACTGTAGCAGGAGTGTTGATAATTATCATCATGCAGCGCTATATCCCCGCCAGAGACAGCGCAGAGCAATCATTTGAGACAACAAGCGACTATACCGTGGAACTGCTGGTACCCACCGACAATCCTGCCGTGGGCGAAACGGTGGAGGAAGCAGGGCTCTACTCTGTGAAAGGAGGCTCGTTAGTGGAGATAGTGCGCTTCGACAAGGAGATTATCATGCCCGTGCCCAAAGACGAATGGATACTTGGCGGCGACAGACTTATCTATGCGGGTCAGATAAACGAGATACTTGAACTCAAGCGTACTCACGGACTGGCAGCTGCCGACCATCACGTGTGGAGCATCGACGACATTGACACCAAACGCAAGATGCGTACAGCCTATGTTTCGTTTGGCAGCGACCTCATAGGCCAGTCGATGACACAGTGCGATTTCGAGCAGAAAAACGATGTGGTGCTCATAGCAGTAGCCCGACAAGGCCACCGAGTTGACGGACAGCCACGAGAGATAAGCCTGCAAGCCGGCGACACCCTCTTGCTCGAATGCCCGCCAAAGGGCGACGACCAGCTGGAGCAAGCCAACCGCCGCAGCCTTACCTTCTTCGACTCTCACTATGTTCCGCAGCTCGGCCCCCGCACCGTCATCTCAGCCGTCATCGTGCTGCTGATGTTTGTGCTGGCCTATCTGGGCGTCATGCCACTGATGGCCTCCACCATGCTCGCTGCAGGTATGATGCTGCTCACCAAATGCTGCCGCTTCGACAGTATAGTCAAGTATGTCGAATGGGAGATACTCCTTATACTGGGCTCCACGGTGGTGCTGTCAACAGCTATCGGCAAGACTGGCATCGCTGAATTTCTGGCACAAAACATACTCGACATATGCGGCCACCACCCCTACTTTGTCATGGCGGTGATGTGCGTTCTGGCCTCCATCGTCAGTGAGTTTGTCAGCGACGTAGGCACAGCAGCCATCTTCTTCCCCGTGATGTATGACCAGGCGGTGCTGATGGGCTGCAACCCCATGCCCTTCGTGGTGTCACTGATGCTGTGCGTAACCCTCAGCTACGCATCGCCACTGGGCTCCATACCCAACATGCTCATCTATGGTCCGGGCTCGTTTAAGTTCTCCGACTTTGCCCGACTCGGCGTCGTACTCCACGTGGTGCTACTCTGCATCGCACTTGTGGCAGTAAACCTTATATACCCGCTACATTAAATATTCACATTAAACATTCACAATACTAATGAAGACAACCATCCAAGAACAAGACGGCATCATAGTAGCCATCCTTGAGGGACGCCTCGACACAGCTGCCGCAGCTGAAACAGAAAAGGCACTGCAGCCCCTCTATGAAAGCGAGGGAAAAGACATCATGTTCGACTGCACAGCGCTGGAGTATATCTCTTCAAGCGGACTGCGTCTGTTTCTGAGCGTGCTGAAGGCCGCCAAGCCAAAAGGAAGCCATGTCTATATACAAGGCATCAATGACGACCTGCGCAAGGTCTTCACCATGACAGGCTTCATCAATCTCTTTGAGTTTAAGTAGGAGTCCTGACTCTACCCTTTCACACTACCCTCGCGTACCTTATTTAATACGGTTACGCGAGGACAGTCGTTTATAGCTGTCTTTAACAAGTTATTTGAAGCAAAGTACGATTGTTTTGTGGCGTTTTATTGCTGCAAAGCAGTATTTTTATATTTTTTTCTTTGCAATTAAATAAAATACACTATCTTTGTAAAAATAAAGCTAACCATTCTCTAACCTCTAACCTATAACCTATAACCTTTATTAGCTAACCACTAACCTTATTAATATAATGAGTTTTATTTGTTTTGATAACGTAAAGATGACTAACCTCGCTGAGTCACTGGGAAAGGAAATCCTCTGCACCAATGACACCGGGGCCTATTGCAGCACCACCATCGTGGGGTGCAACACACGCAAGTATCACGGACTGCTGGTTGTGCCCATGCCCGAGATGGACAATGAGTTGCATGTCCTGCTCAGCTCACTCGACGAGACAGTCATTCAGCACGGCGCAGAGTTTAATCTGGCTCTGCACAAGTATCAGGGCGACAACTGGAGCCCTAATGGTCATAAGTATATCCGCTCTTTTGAGTGGAAAGCCTTCCCCACCACAGTGTATAGGATTGGAGGCGTTTTGCTGCAGAAGGAGATACACTTCCGTCGCAGTGAGAGCCGTGTCATCATCCGCTACACTCTGCTTGATGCCCACTCGCCCACAACCCTTAGGCTCAGTCCGTTCCTGGCATTCAGGAGCACACGCACCTTCACCCACAAAAACAACAAAATCAACACCACCGTCACCCCGGTGAAAAATGGTGTGAAGATGTGTCTGTATGACGGCTATCCTGAGATATTCATGCAAACCAACAAGAAAGCCGAGTTTGTTAATGCTGCCGACTGGTACATGGGCTTCGACTACCCCATCGAGCGCCAGAGGGGCTGGGAGAGCAACGAGGACCTCTATCGCCCTGGCTACTTTGAGATGCAGATCAAGAAGGGCGAGTCGGTGTGCTTCTCTGCTGGCATCAGCGAGATACAGACCAACACCCTCAAGCGCATCATGGACATAGACCAGACTGACACTGAGCCCATGGATGGCTTCTACAACTGCCTCTACCATGCAGCCCACCAGTTCCGTCTGTCCAAGGGCGGCGAAAACTATATCATTGCCGGCTACCCGTGGTTTAAGTGCAGGGCAAGAGACCTCTTTGTGGCTATGCCGGGACTGACCTTGGCTTTGGGAGAGAAGGACACTTTTGAGCTATACATGAAGACTGCGCAGAAGGCTCTGATAAGCATCGTGGAGAAGAAACCCGTGGAGGTGGAAATATATGAGACCGAGCAGCCCGACACCCTGCTCTGGGCACTATGGTGCATCATGCAGTATTATCGCCGCGCTGACAGTAAGCGTGCCATTCAGCTCTATGGCGAGCTGGTGGACAAGATGATGGACTTCATCCTCAATAGCCGTCACGACAACCTCTTCCTGCATGAAAACGGCCTCCTCTACTCCAATGGCCGCGAGAAGCCAATCACATGGATGAACTCTATGCACGACGGCCACCCCATAGTGCCACGCTCAGGATATATCGTAGAGTTTAATGCATTGTGGTACAATGCACTGCGCTTTTATGCTGAACTTCTTAATGAGACCAAGCGCACCGATGAGGCAGACAAGATTACCCGCCTGGCAGAGAAGGTGGAGCGCTCGTTCCAGTATGTCTTTGTCAACGACAACGGCTATCTCTACGACTATGTCGACGGACAGTATGTGAGCTGGGAGGTAAGGCCTAACATGATTTTTGCCTTTGCCCTCGACTATTCGCCACTCACCAAGGAGCAGCGCAAGAGAGCACTCGACATCTGCACACGTGAGCTGGTCACCCCCAAGGGACTGCGTTCACTTAGCCCCAAGAGTGGAGGCTATCGCCCATACTATGCCGGAGTGCAGTGGGAGCGCGACAGCTCTTATCATAATGGCACCGCATGGCCATGGCTCACCGGTCTTTACCTAGAGGCATACCTCAAGATACACAAGATGAGTGGCCTCAGCTTCATTGAGCGCCAGATGGTTGGATTTGAGGAAGAGCTCTTCTATCACGGACTCGGCTCAATACCGGAGATGTTTGACGGCAACCCACCGTTCCACGGACGAGGAGCAGTGTCCTTCGCAATGAATGTGGCAGCAATACTGCGTGCCATACGATTGCTCGACAGAAAGCAATAGTCCCCCTAGCCCCTCCAAAATTGGGGGGTGGAAGATAAATATTGAATTGTACATTGTAAATCGTAAAATAGTAAATTACATTATAATATCATGAAAGTTTTAATGTTCGGTTGGGAATTTCCTCCTCACATCCTAGGTGGACTGGGCACAGCTAGCTACGGACTGACCAAAGGTCTGGCAGCGCAGGGCGACATGGACATCACCTTCTGCCTGCCCGCACCATGGGGTGACGAGGACAAGAGCTTCCTCAAAATCATCCCCATGAACCACGTGCCCATAGTATGGCGCGACCCCGACCCCAAATGGCTGGAAGAAAGGCTCGGCAATCAAATGGACCCGCAGCTGTACTATGACCTGCGTTCAAAAATCTACTCCGACTTCTCCTCCATCGGCACCAATGACATTGGAGCCATTGAATTTTCGGGGCGCTATCCTGAGAACCTACATGAGGAAATCAACAACTACTCCATCGTGGCTGGAGTGATAGCCCGACAGCAAGAGTTTGAAATCATCCATGCCCACGACTGGCTCACCTACCCTGCCGGCATCCATGCCAAGCAGGTCAGCGGCAAACCACTGGTGATACATGTGCACGCCACAGACTTCGACCGTTCCAGAGGCCAGGTCAACCCCACCGTCTATAGCATAGAAAAGGACGGCATGGACCACGCCGACTGCATCATGTGTGTGAGCGAGCTTACCAGGCAGACAGTCATCAATCAGTATCACCAAGACCCAAACAAGTGCTTCGCCATGCACAACGCCGTCTATCCCCTGTCTGACCATGTGCAGGAGATTGTAAGCAAGCGCCGCCCCTTCAAGGACAAGAAGGAGAAGGTAGTCACCTTCCTCGGCCGCATCACCATGCAGAAAGGCCCCGAATACTTTGTAGAGGCAGCCAAGATGGTTATCGACCGCACCCGCAACATACGCTTCTGCATGGCCGGCTCCGGCGACATGATGATAGATATGATAGAGCTGGCAGCCCACCGTGGCATCAGCGACCGTATCCACTTCCCCGGTTTCATGAAGGGTGACGCTGTGTTTGAGACCTTCCGCGACAGCGATGTGTATGTAATGCCCTCAGTGTCTGAGCCCTTCGGCATCTCACCTCTCGAGGCCATGCAGTCGGGAGTGCCCTCCATCATCTCCAAGCAGTCGGGTTGTGGCGAGATACTCACCAACTGCATCAAGACCGACTACTGGGACATAGAGGCAATGGCAGATGCCATCCACGCCCTCTGCACCAATGAGACATACCACGAATACATGGAGCGTGAGGGACGCCTTGAGGTGGACCAGATAACCTGGGAGAAGGTAGGCCTGCGCATACGCTCCCACTACAATCGCCTATTGGGAAGATAAATATCTACATAATTAAATAGTACATAAATAATAAATAGTAAATAGTAAATCGTAAAATCGTAAATTGCCATTATGAAAACAATCTGCTTATACTTTGAGATTCACCAGAATATCCATCTCAAGCGCTACCGTTTCTTTGATATCGGTACCGACCACTACTACTACGACGACTATGAGAATGAACGTGGCATAGTAGAGACAGCCGAGCGCTCCTATATCCCCTCGCTCAAGACACTCATTGCCATGGCAAAGGAGAACAAAGGCTACTTCAAGTGCTCTCTCTCCCTCAGCGGCTGCACCATTGAGTTGCTCGAGATACACGCTCCGCAGGTCATTGAGCTCATTCAGGAGCTTGTTGACACCGGTTGCTGCGAGCTGCTTGCTGAGCCTTATAGCCACGGCCTTGCATCACTGGGCAGCGAGGCAGCCTTCCGCGAGGAGGTGAAAGCCCTCTGCGATAAAGTGAACAACATCTTCGGCCAGCAGCCCAAGGTGTTCCGCAACTCAGCCCTCATCTACACCGACGAGATAGGCCGCATAGTCCACAGCATGGGCTTCAAGGGCATGCTCGCCGAGGGAGCCAAGCAAGTGCTGGGATGGAAGAGCCCCCACTATGTCTACAGCTGTGCCAATGCTCCCAAGCTCAAGCTATTGCTGCGCGACGCAGGTCTGAGCGAAGACATCTCCTATCGCTTCAACGACAGTAGTTGGGCCAGCTATCCCCTCTTTGCCGACACCTATATGGACTGGATAGCCCAGCAGCCCGAAGAGGAGCAAGTTTACAACCTCTTCATGGAGCTCTGTGCCCTCGGCATATTCCAGCCACTGAGCAGCAATATTCTTGAGTTTATGCATGCGCTGCCTGAGAAGGCAAAAGAGCGCGGCATCACATTCAGCACATGCTCCGAGGTATGCAGCAAGTTCAAAGCCACCGACACCTTCTCCTCACCCGACCCCATCACTTGGGTTGACGAGACAAGAGACATCTCCCCATGGCTCGGCAACGACATGCAGCGCGATGCATTCCGCAAGCTCTACAACATAGCCGACCGTGTGCTCATACTGCAGGACAAACGCATCAAGCAAGACTGGGACTATCTGCAGGCCACCAACAACTTCCGCTTCATGTCCACCAAGCCAGGCTCCGAGGGAGCATACCGCGGCATCTACGACAGCCCCTATGATGCGTTCACCAACTACATGAACATCATTTCCGACTTCATAACCCGCGTTAACAACTACTACCCCGCTGCCGACAATGAGGAACTCTCAGCTCTGCTCACCACCATTCGCAATCAGGAGGACGAGCTCAACCTCAAAGACCGCGAGATAGAGAAACTCCGCAAGACCATTCACCTCCTTGGAGGAGAAGAGCCCAAGAAGCCTAAGGCAAAGAAGGCCGCAGCCAAGAAGGCCGCTCCCGTGAAGAAAGAAGAACCCAAGAAGGAAGAACCGAAAGCTGCTCCAGCCAAAAAGGCTGAACCCGCAAAGAAAGCTCCCGCTAAAAAAACTGCACCAAAGAAAAAATAATGCGCTTCCTTCTTTCCCTCCTATTAATCCTGAATTGTCAATGGGCAACTGTCGATGGCCAATCGTCAACCACCCAGACACTCTTCAGCTCCGCAAGCAGCGAGGTGCCCTATCGCATCCCCGCCATTGTCAAAAACAAGAAAGGTGAGCTGTTGGCCTTCACCGACTATCGCCATTGCCTGTCAGACATTGGCTTTGGGCGCGTTGACCTTCACTACCGTATCAGCAAGGACAATGGTCGCACATGGGGACCGGAGCAGACACTGATAGAAGGCAACGGCATTGAGGGAGACCATTTCTGTGGCTTCGGCGATGCAGCCGTGGTGGCAGACAGCAAGAGCAACGAAGTGTTGTTGCTCTGCGTGTGTGGGCAAACACCTTATTTTCAGGCTACCCGCGACAACCCCAACCGTGTGGCAGCCATCCGCAGCTATGACGGAGGCCACACCTGGGGGGCGCCGGAGGAGATAACTGAAAGCATCTACACCCTCTTCGACGACAGTCAGATTGGGCCAGTGCAGAGCCTCTTCGTAGGCAGCGGCAAGATAACCCAGAGCCGCAAAGTCAAGGTAGGTAAATACTATCGCATCTACGCAGCCCTCTGTGCCAGACCGGGAGGCAACCGCGTCATCTACTCCGATGACTTTGGCCACACCTGGCATTCGCTTGGCACCGTCCATCAAAGCCCCGCTCCTTTAGGCGACGAGCCCAAGATAGAGGAGCTCCCCGATGGTAGCGTACTGCTCAGTTCCCGCCCCGGATGGGGCAACCTCAACAGCGGCCGTTTCTACAACATTTATGGTCAGGAGTCTTGGTCCGCCCCCATCGCTTCCGCTGAATGCCCCTCTGGTGTAAAGGCAGAGAACAACGTTACCAATGGCGAGATCCTAATCGTCAAGGTTTCCCCCATAAGGGTGAAGTCCAAAATCAAGAGTCAAGAGCCGCGAGAACGAAGTGTCAATGCTCAATGTTACATAGCACTCCAGAGTGTCCCCCTCGGTCCTGGCCGCAGCAATGTGGGCATCTACTGGAAAGCGCTGTCAAGCCCCGCCGATTATGCCAATCCTGAAAGCTTTGCCAGTGGGTGGAGCGGCCCCTACCTAGTCACCACCCGTGATGCCGCCTACTCCACCATGTGTGTGCAGCAGGACGGTCGTATAGGATTCTTCTGGGAGGACACCTCCAATGGACGTGGTGGCTACGAGATGCTCTACCGCCCCATCTCCATCAGCACCATCACCGCAGGCAGGTACGAGCTGAGATAAGAAAACAAATAAAAAGGAAACAATATACATCTTGTCCCGCTCTCGCCTCCCGATTCTCCCCCAGCGCAAAGCCCCGAAGGGGCGTAGGATAACAGACAGGGGTGCAACCCCTGGCATTCTGTCGTACCTTCGGCACTAAAATACTAATTGGAACTTCCCTTGCAGGGGTTACGCCCTTCGGGCTCACCGCCTGCCTGTGATCTGTCGTCCCTACGGGACTTCCGACTATCGTCGAGCGCGTCAGCGCGATAACTTCGGAGGAGCCATAGGCTCCGATAACTTCTAGCAGCGCAGCTGCGATAACTTCCGAGCGAAGCGATAACTTCTAAAAAAGCCTCTCTCCTCTCGCCAGTAAACAATAAAGTCGCAAAGCGAATTGCTTTGCGACTTTATTATTTACTTCAGTATTTTTTGATACCTTGCCGTGTCGTGTAGCACCTGGATGGCAGCATCGAGCTGCTTGTCGTGAAGCAGAGCGTTTTGCAGGGCTCCGGCGTAGAGGTAGTAGCGCTCGCAGATGTCGGAGGCTAAGAAATGGCTCATCAGCGGCTGCTGCTGTGTGAGCACCTTGCGTATGTCGGGCTTGATGCTCTGCTCCAGTGCGTCGAGGTTGGCCATAGCCTCGGGGGAGGCATCGTCGGCCTTGAGTATCTTGCGCAGCTGGTCCACCACCTTCTTGCTCCTGTTTTCGGGGGTGAAGCCCGACTCCACGATATAGTCCACGAAGCCGGCATACTGCTCGTCGGTCAGGGCAAACTCGCTGGCAGGGGCTATGGTGGCGTGGTCGAGGCAGAACTGGTTGATGTAGTCGAAGTATTCGTCGCTGTTTCTTACGTATGCCAACAGGGTGGGTATGCTGTCGAGCGCCGTGACATCGGGGGTGATGCCTCCGCCGTCGCGCACCGGTCGCCCTGCCTCGGTGTAGAACACGTTGGTCAGGCTGTCGGGCATGCGGTAGGCCTCGCCGTTGTCAGTGCGGTGGGAGTAGTCGAGAGCCTGTATGCAGCGTCCCGAGGGTATGTAATAGTGGCTTGTGGTGAGCTTGAGCACTCCGTCGCCCGGCATCTCATGGGGCTGCTGCACGAGTCCTTTGCCAAAGGTGCGCTCGCCCACTATCACGGCTCGGTCGAGGTCTTGCAGCGAGCCGCACACTATCTCTGACGACGAGGCTGAGTTGCCGTTGACGAGCACCACGAGGGGAATGGTGAGGTCTTCGGGGGCGCTTTGTGTGGCGTAGGATGTGTTGGCCTCGGAGAACTTGCCCTTCATCTTGAGTATGAGCTTGCCTTTCTCCACAAAGAGATTGACAATCTTCACTGCCTCATTGGCCAGTCCGCCGCCGTTGTTGCGCAGGTCGAGAATGACAGAACGGGCGCCTTTGTCTTTCACGCTGCGCAGGGCCTGCTTCACCTCCTGCGAGCAGTCGCTGGTGAAGGAGTTGAGGTAGATATAGCCCACCTCGGGTGCCACCATGCCACTGTAAGGCACGGCGGGCATCTGCACACTGGCGCGGGTGATGTTGATGGTCAGCGTGTCGGGGCTGCCCTGTCGCTTTACTTTTATGCGTGCTACGGTGCCGGGGTCGCCGCGCAGTGCATTGCTCACGGAGCCGGTGTAGTCGTTGATGTCGCGGTTGCCGCGGAGGCCTGTGTCCTTGCCGTCTATCTCCAGGAGCACGTCGCCCACCTTGAGTCCGCCCAGATGTGCGGGCTTGCCCTCATAGAGCTGATAGATGACGCAGCGGTCTTCAGCCTTGTAGTAGTGGATGAGTGCGCCGATGCCGGCATACTTGCCGGTGGTGATGGTGTTGAGGTCGCGGGCTGCCTTGGCGGTGTAGTACTCGGTGTAGGGGTCGAGCTCCTCGAGCATAGCGTTGATGGCGGTGCCGATATTCTTCTCTGCGTCGAGTGTGTCCACATAGTAGAGGTCGAGAGTCTTATAGAGCTGGTTGAATATCTTGAGTTGCTGCGAGGTGTTGGACAGGTTCTGGGCCCACAGAATGGTTGCAGGCAGCAGTAATAACAGCGAAAAAACGATTTTTTTCATGACAGAGATAAAATTTTTCTGCAAAGATACTGCTTTATTTCAGAAAAAGCACTACCTTTGCACCGCAAAACTCAAAAAGTATTGCAAAATGCTGCTTCAGTAGCTCAGTTGGTTAGAGCACCTGACTGTTAATCAGGGGGTCGTTGGTTCAAGCCCATCCTGAAGCGCTTTACAAGGGAGTCCTCGAATGGACTCCTTTTTTTGTGTATATTTATATGCTTTATGCGAGAATATTGTTTTTTTTCGATTGTTTCTATGCTGAGTTGGACAAAAAATAGTATTTTTGCATACGTATAATGAAAGGTACGCATGCGTACATATTAATAATGCTATCTGCTGCGCTGCTGCTGACGGCCTGCGGCAGGAAGCCGAAGGGTGTGGACAATCCGCAGCCGTCGGTGTACTACTGGCGCACTACATTCAGCCTCGACTCGGTGGAGCGCAGCTTCTTGGCTGAGGCAGAGGTGAGCAGGATGTATGTGCACTTCTTTGACGTAGTAAAGGGTCAAGGGCCAGGAGCCGAGAGCCAAGGGCCCGGAGTGGACTTGATGCCTGCCAACACGCTGCTGTTTGAGGACTCTGTGCCAGGGGGCATAGAGGTGATACCGACAGTGTTTTTTGAGCCCAATGCGCTGCGCGACACTGTGGGTATGCACAAGCTTGCGGGGCTGGTGCTCAAGCGCATCGACCAGATGACAGAGCAGAATGGCCTGCCCACTGCGCGACAGGTGCAGATGGACTACGACTGGGTGGCATCTGACGAGGCAGCTTACTTCGCCTTCCTTGGCGAGCTGCGCGACTTGCTCCACAGCCAGGGCCGCACGCTGTCGGCCACTATCAGGCTGCACCAGCTGGCCAAGGCAGTGCCGCCAGTGGACGAGGGGGTGCTGATGGTGTATAACGTGGGCAACTTCCGCGACGAGGCGGAGGAGAACTCTATACTGACCGCCAAGGCAGTGGAGCCTTATCTGCCGCGACTGGAGAGCTACGGGCTGCCGCTGTGCGCCGCGTTGCCGGTGTATGGATGGGATCTGCTGTTTCAGAACCACGAATTCCGCCAGATAGTGAGGGGCGTGAACCTGGACGATACGCTGAAGTTCAAGCGCTTGGACTCCACCCACTACCGCGCTGATGCATATATGGCAGCGCCGGCCGACGGCATAGCCGACCCTGCGGGACAGCGTATCTACCCTGGCGACATAATCAGGCATGAGCAGCCCTCGCCGGCTACGCTGCGACAGGTGCACGACATGCTGGAGCGCAGCCGCAGAGGGGTGTGCGACCAAGTGGTGATATATCATCTTGACAGTAAATTTTTAAAAGATAACAGCTATGAAATCAAGCAACTTTATTAAAGGAGTTTTGGGCTTTGCCGTACTGCTTCTGTGCGGTGGCAAGGCTATGGCTTGCGGTGGCGACGACTGGGGGCCAGACAGGTGCAACCATTTCTGCCTGGTGCAGCCGCTCGACCCTGAGCAGACGGGTGTGAACGACGTGGAGGAGAGTGCCGCCTTTTGGTACGACTATCTGGGCCACACGGTGACTCTGGAGGCTTTGAAGGAGGCTATCGAGAATGCCAGAGCCAGTGATTACGATGCCCCCGCCAACTCGGACAATGCCCTGGTGGCAGCCCTCTACAGGGAGGGTGACAC
Organism: Bacteroidaceae bacterium; assembly: GCA_017963785.1. GTDB lineage: Bacteria > Bacteroidota > Bacteroidia > Bacteroidales > Bacteroidaceae > UBA6382. Next base: position 4,338 of record JAGCTG010000012.1, on the reverse strand, counting down.
TGGTGCGCTGGACTATCTCAGGATTAACTACAGCCTTTACAATCTCAACAACTGGATGCACTCCTGGGACTATGAGCGTCCCACAACGGACCAGTATAGCAAGCTGCTGTACAAGATAGCTGCTCTGCAGGTCAACAAGAAGCTGGAAGAGCGCGTGGTGTATCTGAGGATGCGTGTGCTCTACTGCGCTGCACGCTACGACGATGTGGAGGTCAACTGGAAAAACTACGCCAGCAAGTGGAAGGAGAGTCCGCTCAAGCGCAGGGCCCGCGGCTATATGGGCGGCGTGTATTATCATCGCGGACAGTATGCCGAGGCTCTGGAGATATTTGATGCCATCGGCGACCAGCGTAGTATCAACAAGTGCATCAGCCGACTGCTCGACCCCGACAAACTGGAGGCTTACTATGCCAAGAATAAGGACTCGCGCATGATAGCCTATGTGATGCAAGACTACTCCAACTATATTTTCCACGCTATGACCAACGGTGGCGAGGGTGGCGAGATATGGCCGCAGGTGCGCAAGGACTACAACAAGATGCTGTCGTTTGCCGAGAGAGTGGTGGCAGAGAAGAAGGTGAAAGACCTGGCTCTGTGGCAGGACTTCGTGGGATTTCTTTACTATTCAGCCAAGAATGACGATAAGGCCTACGAGGCTTTTGAGAAAGCGCTCAAAATGAAAGGCACGGTGCAGGAGAAGGAGTTTGCACGCTACTTCAAATTCCTGGCATCGTTTAACGCCGCCAACAGACCCGCCAACTTTACCGACTATCTGCTGACTGAGACGGCAAACCTGCTTGACGTGCAGAACAAGCTGCAGAATGAGCAGATGAGTGCCAAGGATCATGTGAGCGTGTATGAGATATGCAACTTCGACCTGCCTACGCGTCTCTACAAATATTGCAACTCGCAGGGCAACGAGCATGCCAAGAAGCTGGTGATTAGCATCTTTGATTGGGTGTTTACGGGAGAGGATCTCTATTCTACTTGCAACTTCGACGAGCTTATTGACCATGTGTGGTCGGCCGGCGAGGTGATAGAGTTCTACAACAAGCTGAAGACTCCACCCTCAGGCGACAAGCTGGTGGAAGGACTGACCAAGATGACACCCAGAGATCTGACTCCCAGTGTGCAGGAACTCATCGGCACCAAGTTGCTGAGAGAGGGCAAGTGGGAGAAGGCCATCACCTATCTGGAGAATGTGCCGCAGGATCTGCTGGAGAGCCAGGGCATCGCACCCTACCTCAACCTGCGCACTGTGAGCAAGAATGACTTTGAACGCGATGACTACAGCTATCTGGACAGCGATGATATCAAGGAGTATCGCAACGTGAAATTGCAGTTCTGCAAGAATATGGCAGAGATGCAGAAGGTGCTCCACACCGTGCGTGGCAACGACCTGGCCGACGTGGCATACACTATGGCTAACATGTGCTTCCAGGCATCGCCTGCCGGTGACCTCTGGGCCATCAGCGAGTATTCGTGGTCGAGTGTAGATATTCACTACAACAACCTAAACAAGCTGGCCATCGATTTCCTGCATCTTGCTATCAGCAACACCACCGATTTCCAACGCCTGAAGAAGTGCTACTACGGCCTCGCTGCTACGCCACAGAACGTGGAGAGCAAGTTCTACTACGACTGGGAGACACGCACCTACACGCTCAGTGCTACAGGCACCGAGTTGGAGGGTTATGAGTGGTTGGCCACTCACCTGCCGCGCAACGACGAATTGCGTCGCCGCTGCGATTGGCTCAACGACTATATAGCTAATAGGTAGAAGCATGGTGAACGGTAGCTATGAGATAATGGCTCCGGCAGGCTCGTGGGAGTCGCTATCGGCAGCGCTGAAGGCTGGCGCCGACTCTATCTACTTCGGGGTGGAGAGTCTCAATATGAGGGCGCATTCCGCTGCCCACTTCACACTTGGCGATCTGCGTGCCATAGCGGCCCGTTGCGCCGAGGAGGGGGTGAAGAGCTACCTCACCGTCAACACCATCATTTATGGCGAAGACCTGCCGATGATGCGCTCCATCTGCGACGCAGCCAAGGAGGCGGGCATCTCTGCCGTGATAGCCAGCGACGTGGCTGTGCTGCAATACTGCAAGGAGATAGGACAGGAGATACATCTCTCCACGCAGCTCAATATCAGCAACATCGAGGCACTCAAGTTCTATGCCCGCTACGCTGACGTGGTGGTGCTGGCTCGAGAGCTCAACCTCGACCAGGTGGCAGAGATAAGTCGCCAGATAGATGAGCATAATATCCTTGGCCCCGGGGGTGAGAAGGTAAGGATTGAGATGTTTTGCCATGGCGCCCTGTGTATGGCAATCAGCGGCAAGTGTTACCTCAGTCTTCACAACCTCAATGCCAGTGCCAACCGCGGGGCATGCCTCCAGGTGTGTCGTCGCAGCTATACGGTGCGCGACCGCGAGACCGATGTGGAGCTCGATGTGGACAACAAGTATATCATGTCGCCCAAGGACCTGAAGACTATCCGATTTCTCGACCGCATGGTCAAGGCGGGAGTGACGGTCTTTAAGATTGAAGGCCGGGCACGTGGGCCAGAGTATGTATATACCGTGGTGCAGTGCTACAAGGAAGCGCTCAACGCGGCTCTCAATGGTACGACCACCGAGCAGATGAGAGACCAGTGGGACGAGCGCCTGGCCACAGTGTTCAACCGTGGTTTTTGGGACGGCTACTACTTGGGGCAGACGCTGGGCGAGTGGAACAGCAACTATGGGTCTAATGCCACCGAGCGCAAGGTGTATGTGGGCCGCGGTGTGAAGTATTTCTCTAAGATTGGTGTGGCAGAGTTTCTGTTGGAAGCCGCCAGCCTTGACAAGGGCGACCGTCTGCTTATCACGGGGCCTACCACCGGAGCAGTGTATGTCACGGCCGATGAGATGCGCTATGACTATGACCCCATAGACCACGCCGAGCAGGGACGCTATGTATCCATAGCTGTGCCAGAGAAAGTGAGACCTTCAGACAAACTCTTCAAAATAGTGAAACGCGATAATCCTTAATCTATAACCAATAACCTATAACCAATAACCTATAACCAATAACTGTGCCCCGCCTTTGCTACATATCGCGCAATTACCGCTCTGTCAACAGTTCGGGTAATAAAGCCAAGACCGACAATGAGCAGACACTGCAGGCCCTTGGCGCCAAGAACCTGGGACTACGCACCACCTACTACGACAGCAATATACTCACTTTTCTGCTCGACCTCTGCGGCGTGGTGAAGATGATGTTCTGCGTAAAGCGTGGTGACAGCATTCTATTGCAATACCCCATCAAGAAATATTTTGCCTTCATCTGCCGTGTGGCACGCATGAGGGGAGCCAAGACTACGGCTCTCATCCATGACCTCGGCAGCATGCGTCGCAAGAAACTCACCGTAGAGAAAGAGATACGCCGACTGATGCATGCAGACCATGTCATAGCCTCGAATGAAACCATGAAGGGCTGGCTGCGCGACCATGGCTTTACCAAGCCGCTTGGTGCCCTCGGGCTCTTCGACTATCGCTCTAAAGCAGAGCGCACCACGTGGCCCGAGCAGCATGAGCGTCCTATACTTGTCTATGCCAGTGCACTCGCCATGCGAAAGAACTCCTTCTTGCTCAACATGGCTCCGATAATCACCAACTACGACCTTCATGTCTACGGCAACCGTGGAGGACTGCCCGACCTTGTTGACACCGACCACCTTAAATTGTTCAACTTTATGGCTGCGGAGGACTTTATTGACCATGTGGACGGCGACTTCGGACTTGTGTGGGACGGCGATTCACTCGACACCTGCAGCGGTGCCTTTGGTGAATACCTGCGCTGGAACAGTCCTCACAAGGTGTCCTTCTGTCTCCGTGCCGGGCAGCCAGTCATTATATGGCGCGAAGCTGCAGTTGCTCCGATAATCGAGGAGTTGGGCATTGGTCTGTGCATCGACTCGCTTCGTGAGTTGAATGATCTGCTACAGAAAATAACTCCGGAGCAGATGCAGACGATGCGCCGAAACGTAAAGGCCGTCAGTGATCGACTAAAAGACGGCCAATTCCTAAAAAAAGCGATGCAAGCTATCGACCAATCAGTCGCCTGAGTTGTGATTTGCGGTAGTCTTTCCGTACCTGTGGCAACAAATCCTGATAGCTTGTTGCAGGGTCCAGTATCAGTCCGCCGTGATTGGTCGGAGCCTGTACGGGTGTCATGTAGTTGTCGCCATATTGTATGCGCAGGAATTCGTCATAGCCGACGGGTACGGGCACTTCTGTCTGCTCAAACGGCATCCACAGAGTCGAGTCGAAGATATGTTTGGGGAAGATGAAACGG
>JAGCTG010000095.1 GCA_017963785.1 Bacteroidaceae bacterium | reverse complement strand
GGCACGTCATCGTTGCCAAGGGTAGTGTAGCGGAAGCAGGACTGAGACATAGCGGTCACTCTCTCGTTGGGAGTGAGGCCCAGAGGGTTGGTGTTGACTGCGGCTATCCATGATGGGAGCTCAGCAGCATAATAGGCTGTGCCTGCCCACAGGCCACTGGTCTTGTCTATCCAATAGGCTCCATCGGCTGCGTGGCCTGCACTAAGTATCGCTGCGTCGGAATAGGGGGCAAAAGCATACACGAGTGCCTTACCCTCGGTGGAAACCTTCAATTCGTCACTGATAGTGGACACTTGCACATTGCGGGGCGAGAGCTGCTCATAGGTATTGAGGCCGCGCTGACGAGAGTCCTCCACACAATAGGTAGGACGCAAAGTGCTGCGATCGAGCCACTGTAGGTCGATGATGCCGTGGTCGTAAGGCACGGTGCCTGTAGCAAGGGTAGCAACGGAGGAGGCACGGTTGGGCTCATAGTTGGGGTATGCGGCATTAGGGAGCACACAACCGCGCTCCATAAGCAGGCGGAAGCCGCCCTCTCCGAAGAGGGGCATATATGCATCGAGTAAATCACTGCGCAGGCCATCTATGGTGACGTTAACCACCACACGGGGCACCTGCTGACCAGTAAGAGCCACTCTCTGTGGGTAGAACGGCAGGCCATCGGCAGCGGTGGGGGCGCTGAAGGCGCTGATGGGAATAACAAAAACGCCGGTGAACACCAGTGGGGCTATAGAGTTTTTGAGCTTATGGGAGTCAGAGTCCTGGTGCTGCGAGGCAGCGGTTTTGCGAGTCTTCAGGAAAACCAGCACATTGGTGAGGCTGCGTAGCAGGAGCACAAGGAGCAACAGCTTAGCTGCAGGACTGACATACTGAGGGATGGCGGGTAGAGCCAGCATAAACATGGCCAACACTGCGAGAGACACGGCGTGGTAGTACCAATAGCGCCGGCCACGACCACCCTTTATCTGCCAATAGAGGCCGACGAGCGGTAGGGGATTGAGTACCCATAAGAGCCAGTTGCTACTTACAGTAGGATGGGTGGAGAAGAAAAAAAGGAATGCCACCAATAGGCCTGCCAACCCCTGCAAGAGAAGCAGAACTGTGTCAACAGGCCAAATGATACGACCACGGCGCCACTCAAAGGCAGCAAGCGCCAGCACTGCGATAAGCAGATATATAGCTATAGCCAACGGCGACAGCAGGATGGAGGGCCGCTCCACAATAGGAGGCAGGTCAACAAGGCGATGCTTCTCACCAGCAAAGATGTGCATGGTGCCTGCGGGATCGATTATCACTGTGTTGGTGAAGTCCTGCTGCATTATCAGCGGAGCAAACTCCAACTCACGGCCCGTGGCAGGGATATCGGCCTCACTGCCCAGCAGAAGGTCTTGCCCAAACATCGCCCACGGATGGTTGCGACAATAGAAATGCACGGCGTCGCGCAGACTGCGCTCGGTGGGGCGCTCAGGGTAGCGGAGCTTGCCGTCGAGGCATTCTTCTATCTTGTCGCGAACTCGAGTAGCACAGTTGTCGAAAAAGAAATTGTAGCGATAGACACAATGGTCAGGCTGGCAGTTGAGCAATAGGGCATCAAGAAGTCGCTGAGCCTCAGCTGCAGAGACATTGAGTACCTGCTCCTCCACATACTGTCCGTTGCGGCGATACTGCTCAAGGAAGAGTTCGGTGGGCTGCATGGCACAGAGATAGTCGGTGTGGCCCAAGGCAAAGCGCAATGCGAAATTGCCGGAGTTAAAGTCAAAGACCCCATAGTTGAAGGTCCAGTCAAGGTCGGCGGGAGCAGACAAGCGTTTGACACGTATGGCCGTGTGGCCATAGTACTCATAGATGGCGCGGCCCGAACCACAAGTGAGGAGGCTTACCTGCAGGCGGTCGCTCTGGAGGCTATCGGTGGACATACGGCTGTCGGCTGCATGGCTGAGCATGTCGCCACGCACCGCAACGCCAAGGCTATCCTTGAGGGCGCGCTGACGAGAGGTGAGGGCAGCATCCCTCTTACGCAGGTCTTGAAGAAGCTCACCCTGCGACATGGCAACTGTTGCACAGGCAAATACCAGCACAAACACCAACAGCCATCTACTCATCGCGCGCATACGTACCTTATTTATTATTATTAGCGGCTGCAAAGGTAATACTTTTTTTCCAATACACAAAAAAACAAACCGCCTCGTTAAACGAGACGGCTTGCATATTGTTTGGAATCTATTGATTATTCGCCTGAACCGTTGATGATGATATCGTAAATCTTTACGACATCGGCAGTGTTGACAGCTTCGTCGCCATTTACATTGCAATCCTCACGTGTAAAGCCAGAAGCGTCACCTTTCTCAATGAAGGTATAAACTGCTACCACATCGGCAGTATTAACTTCGCCATTACGATTCACATCACCTTTCTTTACAGGCTCTGATTTCTCCTGGAAAGTAGCGCTTACAGACATATTTTTGCTGATAGCAGCGATAGTGTAGGTGCCCTCCTCGGTAACGTCAGCCAGCACGTCGGCGCCGTCAACCAACAGGGTTGCGAGCTCATAGCCCTCATCGGGAGTAATAACGAGCACTACGTCCTCTCCGGTGTTGATAGTAGCGGTAGCTACAGAGTTCTGGGATACTGCACCAGTACCCTCAATCTCAATCTGGCCACCTTCACCAGTACTAACGGATACAGTAAAACGCTTGTTGCCAGCAACGTCGTTGTCGCCAGATGCGAAAGCCTGACCTGCTACAGCAGCCAGCATAACGCACATTGAAAGTAAAATCTTCTTCATAATTATAAATGTTTTTAGTTTTTAAATATCTTTAAGTTGAAAAGTCTTGGTTCAAGAGATTCCATCACTTTTGCTGTGCAAATATATAACATTATAATTTAACGAACAAATATTTGAACACTTTTTTTATTTTTTTTCTACATTATCCCCAAAAATGGTCGAAAATTCGATCTTTCAAATATTATATGGTGAGGAGCGTGTCGAGCAGAACGCCCTCCGGAAAGGCTTCACGACCATGGAGACCCTCATCAGTCAACTCTATGAGAAAAGAGAGCAAAATCTTACGGGGCTTAAACTTCTTGACGAGATTATAGGCTGCAAGAGCAGTGCCACCAGTGGCGAGGAGGTCGTCGTGGATAAGCACCACATCGTCGTGGGTGATAGCGTCGCTGGCTATCTCGAGTGTGTCGGTGCCATACTCCTTTGTGTAGGTCTCGCTGATGGTAGCGGTGGGCAGCTTGCCGGGCTTGCGCGCCAAGACAAAGCCTGCATGGAGCTCCTTGCTCAAGATAGAACCCATCAGGAAGCCGCGCGACTCAAGGCCGACGATCTTGGTGATGCCCTCGCCCTTATAGCGGCTGACGAGCATGTCGGTCATCACATCGATACACTCGGGATTGATAAACCACGAGGTGATGTCGCGGAAATTGATGCCCTTGGTGGGGAAGTCGGGCACACAGCGGAGATTGTCAATCAGAAACTGTTTGGGGTCTTTTTTCATAAGAATGACGAATTTTTACTTCACCCAAATCTTCTGTCCCTTAACGACATATACACCCTTTGGCAGCTTGGCCAAGTCGGCGGGAGCCATGTCCTTGGCTATCCTTACGCCAGATACATTATAGACATCAACCGGAGCATCAGCAGCTGCAGCCACAGCAGCCTCTACGCCCGTCACATCATCATACTCAAGGTGATTGGAGGTGAGCAACTGTGTGAGTTCGCCACCGTTGAGCTTGATGAAGCAACGCGAGGGGTAGATCTGAGGTACGCTGGAAGCATTGACAAAAGCTGCGGTGGCATTGTCCTTAGCTATGATGCCATACATGCCTTCGGTGGTCTGCTTCTCAGTAGCACCGGAGAACTGGACTGTGGTACCAGTGTTGTCCTCAAAAGTGAGCTCCACATCGCCGACAGTGATGTTTGCCTCCTTCAGCTGGATGGTGCGCACTCCACTGGACTGAGTAGAATAGAGGATGTAAGGAGTCCTGGCTTTAAGGCCGTCGCGCTTTACGTCCTTGAAATTGAGCTTGGTGGCGGTGCCATTGTTCTCCACTCCCACGAGTGTCTCCAGACGGCAGTCGGCACCGAAGATTTCGTTGATTTCTGTCTCGGTGAGCGAAACGGGCAAGCAGATGGTGTTCCATCCCTTGTAGATATAGCGATAGAGGGTAAGGTCAACAGTCTGTCCATCGTAAGCAGAGAGGTCCTTGGGATTAACCGTATTGGTAACAACGGTATCGGCATTAACGATGCCTGCAACATTGACCATTAAGGCCACGAGAATTAGAAGTAATGATTTTTTCATAATGCTGTATTTTTAATGGTTTTTAATTCTTGCCGGGGCACCCACTACCACGCTGTATGGCTGCACATTACGTGTCACCACAGAGCCTGCTCCTATGACGGCTCCTTTGCCTACAGTTACGCCGGGCAGGATGATGGCTCGGGGGCCAATAAGAACATTGTCTTCTATATGCACTGGGCCACGGGTATTGAGGTCGCGGTCAGCAGGCACGAGGCGCAATGTCTCGCTGTCGGTCTTGCCAAACTGATAGTCGGTTATAAGCACATTGGCACCAATCTTGACATTGTTGCCTATCTTCACCTCGCGGATAGCATTGATGCGCACATTACGCTCCATATTGACATCGTCGCCGATTATCAGTTTGGGGGTGTAGTTACCAGTGTTTATGCACTCCAAATGCATACCTGACTTCGCACAGAAATTGGTGCCTATCGTGATATATCTGTTGCCGTCGGTGAAGACAGGACCCTCAACAACACAACCGCGGCTTACTTTCATGCGATGGCGGAAACGGAAGGTTACAAGGTTTTTCTTAAATCTGCTCCAAGCCTTGGTGACCACGGTGTTGCATACCAACACCACAATAATGCCCACGATAAAGGTGATGAGTTTGCGCAACATATTGCCCAAGAAGCGGAACACACGTCCCCACAGCTTGGGTGACACACAACGCTTGAGAGCTGATACCACAGGACGGAAACCGAGATTTTGCTTCACTGTGCTGCGGCTCACCTTGCCCTCGATGCCCTTGATACTGCGCCTAAGCACAAAAAGGCGGAATATCTGAGGGAACATGAAGTCGCTGACGCGGCTCTTCATCTTCATCGTGGTGTAAGGCGAGATGGGGGTAGGCTTGTCTTCGTAGTGGTCATAAACAGCCAACAGATTCTTCACATAACTGCGCACGGGGTCATTAACCTCGGCGATATAGTCGATGCCTCCATCCTCAAAGAGAGTGGGGTTGTAGATAAAGTTCTGCTTGGCAGCAAGCACAATATGGAGCAGCAGCGGCACAGCAGGAATGCCAGTGCCCGCGCCGAACTCTCTGGGATTGTAGCCGCGAATCATGTCTGTACGCAGAATATTGCGGCTAACCTCTATGATGCCCATGGACACCGACTGCAGAAAGTCGTCGGCATCCACATACTGCACCATCGGCTTCTTGGCATTATCGTTTGACACGAGATGCACCAAACCCACCTCGTTGTTTTCCAGCATTTCTATAAGCGCGCCGAAGTTGCCCACTCGGATAACATTGCGTGCATCAAGCAACCATATATACTTGCTGCGTGACGCAATTCCTTGGTTGAGGGTAAAGGTGAAACTGTTGTCCTGACTGAGGTTCTCGGTATTGCTGACATAGTGGAACGGCACCCTACCCTCGAAGAGCTTAACCATGTTGGACGTGCCGTCGGTAGAGTCGTTGTCAACGACGATTATCTCTATACGCTCAAGCACATTGGCATCCAGGAGCGCCAGCTTCTGCAGCTGCTCCTTTAGTTGCAACTCATTGTTGCGAGCGCTGATACACAGTGTCAGCGTCTTGCCGTAGCTAAATGTCAATTGTGAGGGCATATCTCAGTCGTACATATTTCCTTGCAAAAATAACAAAAACTTCTCGTTTACGCCACAAACAAAATGCAAAAAAAGCACTATCGCACTAAATTATTCAAAAAAAGCTTTACTAAAGCGCATTCTAAGTCTTTTTATGTTTGCTCTTTTTTTGCCTCCTCCCAAATGGCGTCCATCTCGGCGAGCGTCATATCCTTGAGGTTACGACCCTGCTTGAGCGTCTTTTCTTCCAAGTAATTGAAACGCTGGATAAACTTGCGGTTGGTGCGCTCGAGGGCGTTGTCGGGATTGATGTGGTAGAGCCGTGCAGCATTGATGAGGCTAAACAGCACATCTCCAAACTCGACCTCTGCCTTGTCCTCGTCCATGTTTGCCACCTCAGCCTCAAACTCAGTGATTTCCTCTTTTACCTTGCCCCACACCTGCTCGCGCTGTTCCCAGTCAAAGCCCACATGGCGTGCCTTGTCTTGTATGCGGTAAGCTTTGATGAGCGACGGCAACGCGGCAGGCACTCCAGACAACACACTCTCATTGCCGCCCTTTTCTTTCTGCTTGCGCTGTTCCCAGGTGTCGGCCACAGCATCGGGGGTGTCGGCCTTGACATCGCCGTAGATATGGGGATGGCGGAAAATAAGTTTCTCACGAACCTTGTCGCAAACATCCGCGAGGTCAAACTCGCCCTTCTCCGCACCAAACATGGCATAGAAGCAAACGTGCATCAGCACATCGCCCAACTCCTTGCAGATCTCGTTTTGATCCTCACGGGCAAGGGCATCGCAAAGTTCAAACACTTCCTCTATCGTATTGGCACGCAGGCTTTGGTTGGTCTGCACTGAATCCCACGGGCATTTCTGGCGCAACTCCGCCAGCACGTCTAATAGGCGACTGAACGCTTGCAACTGTTCTTCGCGTGTATGCATGATTTGTAATTATGTGATATGTAATATGTGGGATTTCAGCCCCTCAATTCTTTAATACTTTCCTTTATAGCTGCTATCTTCTGTTCGGCATCAGCCTGTTTCTTGCGTTCGAGAGCGACTACCTGCTCTGGAGCGTGCGCCACAAAATTGGCATTCTGCAGTTTCTTCTGCACTCCTGTCAAGAAGCCTTCCAGTCGCTGGAGCTCTGCCTCTTGCTTGGCTATCTCTGCCTCCACGTCAATGAGGTTGCCTATTGGCACTGCATATTCACTGGTGCCGACCAAGAACTTAATTGCTCCGGTGGGACTCTCATCTCTAACCTCTATGGAGGAAAGGTTAGACATCTTCTTTACTACCGAATCGTAAGCAGCATATTTGTTTGCACTCAGGCAAACAAGTGCCAGTTGCTCTTTGTTGGCAATGTTCTTCTGATTGCGCACGGCACGCACTCCCGCCACGACTTTCTTCACTTCTTCGAATGCTGCTATTATCTCTTCGCCAACAACACTCTTCGCCTTATCAAGAGAAGCTACCATTATGCTCTCGCCCTCCTTGCGCTCGTAGATATGTTGCCAAAGCTCTTCTGTGATAAACGGCATGAAAGGATGAATGACCTTCAACAACTGGTCGAAGAATCCAAGTGTAGCCTCGTAGGTAGCCTTGTCGATAGGCTGTTGATAGGCAGGCTTTACCATCTCCAGATACCAGCCGGAGAACTCATCGGTAAAGAGTTTGAATACTGTCATCAGCGCTTCATTGAGGCGATATTTGCTATAAAGATCGTCCAGTTCGATTATTGTTGCTTGCAGCTTGGCTTCAAACCAACGGATAGCCACCTTGTTCACTTCAGGTTGCTCCTGCTCTGTGCTTTCCCATCCCTGTACAAGGCGGAAGGCATTCCATATCTTGTTGCAGAAGTTGCGGCCCTGCTCGCAGAGGCTCTCGGCAAACAATATGTCATTGCCTGCAGGTGCTGCCAGCAGCATACCCATGCGCACACCGTCGGCACCGTATTTCTCGATTAGTTCTATTGGGTCAGGCGAATTGCCCAGCGACTTCGACATCTTACGGCCAATCTCGTCGCGCACAATACCGGTGAAATAAACATTGCGGAAAGGCACATCGCCCATATACTCCTCGCCCGCCATTATCATACGGGCCACCCAGAAGAATATGATGTCGGGGCCGGTAACCAAGTCGCTGGTGGGATAGTAGTATTTTATTTCTTCGTTGTCCGGGCAACGAATGCCGTCAAACAGCGAAACGGGCCACAGCCAGCTGCTGAACCACGTATCAAGGGCATCCTCATCACGGCGCAGTTCGGCGGCAGTGATATTCTCAAAACCATCTATCTTGCGGGCCTCAGCCACAGCTTCTTCCTCCGTCAGAGCTACTACGTACTTCTCCTCTTCGTCTTCTGCGGTCGGCAGGAAATAGGCGGGGATGCGGTGGCCCCACCACAACTGACGACTGATACACCAGTCCTGAATATTCTCCAGCCAGTTGCGATAGGTGGTCACATATTTCTGCGGATAGAACTTTATCTTGCCCTCCAACACTGGCGGCAGAGCGATGTCGGCAAAATGCTTCATACTAAGGAACCACTGCTTGCAGAGACGCGGCTCTACGGCTGTGTCGGGATTGCGCTCCGAGTAGCCAACCTTATTCTCATAGTCCTCTATCTTCTCCACCAGGCCCGCAGTTTTGAGGTCTTCCACTATCTGCTTGCGCACGGCCATGCGGTCCATGCCCACATAAAGCGGACTCTGCTCAGAGATGGTGCCGTCGGGATTGAAGATATCAATGGTCTCCAGATTGTGAGTCTTGCCCAGCTGGTAGTCGTTGACATCGTGGGCAGGCGTCACCTTGAGGCATCCAGTACCAAACTCAACATCCACATAGCGGTCCTCTATCACTGGCACTACCCTACCTACCAATGGCACCACCACCTTGTGGCCACGCAGCCACTGGTTCTTCGGGTCTTTGGGGTTGACACACATCGCCGTGTCGCCCATGATAGTTTCTGGACGTGTAGTAGCCACTACGGCATAGTAGCCTTTGTCATCCTTGTGGATGATATTGTCCTTAACATCCTTAATGTCGTTAAGGTCTTTAACATAATATTTTAAATAATAGAGCTTGCTCTTCTCGTCGCGATAGACCACCTCTTCGGTGGACAGCACCGTCTGTGCCTTGGGGTCCCAGTTGACCATGCGCAGACCACGATAGATGAGACCCTTGCGATCGAGATCTACAAACACACGAATCACACTCTCCGAGCGCACCTCGTCCATAGTGAACGCCGTGCGGTCCCAGTCACAGCTGGCACCCAGACGTCTGAGTTGCTTGAGTATAATACCACCATGCTCATGCGTCCAGTTCCACGCATGCTGCAGAAACTCCTCACGGCTAAGGTCACGT
>JAGCTG010000094.1 GCA_017963785.1 Bacteroidaceae bacterium | reverse complement strand
TGGGATAGTTGGCAGGGCTTTCGTTGTTGCCCAGGATGATAATCAGGCCGCCACCCACCTTATCGGCTAAGGCCTTACGGCGCATGATGTATGTGTCTTTGCTGAACATATTTCTGATTTTAAAAATTTGGCGCTTGCAAAGTTACAAAAATAATCTGAAAGAGAGTAATTATGTTGCCAAAATAATGGTTATGCACCTATTTCTGTATATGCTTGCTGCAGATTGCCGAGTGCTGAGGCCAAGTCTGTGCGTGGCAGGGCTACATTGAGACGCATAAATCTTTCGCCTTCCATGCCGAAGGTCTGACCTTCGTTTAGATATAGGTGAGCTTTCTCCAAGTAGAACTTGTGCATCTCTTCTGCCGAAGTAAAAGGCATCTCCCTGTTATCAAGGAATATGAGGAAAGAAGCTTCTGGATGCATAGGCTTAATCTTGGGGCAGTGTTCACTGAGGAATGATTCTGTCATCTTAATATTTCCTTGCACATAGTCGAGCATTTGCGTCAGCCACTCTTCGCCTTCCTCGGTGTAGCATGCTTGCAGACAGCCATATGAGAATATGTTGCCCAGCGCTACGTCAGCTTGATCAAGAAATGTGAAGTATCGCTCGCGCATGGTGGGAGACAGGCTGTAGCAGTACGACACCACAATGCCGGGCATATTGAACACCTTGCTCGGAGCGTTCATGGCCAGGGCAATGTCGCGTGCTTCTGCACAACAGTTGACAAAGGGAGTGTAGCGATGACCGCATAGAGTCATGTCGGAGTGAATCTCGTCACTCAGTACCTTAACACCATATTTGTAGCATAACTTTGCCACTCGCTCCAGCACATCCGGAGCCCATACTGTGCCGCCGGGATTGTGCGGATTACACAGAATCATCATCTTGCATCCAGGCAGTTTCTGCTCCAGGTCGTCGAAGTCCATCTCGAAACGACCGTTTACCACTCGCAGCGGGTTATCCACACGCGTGCGTTCATTTATGTTTATTATATGAGCGAAAGGGTGATATACTGGCGGCTGTATCAGTATCTTATCCCCCTTTTCGGTGAAGGCACAAACGGCATGGTGTACAGCCGGAACGATGCCCGGCACGAAGTGGATATCTTCTGCCGTGAGGCGGACACTGTGCCTGCGCTCCATCCAGTTGATAATGCTCTTATAGAAAGACGTGGGAGGCAGAGTGTAGCCAAGCACTCTTTGCTTGAGGCGTTGCTCTATGGAGCGCACCACAAATGGTGGTGTCTCAAAGTCCATGTCAGCCACCCACAGCGGCATGACATCGCTGCGCCCAAGCATCTGGAAGAGTCCGTCGTATTTAAGGCAGTCAGTGCCACGGCGCTCTACATGCTTGTCGAAATCGTACTGCATCTCTTACTTTTTGCTCAGAGCCCTACCGATGAGGTAGCAGATGGCGGCTACTACCATACCATTGATGGCCGGGATGCCCCAGTCTAAGAGATTGGCAACTACGGCGCCAGCCACAACGCCCAGCACAGCACCCCAAACCACAGTCTTTGGCTTGGTCTCAGTGTCTTCGGCATAGTCGCTCTTATTGAGCATGTAGCCGAGGATGAGGATGATGCCTACAGGGGGCAGAGTGCAGTTGAGGATGTTGAGGTAACCGCAGAAATTGTTGTAGAGCCATACGGCGGAAACAGTGCCTATAAAACCGCTCATCAGCACCATGCTCTTCTTGCTTAGCTTAAATATGTTGGCAAGACCGAGACCTGTGGAGTAGAGGGCATTGTCATTCGTTGTCCATATATTCAGACCTAGCACCAGCACAGCAATATAGAAGAGATTGAGGTTAATCATCACATCAAAGATGTCATTGCCGCCTACATATACTGAGCTGACAGCGCCGAAGAGGAACATCAAGCTATTGCCGATGAAGAAGGCGATTATCGTGATGATGCAGCCCGCTTTGCTGCTCTTGGCGAAGCGTGTGAAGTTTGGAGTGGCAGTACCTCCGCTGACAAAGCTACCAATCACAAGGCCTGCGCCGGCAATAATGCCTAGCGTCTTCTCGCCCTCTTCAAACTGCTCTATCAGACCGCGGTCGCCCTGGCGGATGGCTAAAATCATAGCTGCAGTACCCAGTATGGCTACGCACGGCACAGCGATATAGCTGATAATGGTGAGTCCCTTGATGCCGTAGTAGGCAGAGCCCGTCATACATACGCCTGCAATTGCTACCATGATATAGGTGTACGACATGCTGTCACCGAAGGCTACCTTGGCGATAGGGATGGCAAACATAGCGAGACCAACGCCAAACCAACCCATCTGGGTGAAGCTTATCATTGCGCTTGGCAGATAGCTGCCCTTGGTGCCAAAACTTCTGACGGCCAGCAAGTCAAGGCTGAGGCCAGTCTTGGCTCCCACATAGCCCAGCGAACCTGTGTAAGCACCGAGGATGATGCCACCGAGTATTGTCGCTGCGACAAAGTCGGCGAAGTTGAGACCTTGAGCCATATTCTGTCCTACCCACATGCTGGCAGAGAAGAATGTGAAGCCCATCATAATCATAAACATGGTGAGGTTGCTCCTTCGAGCTTCCCTGCTCACCGCAGTCGATTGGAAATCGACATCGTTGTTCTTTCTACTCATCGTTTTATTGTTTTAGTTATTCTTTTCAATTCTTCAATCTTTATAGGTATTTCCCCAATGCAGCCTCTATCTCGCTGAGTCGTACTTCGGCGATGTGTTTAAGGTCGCGCTTGTAGCTACGCTGGCGAAACGCCTCCTCCAGTTGATAAATAGAGCGTAGACTGTCAATATCGGAAAAAGTAGGGGAGAGGGTTTGCTCACAATAATGGTTTATCTCAAGCCACTCCTCAAAACTCGTGGGTGAGGGATAACCTATCTTTTCATCCACAAAGGCCTTCATGTTGGTGTTATCGGCAGCGGTGCGGATGTCGCGCCAATACTCCATGGCCTCGTGATAATGCTCTGGTATCTCGTAGCGCCTGGCTCCACCATCATAGATGATGCATTTCTCAAACAACACATTATCCTGCTCCAACACGGCGCGCCTGTATTCAGGTGCAAGCACCGAGTCGTGCCAGTAGAAGTCAATGTTCGGCACATTCACGCCTGTGGTTCCCTTGTGTTGATAAACAGAGAAAATGCCCTCATAGAATATGCATGTGAATCCTTCAAATTCGGGCCAGAATTCGCGCAGTCGCTCGGTGAATCCTTCCATCAAATCGAAAGCGCGCGTGCCTCCTACGGTGAAGAAGATGATACGCCTCAGTTTGCCGCCGCGCTTACGGTAGCGCTCTATCACATAATTGAAGCATTCCTTGAGAGTGTCGCCCGTAGCCACAATGTCACCTATCAGTATGGTGCCATTATCTACGATATTGTATTTCTGATACTTAATTTCCAGGCGCAGAATTTTCTTGTTTTCTATTATCCTTTCGCACGACAGAAAATTCATGTTGTTCACCTGTATGCCGGCCTGGTAGGAAGCTTCTTCTACGGGGTAGTTTAAGCCTCCCCTGAGGATGGTGAGAATGTCAAGGCACTGTATACCTTCGGCTCCCTTTAGCCACCTTAATACCTCGATGGTAGGCGGCAGCAAATCGAGGTATGTTTGGAAACCTACCTCTTCGGGGTGCATCAGCAATCGCTGAGCCTCTTTATAGCTGGCGATAAAATATTGATTGGCTACATGCGGAGCGTCTAACTTGTAGATACTCACCTCATTGTTCCTCTGTATGAATCTAAGGCTTGCGCCAATGAGTTTAGGGTGCATAAAAAAGAATTCAGAAATATTTTCTGAGTTGCAAATGTAGGCAAAAAAAATTATATCGGCTATAAATCTTCTCAATTATTTTTAACTTTTCTTAATTTAGCCACCTACTGCCACCTTATTATTATTTCGCGCGCGTGAGAGATGCGAAAAATAACAAATTTTATATGTTTTTAGTTTTTCCCTTTTTTTTCGCCAAAAAAATTAGACAAAGATGTTTTTTTTCTAAAAAAGTTGTAATAAAATTTGCAGAAGTCGATACTATTTTTTTATCTTTGCAAATCCTGTGTGATGTATCAAAACACATGAAGCAGATAAAAAGAATAAATTAAGAAATAACAATATCATTATTTATATTTTTTATTAACCTAAATTATTAACCTATGTTCAAACAAATTCGTTTACTTTTAACGACGCTGTTGCTGCTTATAGTAGCGACGGCGAGTGCCGACAAGGTTCTGGTAGATGGCCTCTATTATGAACTGTCAGGCACTGAAGCAACAGTGGTTTACCCGGGCGAGTCAGCTCCGACTGCCGCGGGAGAGAACTCCTACACAGGTGACATAGTCATTCCGGCCACCATCACGGTGAGCGAAACGACCTATAATGTCACCAAGGTAGGCGATCAAGCTTTCAGGTATTCGACGGTTACGTCGATTACCATGAACGAAGGCTTGGTTTCTATCGGTACTTCCGCATTCAACAACATGCCGGAGGTAACCGAGTTGACCTTCCCCAACAGTTTCACCACTGTTGGAGGTGGTGACCCGCTGTGTAACTGTACTAAGCTGAAAACAGTTACCTTTGGTACGGGTCTCACCAAAGTTGGTCAGGGTTTCTGCTTCAGTGGCACAAACCTGGAGAACCTGTATTTCTACGGAACAACACCGGCTACTCTCGGTGGTTACTTCTGTGCAGGTTGTGCAAGTGTGCCTATTCACGTGCTAGAGACAGCAGTGGATGCTTATACGTCGAAGTGGACCTCAATCGGATGGGGTACTGCTCCTAACATTGTAGGCGATATTCCCGCAGAGTACACTTACGCTGATCTGCAGAGTGTCATTGGCGTTTATTCCAAGAAACTCTACTATGTAGGCGACGGTCTTGGCTACTACACTGCTGAGAGTGCTGCAGATCTGCAGGCAGCTATTGCCAGTGGTTCTCAACTTGCCGATGGCCTGACCTCTGCTGATTACAGGACTGCTGTCAAGGCCATTCAGGATGCTGCCCAGACTTTGGTAGAGGCTACTTTCACTCTTAGCGAGGGCTACTATTACTTTGTAATGGACAACGCCAATATCTTGAATGCTGGCGCTTCCAAGAAGGCTGCTTATCTTAGCAGCGAGAAGCTCTACTGGGGCGAATTGGACGAGCTTGATCCCAAGTTTGTTCTGAAGCTTACCAAGGGCGAAGCCGACGGTACATGGTATGTGAGCGATCCTTACAACAACAATGTATATGTTGGCGGGGCCACTGCTTTCTGCGGCGACTTCCCCAACTCTGATACTCCCGTTCCGCTCTATCTTACATATCTGGGCGAGGGTTCCTTCAAGTGGAATAGCTTAGATGGTTCCCAGGAATGGGCTATGTGTCCGATGGGCAACCCCAACGGCGACAAGCCAGGTCCCAATAGTGTGTGGGCCTACAATGCTGCCAACGCTTCCCACAACGAGGCTACATGGGCATTGTTCCCCGTGACCTTCGATGTACAGCAGAAGATACAGGAATTAGAAGCTGCTGTTGAGGCTCTCAAGACTGCAGCCGATGTTGAAAGATACAAGACCAACCTCCAAGGCATTGAGCGCGGTAACGTGACTCCTGCCGCAGATAAGGAGGCGTTGCAGGAGGCTGTGGCTGCCGCTAAGGCTGTTATAGAATCCGGTACTGCTACCGACGAAGAGAAGGTTGCTGCTTACAAGGCTGTTAAGGCTGCCTATGACGCATGTCCGAAGAGCGACCCGATTGTAGATGGTTACTACTACATCTATGCTATCTTTGATGGTCTGCCAATCAGCTATAAGACATTTGATGACGTAGACTATGCTTACAAGGCCAACTGGGCGGATCCTACTTCTGCTTCTACCTTAGACATGGCTTGCGTCTATAATATTAAGAAGGTTGGCGAGAATGCTTACACTGTTCAGAATGTAAAGACAGGCAAGTATCTTGGCGCTTACAATACCGTACACAATCCTTCCGACAAGGGAAGCTTTGCTTTCCAGGCAGATCCCTTCACTACCTACATTGTGCCTTGGCGTTCTTCACATAACTACACAGTCTCTGGCACAAGCTATGGTGAAGTAACTGACGCTACCACGTTCTGTCTCTTCAGTGAAGATACTTTCGAGAACGAGTACTCTGGTCGTTGGACTGGAAATGGTTGGAACATTCATAGTGACCTCGGTGATATTGTAGCACACGCATGGCGCCTCCTGCCTGTGGATGATGCATACAATGCTTATATGGCTGAGAAGGATTACAACGATCTTATCGCTGCAGCCAACGAGGCATTGGCAGTTCCTACTCCTGCAAATCATCACGACAATGACCCCGCAAGGGATCGTTCCTTCCTGCTTGGTAACGAGAAGACCTCTGTTGACGGCTTGGCTACCAGCAAGGATGCTCACGATGCGCTCCAGGCAGCTTACGACGATGTTGTCGCAGCCCACGCAGCCGGTCAGAGCGAGGCTGATGCTCCCGCTGTTTACCAGGCACTCAGAGATGCTATGGCAATTGTTAACGCTAAGAGCAACCCGCTTGTTGACGGATACTACTATCTCATCGCTGAGTATGATGCAAACACTGATGGCGTGCCCGGCGGCTTCGTAATCGAGGCTACCGCTGACGGTATCGCTAAGGTTGAGTATGATGCTACCAACCCGAAGCAGATGTTCAAGGTAGAGTACGATGCTACTAATGGTAAGGTTTACCTGCAGAACGTAGCTACCCAGAAGTGGCTTGGTGTTGTTGACGGCTCCGCTTGGAAGCAGTCTGACACCAAGGTTGCTCTCAACATCATGTCTGGTAAGGACCACTACTGGTACTGGGGTTCACCGAAGAATGACGCTGCTCGTTCCTGCTCATTCATCCTTTACGATGATGATGCTAACGGTATATACTCTGCTAACTGTGGTGTGACATCCAATGTTACCAACACAGGTTCATATGCATGGGTTATCTCTTGGGCATTCCGTCCTGCCGACGAGGGCTACAACCAGTATCAGAAGGACGAAGAGGAACAGGTCGGTGTTCACTACTGGGAGGTTGCCACTGAACCCTCCGCTCCTGTTAGCGGCAAGACCTATGTAATCAAGAACGCTGTCAACGACCTCTACCTCACCGCTGGTGTTGGTGTTGCTGATAGCTACAATGCTCTCAAGAAAAATGCTATCTGGCAGATTGACGAGACTGAGACTGTTGTTGATGGCAACAAGACCTACACTCTTAAGTCAATTGAGGAGGATGGTTACTGGAAGTACATCAACTACGATGAGCAGCCTGGTGCCGACGGCTACGACTGGTTCGGCTATGCAGGTATGAACGCAGAGTTCGCTACCGCTGCTGAGGCAGAGCTGTTCACCATCCTTACTCCTGAGCAGTCTGATACCAAGACCCGCAACTCCGTCAAGAGTGACCAAGCAGTCGTTGATGGCGCTTACGTCATCACTGCAAAGGAGCAGATTGGTGGCAACTGGTTCAAGCTCGACACTCAGCGTGGCACTAACGCTGCCCTCGAGCCTTGGCAGGATGCTCCACAGTGGCTCTTCTATGAGGCTACTAAGGGTACTGACAGCGACCGCGAGATTGAGATCGCTCTCGATACTTATAAGCTGACTATTGAAGATGAAGCAGTTGGCACCGAGCCCGGCTTCTACAATGCTGACAAGGTTGCTGCTTATAAGGCTGCATACGCCGCTCTTGAGGACATTCTCGCAAATGGCGTTACTTCAGAGGTTAAGAATGCTTCCGAAATGCAGGACGGCACCGAGTACTTCATCGTAAGCGACCGTACCAAGTTCGCTGGTAGCACCACTAGCTTAAAGAAGGCTATGTCAACTCAGCAGGAAAGCTACACCGTACAGTGGGGCGCCGAGTACGTTTACTGGGGTGACCTCGACAAGACTAAGGATGGCTACGTTTGGACAGCTGAAAATGTCAGTGGCAAATGGGCCTTCAAGAACAAGGAGAATGGCAAGTATCTCGGTCATCCCCAGGGTAGTGACAATGATATCTACTTCTCAGACGATGCTGTTGGTTTCACCCTCAATGACATCAGCAATGGTGCAGGATGTTTCTACATCGAAAATTCTGAGGATAGCGAATATCCAATCAGCGTCCAAGGCTTCCTCAAGAGTAATCGTCCTGACAACGCACTTTGCATGCAGTATGTTGGTGTAACCGATTATATTGACGACGTTGATGAGTTTGGTTATCCTGCAGGCTGGCACTTCGTTCTCGCAGAAATGAGCCAAAGAGATGAGAGAATTGGTGTTCGCACCGCTATCGAGGCTCTTGCTGCTGCTTACGAGGTAGCCGAAGAGGTTAATCCCGTTGTCGTTGGCAATTACTATGTGCTCATCAATGACAATGCAAAGATTAAGGAAAACGGCAAGCCCGAGAAGGCAATGTGGATCAACACCGAGAAGAGCGACAAGCGTCTCTACTGGGGTGAATACAATGCCGATGACCTCAAGTTCGTCTTCCAGGCTGTTGACGGTGGCCAGCAGAATACTGTTTACCTCTACAACCTCTCCACAGGTCTCTACACTGGCGGTGCTACCGAGTTCTGCGGCAACTTCCCGTCAACTGAAGATCCTACCTATCCCGCTACCTTCCACTTCTATCCCGGCACCGGTTCCGCATATATCAAGGCCAACAACTGGACCATGTGTCCCAATGGCAACCCGGGTGGCGACGCTGACGGTCCTGCCAAGGTATGGGCATACAATGGCGAGAATGGTCAGCCGTTCCAGGAGGTAACCTGGACAGTGAGGACTATCGACGACGCATCCGTTGAGCAGATGGTTAACAACGCCCTCATCGATGTCATTGCTAAGTACGAGAATGTCACCTTCGACACCAAGCAGGCCCCTGGCTATTGCAAGCAGGAGAATGTTGATGCATTCTTCGCCACTTTCAATGCGGCCAACGACCTCGGCCTTGCATCACCCGTTGATACCAAGCTGGCTGCCATTGCCGACCTCGACAAGGCATACAGCAAGGCTCTCAACGACGTGCAGCCTATCGTCTCTGGCAAGTACTACTTCATGGTAAATAAATATAAGTGGTACGAACAGAAGTATGGTGCCCCCGCAGCCATCTATACCACTCCCGAGGTTAAATACGACAATGGCGCTTCCGCCGTTTACTACGATACCTTCAACCCCGACAACGCACACTTCCTCTATAAGCTCACCGCTAAGGAAGGAGTCGTTGACGGCTTCTACGCCCAGAACGCAGCCGACGGCTGGTATCTCGGCACAGGCAACGGCGACAACTGGTACAATGAGAAGACTACCTGCACCGACACTCCCGTCAACGCACAGCTCTTCCATCCCTATCAGATGGGCATGTTCTTCGTTGCTGACGAGGTTGACACCGACGTAAGCCGTGTCACCTACGCACGCAGCACCATCGACAAGCTCGTTCCGCGCTACACCGTCAAGGGTTACACCACCATCAGCGACAATATCAAGGAAGACTACAAGTGGTACAATGCTTGGGAGCTTATCCCCGTTACCGACGAGGATGCTGCTGCCATCATCGAGGCTACTGCTGCTGCCGACGCAGCCGCCAGCGCTTCCTTCCAGCGCATGAACGACCTCGTCACTACCTCTGCCGCGCTCATAGCGGACTACACATCCGCTGAGTCACTGCTCTCCGACGAAATCAAGCAGGCTCTCAAGGATGCTGTTGCAGCTATCAATGCAGCCGTTACCGATCGTCCTACCGACGTTGTCACGCCCGCTGCCACTTACGACGAGTTGCTCAAGACAGCTGAAGACCTGATGACTGTTGCCGATGAAGAGGTTAATCCTAAGCCTCTCTATTGGGAGATCGCAGCTACTCCTTCTGCTCCCGAGGCAGGCAAGAGTTACATCATCAAGAATGCTTACAACGACTTCTATCTCTATGACGGAGAAAAAGAGGGTGTAAACGCTGATGCTTTTGCTACCGACAACTTCGTTTACTCACCCGAGTACATCTGGACCCTCGAGGATGCAAATACCGTTGGCGAGAATGCAACCTTCCTGCTCAAGTCGTTCACTGAGAACGCTTACTGGAAGTATGTCGACTATGCAAGCAAGACTTGGGATGCCACCACTCCCTACGACGGCTACGACTGGTACGACTACAAGGGTCTGAACGCTGAGTTCGGCTTTGCCGACGAGGCTCAGGCATTCACCATCCTGCCCGCAGCAGCCGGCGACGGCCGCGACGGTGTAGGCACCAAGGATGTTGTTGAC